>NZ_FNAJ01000007.1:0-366024 GCF_900101905.1 Myxococcus virescens | reverse complement strand
TTGCCCCAGGGCGAACTCGAGTTCCTGGGCCGCATCGACTTCCAGGTGAAGCTGCGCGGCTTCCGCATCGAACTGGGAGAGATTGAGTCCGCGCTGCGCCAACACCCCGCCGTGCGCGACACCGTGGTCCTGGTCCGCGAAGACACGCCAGGGCTGCAACGCTTGGTGGCGTACGTGGTTGCGGAGGCGGAGACCACCACTGTCGTGGACTCCGGTACGTTCCGCCCGTTCCTCAAGGAGCGACTGCCCGAGCACATGGTGCCCTCGGCTTTCGTCACGCTGGAGTTCCTGCCGCTCAACACGAGCGGCAAGGTGGATCGAAAGGCGCTCCCGCTCCCCGATGAGACAACCTCGCAGCACGAGGCCTACGTCCCGCCACGCGACGCGTACGAACTGGAGCTGGCCCGTCTCTTCGAGGAATTGCTCGGTGCCTCGCCAATCAGCGCGAAGAGCGACTTCTTCGAGCTGGGCGGACACTCACTGCTCGCGGTACGGCTCCAGTCCATGCTGCGCGCGCGCACGGGACGCACCCTGCCAGTCACAGCGCTCTTCCAGGCACCCACTGTCGAGGGGCTGGCCGCCTTCCTTCGACGCGAGCCTGCGCCGTGGACGCCGCTCGTTCCCATCCAGCGGAGTGGCTCGCGGGTGCCCTTCTTCTGTGTTCACCCGGTGGGCGGCACGGTGTTCTGCTACACCGAACTGGCGCGGAGACTCGGCCCTGACCAGCCCTTCTACGGACTGCAGGCCCAGGGAGTGGAGGGAACGCTACCGCCGAACGAGTCCATCAACGCCATGGCGGCCAGCTACGTGGACGCCATCCGCACCGTGCAACCCCAGGGACCGTATCGATTGGGAGGATGGTCACTCGGAGCCGTCATCGCCTTCGAGATGGCCCGCCTGCTACAGCAAAGTGGTGAGACGGTGGACGTCCTTGCCCTGATTGAGCCCAGCTCCACCTCGCTGGCCCAAGGCGTCACGGCCGACGACGACCTGGCCGCGGCGACGATGTTCGCGCTGGACCTGGCGCGCACAGCGGGAATCTCTCCATCGACGATCTCGGATGGTTCCGTGAGCGACGCGAAGGCACTGCTGGAACGAGTGCTCCAGGAGGGCCGCGACACGGGTGTCTTCATCCCAGACGCCGGCATGGCCCAGCTCCACGCGTTGCTTCGTGTCTTCACCGCCAATCTTCGTGCGCTTCAACAGCACACGCTGGATACCTGCCCAGGACCTCTCACCGTCATGCGCGGCAGCGACACGGAACTGGAGCCTTCCGAGACGGAAGACCGTGGATGGAGCCGCCACGCAGCTCAGCTCGTGGTGCGCGTCATTCAGGGAGATCACTACAGCGTCCTACGGGCCCCCAGGGTCGATGCACTCGCAAGCGCGCTGACCGAGCTTCTGACTCTCGCCGATACGACAGCGCCAGAATCCAAGTAGGCTTGTCAGGCTGTGTCACCACTTGAGGGAAGTCGAAGCACAGCCGCCATAAACAAGCACACACCTCAACCACAAGACGGCCAATCAACAAGCCCGCTACCCGCCCCGCCATGTCGCCCCGTCAACCTGGAGATACCAACCCAACCCATCCTGGCCCCATCTTCGTCAAAGGTGCGGATGGAGGGCTCAACCCGTTTGATGCCAAGAACGGGTACGCATCAGAGGCTGAACTTCAGAATCTCATCGCCGACCATCCCGAACTGCTGCGCGGTGACCAGATGGATCCGGAAGACCCACGGCGATGGCTACTCATCGGGCGTGAGGTAGGAATCCCAGGCGGATTAGGACAGAGCGATCGCTGGAGCATCGACCATGTCTTCATCGACCACGACGCGGTCCCTACCCTCATTGAAGTGAAGCGTAGCTCGGACGCACGAATCCGCCGTGAAGTCGTGGGGCAACTCATTGAATACGCCGCGAATGCGAAGCGACACTGGCCAGCCCATCGCTTGGAGCAGCTTGCCCGCGAGTCCCACGCAGACACCCTCGACCAGACGGTTCTGAAGCTCTGTGGCTCGAATGAAGCGGCTACTGACTTCTGGGCTCGCGCGGACGCGAACCTACGGTCCGGAAATGTCCGGCTCATATTCGCCGCCGACCGGATTCCTGACGAGCTCTACCAGATGGCGGTCTTCCTCAATGAGCAAATGACTCACACAGAGGTGCTCGCCCTCGAGATTCGTCCATACGCCACCCCCGGCGGAATGGAGGCGTTCGTCCCGCACGTACTCAACGCGACTCCACAGGCGCGGGAGCTCAAGAGCGAGATCTCCGGACGACGAAAGTGGACCGAGGCCGAGTTCTTCGACGACGTACGAAGGCGGCTACCGCCCGACGCGTCCAACGCCGTCCGCGCGCTGTTCGATGCTGTCTCCCAAAGCGCGAGCACCCTCAGCTGGGGCACAGGCGCTCTGCGAGGGTCCTTCAACCCCAAGTACGCGCATGTGGGCGAGCGTTCACCGATCAGCGTGTTCTCCGATGGTGCGCTACACATAAACGGCTTCTGGATGGACGCCCCTTACGGGGCTCGACTGAAGGAGGCCGCACGAGAACTGTTCGGCATCGTTGCGAATGAACGGAACCCTGAAATCATCCCTGTCGACCTCTGGGTCCCCAAGAGGCAAGCGCTCCAAGACGCACTCGCGCGCCTGCTAGCACCCAACGCAGCTAAAGCCGGCGAACCCTAGCCGAGGCGCCTTCAGGTCGAGCCCAGCAGCCGAGGCGCTCCGCGTTGAGCCCGCCGCGCCCGAGAAGCCCTCCGTCTGACGGGGTTTCAGTGCGCACCCAAGCGGCTTCCGTCGCCGGCGGAGCCACTTCAGAATCCGGAAAAAACAAAGGCCCTGGAATCCTCAGCTTTCGCCAAGAACTCCAGGGCCTTCGATGGTCGGGGCGACAGGATTTGAACCTGCGACCACTTGCACCCCAAGGAACCCCGGGAGCCGTCCAGCGGTTACCAGCCCTTCACAACCCATCGTAAATACTCGGTTTTCTTCGCCCCGGGGTGTCCAGCCGCCCCATCCAGTACCCCAGGACCCCAAGATTTTTGCTGCTAGTTTGCTGCTGGGCTCCGCCCCGGTGGCGCCGGTGGCCTCGGGCTCTGGCCGGCTGCTGACCGTCCGGGAGGTCGCGGAGCGCTTGGGGGTGTGCCGGGCCACCGGGTACCGGCTCTGCGAACGGGGCACACTGCCCCACATCCGGATCTCCAACGCGGTTCGGGTCAAGGAGGCATCCTTGGAGCGATTTCTGCTGGATCACAGGGGCGCCCCGTAACCCTCGTCCGACTGCGTCAAGTTCTCCAGGCCCTTCAGAGCCATAAGGGGCGGCAGAGTCGGCAATGAAGGTGGAAATCGCGACGGAGCATCCCCAGCTACCGGACACCGTCCATGAGGCTGAAGGCGGGCTCCGTTATCGGCGCGAGCAATGGATGGAGCTGGAAAGCGAGGCAAGCGAGTCACTGCGTAGGTCCGGCCCAAGTGGCCCCTCGTGGTCGGAGGACTCCGTCGCTATGAATCTTGGTTCGTTCATTCCGAAGGCGCGACTGGCGTAGACTCCTCTCGGAGCTTGGCAGAAGCGTTGAATGGGGGGAGGGCCATGACTGCGGCATCCATTCAAGTCGGAACGCTTGTCCGCAAGGTTAGCGACACGCAGATGGTGGGCAAGGTGCTCGACCTGCGTCACGACGAGCAACTGGAGGAAACACTGGCCCGGGTGAAGTTCGGGAATGGGATCCAGACCCTCTCGCTGATTGAACTCGAGCCCTTCGACGTCGAGGGCACGGACCTCTGGACGGACCTGCAGACCTCGCGCTTCAGCAGATCACAGGCATTCCGCACGTTGATGACCTACGAGCGGCTGCGCAGCCCTCCATCGCCCATCACCAGCGCCTTCGGAACGGCTCGTGCTCGCTTCTTCCCCTACCAGTTCAAGCCCGTCCTGAAGTTTTTGGAGAATCCGAACCAGCGGGTGCTGATTGCCGACGATGTCGGCCTCGGTAAGACCATCGAAGCTGGCTACATCCTCCGCGAGTGGCGCGCGCGACAACCACTCGCGAACGTGCTCATTGTTGTCCCGGCGCGACTGCGTACCAAGTGGCGCGATGAGTTGGCAAAGCGCTTCGAGGAGCGCTTCGACATCGTGGGAGCGTCCGAAATCCGCCGTGTGCTCGACCAGGTCGAGCGCGGGAAGGACCTGCCCGAATTCCACTGGATCGCCAGCTACGAAACAATCCGGGACGCGAAGCTGGTGGAACAGATTTCTGAAGTCCGGCCAGGCATCGACCTGCTCATTATGGATGAGGCACACCGAGTTCGTAATCGGGACACGCTCCAGTACAAGGCCGCCTTGGCGCTGAGCCAGTGCGCGGATGCCATCGTCCTGCTCTCCGCGACGCCGGTACAAACAGGCCAGGAGAACCTGCACACGCTGGTCGACCTGCTTGAACCCGGGCGCTATGGGACATTCGGGAACTTCAAGGCATTGGTCGACGCCAATCGGCCGGTCCTCCAAGCCATGCAGTTCGTCAGCGCTGGACAACTGGCACACGCTGCGGACGCGTTGCAGTCGCTCTCTCATCATCCACTGACAGAGTCTCTCACGAGAGAGCGACACTTTGCCGGGATCGTCGAACGGCTGCGCACGGCCTCGTCGAGCAACCGTGCCGAACTGGTTCGGCTCCAGCGCGACGTTGGGGACTTCAGCCTGTTGGGGCATCTCATCAGTCGGACACGCAAGCTGGAGGTGATGGAGGACTGGCCCGTCCGCGATCCGCAAAATCCGATCATCCATCTCACCCCTGATGAAAAAGCCATCTACAGCGCGGTGCGTGAAATCACCCGCCTTCTGGACCCCTGGGGTTCCGATTGGGGTCAATCGATGGGGGCATTGATGGCCTTCCGATACACAGCGAGCTGCATTCCCGCTGCTGTGGACTACCTGCGCAGCCGACTGGCCGAAGGCGGGCTCATTCCCCGTCCGGAAACCCTCCGTGAGGAGCTGGAAATCGAGGTGCTTGAGGAAGAGGGACCACTGGAGACGGGCACGCGGGCCGAGACCCAGGACGCTATGGTCCGACGCATCCACGAAGTGCTCTCCCGGTGCCCCAAGCCTGGAAAGGACAGCAAGTTCAGCGCCTTCCTCTCCGCATTGCGCAAGGTGTGGGCGGACGACCGTAGCAAGCGCCGAACGCGGCGGAAGGTTGTCGTCTTCTCCTTTTTCAAACGGACACTGGCATACCTCCAAGCGCAGCTCGCCCGTGAAGGCATCCCATCGCACGTGATTCATGGGGATATCTCCATCGAAGAGCGAGAGGGGCTCATCGAGCAGTTCCTCGAATCATCCGAGCTCGATGTCCTTCTCTCTTCAGAAGTCGGCGGCGAAGGCATCGACCTGCAGGTGGCCTCGGTCGTCGTGAACTACGACCTGCCCTGGAATCCAATGGTAGTCGAGCAGCGCATCGGCCGCGTCGACCGCATCGGGCAGAAGGCCAACCGCATCGTCGTCATCAATCTCGTCTCGGACGAGACAGTCGAGGAACGCATCCTGTTCCGCCTCTACGAGCGAATCGGAGTCTTCCGCGAGAGCATCGGAGAAATCGACGACATCCTCGGCCCCATGGAGGTGCGCGGACTCATGCTGGATGCACTCAAGGGAGACCTTACTGAGGAGCAGCTGGAGCGGCAAATGGAGCATACGGCGCAAGCCGCCGAGCGGAAGCGACAACTAGCCGGCACTCTCGCACGCGATGTCGATGGATTGCTCGCGGCGGACCAATCTTTCCTCGACGAAATCAATCATCTCGTCAAGCGCAGGCGACTCCCTGAGTCAGGCGAGCTCAAGGAACTGCTGATGCAGGTTCTGGAGACGAGGTACTCGGGGGTGAGTCTTGACGAGAGCCCCTCCCGCCGGCCCGCGACGCTCCACCTGGGCATGTCCGCGGTACGGCAACTCCAGGATTGGAGCCGACGGTATGGAGGCGACGGACAGCGCCTAGTTGGCAGAGCGCAACAGGGGCATCTGCCTGTAACCTTCGACGCGGACGTGGCGATGCAGCACCCGGGCTGTGAGTTCATCCAGGCTCGCCACCCACTCATCCAGTTCGCCGTGGACCGCATCCAGCAGGACGCGGCCAGAAGCCCTGGCGCCTTCGCGCTCCTCGTTGAGTCGGACAAGGTGCCGGAAGGGACATGGGTCCTCGGTGTCTGGGGCATCGAGCTGAAGGCGTCCCGCCCAGAACATAGACTGGAGGCGGTTGCCTGTCGTCTGGATGCTCGCGAGGTGCTCGTCGGGGATGAAGCGGACGCGCTTCTCGTGTCCTGCCTGTCCGGCAGCGAGGATCTCGACCCGCTCCCAAGTACCACGTCGGACCAGCTTGTGAAGTGCTGTGATCGCATTCAGCAGGCCTTCTCTCAGCGCTACGCGCGGCTGCTTCGCGAGACGCAGGAAAGCGAGGAGCGGCGGACCATTCGGCTACGCGCGACGTGGGAGCAGACACTCACGAGCCGCAGGGATGCCGCACGGAAGGCGCTCAACGAGCGGCGACAAAAAAAGGCGCGCCCCTTTGCCATCCAGATGGCGGAGAAGAAACTCGCCAAGCACGAGGCGGCGCTGAAGGCCAAGCTGGAGGAGTTCAAGACCAGTCCGAAGCTCCAAGCCGCCTCACGAGAGATTGCAGCTGCACTCGTCCATGTGCGAAGGCTGAAAAGGTAGAGCCGTTAAATGGGGGGATGAATGGCAGAGCGTAGACCCGAAGGGGGAGCTCCGAGGCATTATCATCTCGGCCTGGACTGGGGCACGAGCACCACGAAGCTTGTACTCCGAGACTACTCACTTGGCAGCAATTCCGCTGCATACGTCCTGCGTCCCACGGGGACTCAGGAAGGGGGCCGGTATCCCTCAGCTGCGTCCGTGCACAATGGGTTGGTGCTCCTCGGTGACGCTGCCGTAGGCCGGCGAGGAACGACCGAGTATTCGCTCAAGGCGAAAGCCGAGACTCCGCAACTGTTCGGGACTCGTGTCCCTGGCGCGATACGTCTGACCTACGAAGCCCTGGCCACGCTGTACCTCGCCCACATCATGAAGTTGGCGCTGGATGTGAGCGACGTGCTTGCTCGTGGCGCGGGTCAACGCCCACGCATGGGCGTGACCCTGGGGATTCCGACTGAGAGGGGCTGGAAGAAAACCCCGCTCGCTCCCGTCTTCCTCCGAATGGCCAGGACAGCGTACGACATCGGCGTCCGCCGGGGAATTGATCCCCAAGGGTGCTCTGAGCAGGAAGCTGAGGAGATGCTCCGCGTTGAACGGCCCCACGACAGCAGGACGGATACGGCCGACTACGAGCAATGGCTCCGCCCGGAGCTAGGCGCCGCCATGCTGTGGGCCTTCCGCTCCCCGGCGATCGCCCCAGGGCTCTATTCCTGCGTCGATATCGGCGCCTGGACCGTGAACACCAGCTACTTCCGGATACGACATGACCACCTCGATGGCGAATACCGCGACAAAGGAGGGCTCTCCTTCTTCGGTGGAGCGTGCAGCCCTCCAGGCATGAATGAGGTCTGCACGCGTCTCGCAAACGTGCTCCGCGTCGTGGACCCGACAGAACTGCGGGGTCGCGAGGATGCCCTTCTGGATACCAGCCGCGAGCGACTCATCGAGCCTGCCGTCAAGAAGATGTTCGATGTCTGGAGAGTGGGGTTTGGACACGCCTATCAAAAAGAGCAGATACAGGAGCGATGGCGGGAGCTGCGCGTCTTCGCAATCGGAGGAGGCTCAAAGGTCCGGGCGGTGCGGGAGCGCTTCCGACAATTCCCGGTGGAACACTGGCCCGCCCCCAAGGAAGCACCCGTGCTTGGCCCTCCCAAGGATCTCTATGAAGTGCCATCGGGAGGCGTACCGTCACGAACCCAGCTTCGCGGAGACCACGCCTTCCTCCATGTGGCCTACGGCCTTTCCGTCCGGCATGGCGACTTCCCGCCCTTCCATCTCTCAGACGCGGTCTCCACCCTCACGCGTCGCGACACCGTTGCTCCCGATAGCCGGAGGAGAAACGTCAGATGCCGATGTGGAAGCCTCACCATCCCTGGCTCGGATCGCTGCCGAGACTGCGAGTGAGGAACCGGCTAACGCTGAAGCTAATGAGCGGAGTACCACCTTCCCCCCCAATGACGTAACCCGCGAGAAACTGTTTGAACGGTGGGAGCGCTTCTGGGCACTTGCCGTCCTTGAGTTTCGGCAAGGCGAGCTGTCCCGGGGGAACCCGGATGCCATGCGGGGCGTGCTCGGGATCAAGCGTCGCTGGCGTAAGGGGACCGGGCACCTCGGGCTCGACTTCAAGCTCATCTCCCGCCAGTCAGAGCTGGGCAGCCTCGGCGCGTACCTCTCGTCGCTGCGTGCCTACCAACTGGTCCTCTCCGGCACCCTCAAGGTAGGACCTGCGGGCCGCGACATCGTCGAGGCGTTCTGGGCGGGCCCCGACTGCCTCATCGAGCGGGAGCGGTCGGACTACACCCCTGAGCCGCGGGAGGCATTCATCAAATGGTTCGCGGAGTACTCGAAGGCGTCAGGACACCTGACGTTACCGCGACGGTCCGTCAAGCAGCCCACGCTCGCAGTCGCTGGCTCTGGACTTCCATGGAGACTGTTGGATTTTGATTATAATCTCTCCTGCCGCAGACCCCACCCGCCGGGTCTCCAGGAGTCCCTCGTGACACGCCGCCACGTCCCGCTGCTCCCGGAAGTTGCGCTCGAAACCTGGGCCGCCACCCTGCGCCCTCCTGCCCGGACAGCCTTGCGGCGCTTCGGAAAGCGGGCCATGGAGGTCTCCGTGGCGGAGCTCGCCTCCGCCATTGCCGCCCATCTGGAGGCCGTGGACGAGGCGCAGCGAAGCAACGAGTTCATCGACCTTGAGAAGGCGCGCTCCCTGGCGCAACTCGCCCGGCAACTCACGGAGCGCCTGGAGACCCTGCCTCCGCAACGGCGCATCATCGCCGCGGCGGCCATCCTCTACTTCGTCACCCCGGACGACGCCGAGGACGACCTAGCCTCTTCCGTCGGCTTCGACGATGACACCGAGGTCTTACAGTCCGCTCTTCGTTACCTCGAGCCCTGAGCCTCCCTCTTCCAGTCATGCGACCCGCCCGCGCACTTCGCGAAACCTCTCCTTTTGCTCCTGGAACCCGCATCCGCGTCCGCGACGAGGAATGGCGGGTACGGGCCTGCGAACCCATGGGTGACGGCCACTTCGCCGTCCACTGCGTGGGCGTCTCCGACCTAGTCCGTCAACACGAGGCCATCTTTCTCACCCAGCTCGACCGTGACATCCAGCCGGTGCGAGTGGAGGACACCACGCTGGTCCAGGACCCGAGCCCCCACTACCGGCGCTCGCGGCTGTACCTGGAGAGCCTGCTGCGCCAGATGACGCCCACGGACGCGCTCCTCTGGCGCGGGCACCGGGCAGCGATGCAGCCCTCCCCCTACCAACTGGAGCCGGCCTCCCGGGCGCTCTCTTCGCTTCGCCCTCGCATCCTCATCGCGGACGCGGTGGGTCTGGGCAAGACGCTCGAGGCTGGCATCCTGCTCTCCGAGCTCATCGCCCGCGGTCGGGGCGAGCGCATCCTTGTCGTGGCCATGAAGAGCGTGCTGGCCCAGTTCCAGAAGGAACTGTGGACCCGCTTCTCCATCCCCCTCATGCGCCTGGACAGCGAGGGGCTGGAGCGGATTCGCCAGCGCATCCCCGCGGGAAAGAATCCCTTCCATCACTACCGCCGCGCCATCATCAGCATCGACACCCTCAAGAACGAGCGCGAGTACCGCCACTGGCTGGAAGGCTGCCAGTGGGACGCCGTGGTGGTGGACGAGTGCCACAACGCCATCAATCAGGGCACCGGCAGGAACCGGGTCGCCGAGCTGCTCGCCTCGCATACCGAGGCGCTCATCCTCACGTCGGCCACGCCCCACAACGGAAGGCCGGAGAGCTTCGCTACCCTGATGAACATGCTGGAGCCCACCGCGGTGGCCAATCCCAGCAAGTACGGCCCGGAGGACATCCGCGGGCTGTATGTGCGCCGCTTCCGCAAGGACGTGGAGCAGCAGGCCCAGAGCGCCTTCAAGCAGCGTGACACCCAGCTTTCCTGGGCGGACGCCTCGCCCGAGGAGGAGGCCGTCTTCGCCGCCCTCCAGGAGGCTCGCTTCCACACCCTGGATCGCCACATCCGCCTGAGCAAGAAGGGCGGCGCGCGCGACGTGCTCTTCCGCACCACGCTCCTCAAGGCGTTCCTCTCCTCGCCGGTCGCCTTCCTGGAGACCGTGGAGCAGCGGCAGAAGAGCCTGCGTGAGCGAATCGACTCGAAGCCTGAACTCGCCTCGGACTGGAGGAAGGATCTCGACACCCTGGACCGGTTGCACGCACTGGCCTCCCGCATCGAGCTCCCAGGCTTCTCCAAGCTGCGGCTCTTCCTGGAGCACACCCTCCCTGCCCTGGGAATCCGGGGGAAACCCGGCGACCCGCGGCTCGTCATCTTCTCGGAGCGTCTGGCCACGTTGGGGCTGCTGGAGACGGTCCTCTCCCAGCGGCTGGGCGTTCAGAGCAACCCAGGCGCACCGGGAGACGGGACGCTTGCGGTGCTCACCGGCGCCGAGAAGGACACGGACATCCGCGCCATCCTCGAGTCCTTCGGCTCGAAGGACGGCAAGGTCCGGGTGCTGCTCGCCTCGGACATGGCCTCCGAGGGCATCAACCTGCACCACTTCTGCTCCCGGCTCATACACTTCGACGTGCCCTGGTCCCTCATCCGGCTTGAGCAGCGCAATGGCCGCATCGACCGCTATGGCCAGACGGAAACGCCCCGCATCCGATTCCTGCTCACTCGCTCCCAGGCCCCACAGGTAAAGGCGGACCTCCAGGTCGTGCAGAAGCTCCTGGACAAGGAGCAGGAAGCGCGCGGCAACCTGGGCGATGAAGGCGCGCTGCTCGGTCTCTTCGACGCGGAACGCGAGGCTGACTTCGTGGCGAGCACCATCTCCTCCGGCAAGGGCCTGGACGAGGAAGTGCGAGCGCTCCAGTCCGAGCGCGCGGGCGCAGAGGCCGAGGATGCGCTCTCCGAGAACTGGCTTCTTGACCTGCTCGCGCACAGCACCGAGCCCCCCTCCACGCCCCAGCGCACCGCCACGCCGCCCTCGCTCTACCCCAGCGATGCAGCCTTCTTCCGCGAAGCGCTGGAGCACTTGGAGCCCGAGCTGACCGCCTCGGGCCACAAGCTCCAGCTCACCTGGCACCCGCAGCGCGACGAGGTCACATTCCGCGCTCCCGAGGACCTCCAGCGCCGCTTCGACTCGATGCCCTCGGGGGCCCGTCCGCGCGAGGGCAAGCTGCATCTGTCCGCCGATCCCAGGACCGTCGAGCGCGCCATCGACGAAAGCCGGGACCGCCAGGGGAGCTGGCCGGAGCTGCAATACCTGTGGAGCCAACATCCAGCGGTGGAGTGGGCCGCGGACCGGGTCTCCCTCTCCTTCGGCCGGTTGGAGGCCCCCCTCCTCGTCATTCCCTCCATCCGGGAGCGGCTCGGGGTGGATGCGGTGGCGCTCGTGGAAGGCACGCTAACCAACCGGCGCGCGCAGCCCGCCCTGACGCGCTGGCTGGGGCTGTGCACGGCGCTGGGGAAGGTGCCGGCCGTACCGCAAATTCTCGCCCTGGACGAGGTCCTGGAACTCGCCGGGCTGCGCGGCAAGGTCGCCAACCCGGGCGTGCCCACGCAGTTGCTGTCGGCACTGGAGGCCGCCCGCCCTCTCTGGCGGGAGACCGCGGAAGCGGAGATGCGCCGCCTGCGCTCCGAACGCATGAACGCCATGCGCGACGAGGTGCACGAGGCCGAGGCGCGAAGCAGCAGGTGGGCGTCCTCGCGCCTCGAAGCCATCGAGGAGGCGCGCCAGCGGCTGGGCGCCCATGGGGACTCGGGACTCGCCCGCCGGCGCCGGGAGCGGCTGGACCGCGAGGAGGCGCAGGTGATGGAACGCAAGAAGGAACGGCACACGTGGATTCAACAGACCCTAGCAACGGATGACCGGGCCCACGTGAAGCTCATTGCCGTACTGGTCGCACGCTGAGGAAGACGGGACATGGCCTTCGCACCGCGTGGCATCAAGAACGTTGGCGAATTCTACAGCCAGCACTACCTGGACGAGCTTCTGGAGAAGGACCTCAAGGGGCTCCTGCAGCACTTCGGCGAGGAAGGACCGCAGAAGGCGCTCAAGGCGCTGCGCAGGAAGTACGAGCAACTGCGCCGCGCCGACAAGGACGAGCGAGACAAGCTCACCCAGTCATTCCATCAGGAGCTGCTCACGGTCCTCGGCTACCCGGTGGACGGCGGAGAGCACCTCGTGGAGCTCGAACCGGACCTGCTGGCCCGGGTGCTGCTCGACCTCTCCGCGGATGGCAATCGGCGAGTAGTGGCCGTGGCAGCTTCGCTGCTGGAGCCCGAGCAGGGCCTGCTGGAGGCGCGGCCCCTGTCGCCCACCTCGGTGCGCCACACTGAGGGGGAGACCTCCTTCCAGGACGACCTGGAGGAGCTCATCAGCACACTCTTTACCCTGGAGGAGCCACCGCGCTGGGTGCTGGCCCTGGCCGGACGCGAGGTGCTCCTGGCCGAGCGCAGCCGGTGGGGCCAGGGGCGCTATCTCCTCTTCGACCTCGACGCGGTGCTGGGCGGCGGCGACGCGCTGGAGCTCACGGCGACCGCGGCGCTGCTGTGCCGCGAGGCGGTGGCCCCCGAGCAGGGTACACCCGCGCACGACCTGCTGGACGAGGGCTCCCACCGCCACGCGTACGGCGTCTCCGAGGACCTCAAGTACAACCTGCGCGAGGCCGTGGAGCTCCTGGGCAACGCATGGGTCCAGTCGCAGCGCGAGTCCAAGAAGAAGGTCTACGCGGGCGACGGCACCAGCCTCTTCGACGACGCGCTCGCCCGCTCGCTCACCAACGAGTGCCTCACCTTCCTCTACCGGCTGCTGTTCATCTTCTACGCGGAGGCGCGCGGCGAGGAGCTGGGCGTCCTGCCCATGAACAGCGAGAGCTACCGGCTGGGCTACAGCCTGGAGCACCTGCGCGACCTGGAGCTGGTGCCGCTGCACGGCGCTGAGGCGCGAGTGGGCACCTTCATCCACGAGAGCATCGAGCAGCTCTTCGCCCTGCTCCACCGCGGCCAGCGCTTCGCTCAAGGCGATGCGCTGCGAAACCAGAAGTTCACCTTCGAGGTGCCCGCGCTGGATTCCGCGCTGTTCGACCCCCGCCATACCCCCCGGCTGTCCTCGGCGCGCCTGCCCAACGAGGTCATGCAGCAGGTACTCCAGCTCCTCTCGCTCTCCCGCCAGGGCGCCTGGGGCCGGGGACGCAACCGGGGCCGCGGCCGCATCTCGTATGCACGGCTGGGCATCAACCAGCTCGGCGCCGTCTACGAAGGGCTGCTCAGCTACACCGGCTTCTTCGCCCGCGAGGACCTCTACGAGCTCAAGAAGGAGGGCACGAGCGACGACGGGGACGCGCTGGAGCAGGTCTTCTTCGCCCGGGCCTCGGAAGTCGAGCGCTTCAAGGAAGAGGAGTTCGTCCAGGTGCCGGACCCGCTGGAACCCGAGCGCCGCACGCAGCGCAAGGTCTACAAGAAGGGCTCCTTCGTTTACCGGCTCGCGGGGCGGGACCGGGAGCGCTCCGCCTCGTACTACACGCCGGAGGTGCTGACCCGTTGCGTGGTGAAGTACGCGCTCCAGGAGCTGCTCACGGGCAAAAGCGCGGACGAGATTCTCCGCCTCACTCTGTGCGAGCCCGCCATGGGCAGCGGGGCCTTCCTCAACGAGGGCATCAACCAGCTGGCGAGCGCGTACCTGGAGCGGAAGCAGGCCGAGCTGGGAAGGCGCATCCCCCAGGCCGAGTACGCGCAGGAGCGTCAGCGGGTGAAGGCCTGGCTGGCCACGCACAATGCCTACGGCGTCGACCTGAACCCCGTAGCGGTGGACCTCGCCAAGGTCTCACTGTGGCTCAACATCCTGGGGCCCGGGATTCCGGTGCCGTGGTTCGACCTGCGCCTGGGCGTGGGCAACTCGCTAGTGGGCTGCCGCCGGCAGGTGTTCCGGGCCAGGGACGTACTCCGGAAGAACACGAAGACGGCGCCCAACTTCCTCGTGCTCGTGCCGGAGACCGTGCCGCTGAGTCAGCCGCTCCCAGAGGACGGCATCCTCCACTTCCTCCTTCCAGATGAGGGAATGGGCGCGGTCGCGGACGACAAGGTCGCGAAGTCGCTCGCCCAGGAGGAGGTGAAGCTCCTCAAGGAGTGGCGCAAGCGCTTCATCTCCGCCGCGTGGAAGGAAGAGGAGGTCCAGCGTCTGCATGCGCTCAGTGCGGCGGCGGACCGACTGTGGATGCGGCACGTGGAGGACCGGCGTCGAGCACTGGCCCGAACCGCACAGACAGTTCTCGTGTGGGGCCAACCTGTCGAGACAGCGACACAGCATCTCCCTGCGGAGGAGCGAGAGCGCATTGTTGCCGAAGACCTAGGCCAACCAGGGACACCGGGACGGCGGCTCCAGCTCGCCATGGACGCTTGGTGTGCACTGTGGAGCTGGCCGCTGGACAAGGTGTACCTAATTCCAGAGCGTGATGAGTGGCTCTCCGCACTTGAAGCACTACTCGTGCCCGAGGGCGCGGTGAATGTAGCGGCGCTCAAGCAGGCGCATCCCTGGCTTGCCGAAGTGGGCGGCGGCTTTTTCCACTGGGAGCTGGCCTTCGCGGAGGTGTTCGCCGACCGAGGCGGATTCGATCTGCTCCTAGGTAATCCCCCGTGGGTCAAGTTGGAGTGGAAGGAGGCAGGCATCCTCTCCGAGTTTGATGCCACACTGGGTGTTCGAGAGCACAGCGCGTCGGACTTGGAGGGAATGCGCAAGGCACTGCTGAATAGCGCTCAACGGAAGAGCGATTACCTAGGCGAACTGACTGCGACATCAAGTCTGCAATCCTTACTCAGCGCAAAGCAGGCCTATCCGCTGCTAGGAAGCGGCTCGGTCAATCTGTATAAGAATTTCATTTGTCTGGGATGGCGGCTGAGCAGTGCAGGAGCCGTGTTGGGTCTCATTCACCAACCCTCTCTGTTCGACGATCCAAAAGGAGGGGCGCTGCGCGCCGAGAGCTACCGAAGATTGAGACTGGTTGCATTTTTCCGGAATGCTCTTCTGCTCTTCCCAGACGTTGATAACAACCGCCCCTACTGCCTGACGGTGTGGTTCCAAATTCATGAAAAGCCCCAGTTCAAGAGCATCGGAAACCTGTTCCATCCTCGAACCATCGATGACTCTTTGATGCACTTGGGCGCGGGGCCAGTTCCTGGAATCAAGAACGAAAGCGACGCCTGGGAGATTCGCGGCCATCGACATCGAGTGATTGCGGTGGATGAACAGACGCTGGAGCTCTTCGCAAAACTCTATGACGAACCCGGCACACCGTCCCGAGAGGCCCGTCTTCCAATAGTACATAGCATCGAGATGCTGCAGGTGCTTAGGCAATTTGCGGCTGCGCCTAAACTCGCCGACCTTGATGATTGCTGGTTTGCGACAATGATGTGGAATGAGACCAACCAGCAGAAGGACGGCACGATCAGCGCCAGAGAGCACGACTGCAGTGCGCCAGAAGAATGGATCCTTTCGGGACCACATTTTTATGTGGCTCGCCCATTCAACAAAACACCCAATCCTCGATGTCGTTCGAACAAAGACTACACACAGATCGACCTCACCCGCATTCCTGACGACTACCTACCACGAACCAATTATTCTCCTGGGTGCAGTCCCAAGGAGTATCGGGCGCGCACACCGACATTCAAGGACCGCCCAGTTACGGACTTCTACAGGCATGTACAAAGAAAAATGCTTGCCATGGCCGGAGAACGGACGGTCATTGGAGCAATCATCCCACCTGGGACTGGCCACATCGACGGATGCGTATCCTTTGCATTCACCAGAACCGATGATCTGGTGCGATTCTCCGCAATCTGCTCGTCCCTCCTGCTTGACTACTTGGTTAGAAGCACTGGCGCTGCGAACATACGAGGGGATGGGATGGCAAGAATGCCATTCGTTTCCTTAGCAAACCTGAATGCCGCGCTGGCAATCCGCACATTGCGGCTAAACTGCCTCACTTCGCATTATGCAAGCCTGTGGGAAGCAGCGTGGACGCCAGAGATGAAGCGCGACGGCTTTACTCGTGCTGACGCAAGGCTCTCTGATTGGTCATTTCTGTCAAATACGTGGGAGCGGCCGAGCGCATTGAGGACCGACTTTGAACGTAGACAAGCACTGGTTGAGATTGACGCACTTGTAGCTCTCATGGCTGGACTAAGCGCAGATGACCTATGCCTTGTTTATCGTGTTCAGTTTCCCGTGCTGTACGGTTATGAGCGCGATAACCGCTACGACCGCACGGGCCGTCTAGTCTCTTCGGCGGCGCTGAGGTTCGTCGCGAAGCAAGGGATAACGGAGGGCACCGTCACTGCCCCGGACGACCCTTCCATCACTTACGTCCTCCCGTTCGACGGCTGTGACCGCGAGGCGGACATGCGGCAAGCCTACGCGGAGTTCCAGCGCCGCCACCACGCCCAGGCGGCCTCGGAGGTGGCCTGATGCTGCCCTCGCAGGTGGCGGGGCAGGTCCGCCGCTCGGTGGTCGACTACCTCCAGACGACCTTCGCCTTCACCCGCGGCGAGCTGCGGGAGGGCCTCGAGCGCTTCCTCCAAGACCCGGAGCGTGGGCTCTTCAAGGGCCCCTACCTCTCCGTTCGCCTGCCCTACAAGAAGGCCCCGGCGAGCCACACCGTACCCCTGGACGTCGCGCCGCCCTTCGTCCCCTTCGTTCACCAGCTCCGCTCCTTCGAGCGGCTGGCCTCGCGCGAGGGCCACGAGCCGCTGCACACCCTGGTTACCACGGGCACCGGCTCGGGCAAGACGGAGTGCTTCCTCTACCCGCTGCTGGACCACTGCGTCCGCCACCAGGGTCAGCCGGGCATCAAGGCCATCGTGCTGTACCCGATGAACGCGCTGGCCACCGACCAGGCGCGGCGCATCGCCTCCATCCTCGCCAAGGACAACCGGGTGCGGGGCAAGGTGCGGGTGGGCCTCTACATCGGTGGCAGCCAGGAGGCCTGTGAGGTCCCCGGCAAGGACGAGCAGTCCCTCGTCGAGTCGATGCTGCTCACGGACCGGCAGGCCATCCGGGCCCAGCCTCCGGACATCCTCCTCACCAACTACCGGATGCTGGACTTCCTGCTGCTCCGGCCGGAGGACAGCGTCCTCTGGAAGGACAATGGGCCCCGCACGCTCCGCTACCTCGTGCTGGACGAGCTCCACACCTACGACGGCGCCCAGGGCAGCGACGTTTCCTGCCTCATCCGCCGGCTGCGTGCCCGGCTCGGCATCGCCCCCCAGGCCCCCGGGCTCACCTGCGTAGGGACCTCGGCCACGGTGGTCTCCGGGGACGACGCCTCGGAGGCAGATGAGAAGCTCCTCTCGTTCGCGGGCCAGGTCTTCGGCACGCCGTTCCCCAGGGATGCCATCATCAAGGAGGAGCGGGAGGGCCTGAACGCGTACCTCCGCACCTCCGTGGACTTCGAACCGCCCCCCTACCCCCGTGAGCGCTCCCTGCTGGAGCCCCGGAGCGACGAGTCACTGGACGCCTACTGTCAGCGCCAGGCCGGGCACTGGCTGGGACCCGAGGGGGCGCAGGACCGTTTCGCCGCCGCCGAATACCTTCGGGGCCACCCGCTGCTACCGCCGCTCGTCCGGCAGGGCCAGCGCGGCGTGCGCACCGAAGCGGAGCTGTGTGAGCGGCTCGCTCAGGGGGACCCCGAATTCGAGGCCCTCCCCCCCGAGGTGCGGCTGGCGGCGCTGGACAGCTTCGTCGGCGTCATCTCCTGGGCACGCCGCAAGGAGGGGAAGTACGAGCTGCCGTTGCTCACCGTCCAGGTGCACCTGTGGCTGCGCGAGCTGCGGCGCCTGCTGCGCCGGGTCCACGCCGGGGAGGTGGCCTTCTGCTGGCCCGAGGAGCGCCTGCCGGAGGGCGTAGTGGCCCTGCCCACCTACTACTGCCGGGAGTGCGGGCACGCCGGGTGGGTGAGCGTCCAGCACCAGGGCGACCGCCACCTGTCGCGCAACCCCAAGGAGATCTTCCGCGCCTACTTCGAGCGCTCGGAGTGGCTGCGCTACGTGGCTCTGGGCGACGAGTCGCTGGAGTCCGACGATCCGCCCCAGTGGCTCAACAGCTCCACCCTGGAGCTGCGCCGACTGGAGGATGCGCCAGCGCAGGGGGGCTTCAAGGTGCACCTGCACCACCACGTCACCTCGACGGGCCGCGACTCCAAGCGCTGCCCGGCTTGTGACACGGACCAGGCGCTCATCATGGTGGGTGCCCAGGGCTCCACGTTGAACTCGGTCAGTGTGGCCCAGTTCTTCTCCTCACGGCTCACAGCGGACAAGAAGCTCCTGGCCTTCACGGACTCCGTGCAGGACGCCTCGCACCAGGCAGGCTTCTTCACCGGCCGGACCTATCGCTTCTCCCTTCGCGCGGCGTTCCTCCAAGCCCTGCCTGAGCAAGGCCACGTGCCCCTGGCCCAAGTGGGACCGCTCACCGTGGCGAGCCTCGACGAGCGACTCGGCGTCACGAAGGCCACTGCAACCCTCTTCGCGCCCGAGCGGCGCGACGAGCCGGCCTACCGCTCCTTCCTGGACCGCCCCACGTCGCAGCGCCAACGGCCGCTGGAGCAGGCGTTGCAGGAGCGCGTCTCCATCGAGGCAGTGCTGGAGTTTGGGTACAACGCCCGCGTCGGCCGCAGCCTCTACAAAGTGGGCAGTGCGGCGCTCAGTGTGGACCCGGATGCGCTGGAGCGGGCCGCCGGGCACCTCGCCCACCTGCTACCCAATGAGCTTCCCGGCCTGTTCAGCCACTGTGACGACCCGGGGCTCGCGCTCCGGCGGCTGCTGTTGTCACTGCAGCACCGGGTAGCCTCCCGCGGCGGCGTGCACCACCCCGTCTTCGACGCCTTCCTGAGAGACGGGGCCAATGACTTCCTGCTGAGGCGCGACCGTAACCCCGCCCTCCCGCCCCTGCCACTTTCCGAGCGCCCGCTACGGTTCCTCTCGCGCAACAAAAAGAAGCGCACGCTGGATTTGTGGGCCCCCCCCGAGCCCCACCGGACCTGGGCGTACGACTTCGCCTTGCGTGCCCTGGTCGACGGGCCGCATCCGCTCGACGACGCGCTCTCGCACGATCGCCTAGCGGAGGACCTGGACCTGCTCAAGGGCTTCTTCGGGCTCGTCCAGGATCGGCTGGTCGCGGAGAACCTCCTCCGAGATTACGGACGTGACCGGGGCGACTGCCTGGGAATCCCGCTCACCGCCCTCCGAGTCACCCGGGACGTGCGCATGCTCCGCTGCGGCGTCTGCGGGCATCCGCTCACCCTGGATTCGGCCGAGGCCCGCGTGCTCGAAGGGGGCCGGTGCCTGGGCTACCGCTGTATCGGCCGCTACCAGGAGGACACCCGCCCCGAGCAGCGCTACTACCGCGCCGTCTACGCCTCCTCGGACATCCAACGGGTGTTCGCCCAGGAGCACACGGGCCTGCTGTCCCGCACCGAGCGTGAGGCAGTGGAGACGGGCTTCAAGGAGGGCAAGCCCGCCGACGCGCCCAACCTGCTCTCCGCCACCCCCACGCTGGAGATGGGCATCAACGTGGGCGACCTGTCCGGCACCCTGCTGGCGAGCGTCCCGCCCACCGTGGCCAACTTCGTCCAGCGCGCCGGGCGCGCGGGCCGGGACACGGGCAACGCGCTCCTGCTGACGCTCGCGCGCGCGCAGTCTCACGACCTGTACTTCTTCCTCCACCCTCCGGACATGATTGCCGGAGCGGTGACCGCGCCGGGCACCTTCCTGGACGCGCCGGAGATGCTCATCCGGCAGTTCAATGCCTTCTGCCTAGACCAGTGGGCCCGTGGCGAGCCCCGCGCCGTCATCCCGCGCAACGTCGCGGCCATGCTCTCGGCGGAAGTGGCCGGCCGCTTTCCACGGGGCTTCCTGGAGTGGGTGGGTGCGCGGCGCACGGAACTGCTCGGCCAGTTCCAGGGGATGTTCGGTGATGCGCTCTCCGAGCCCAACCGCGCCCGGCTCCAATTGGCGGCAGGTGAGCTGGGCGAGCGGCTGGGCAGCCGACTGCGCCAGACGCGCGAGAGCATCGAGGAGCTCCAGCGCCTGCGCCTGCGCCTCAAGGAGCGCCAGCGGGCGCTGCTCGAGCGGCCGGACCCGAACCTGACGCGGGAGGGTCAGGAGCAGGAGCGGCAGGAGCTGGAGACGGACCTGCGCGTGGTGGAGGAGCGGCTGCGCGGAATCAACAACCAGTGGGGCCTCGACTATCTGGTCGCCAACGGGTTCCTGCCCAACTACGCGCTGGCGGAGCCCGGCGTGACGCTGAGTTACGTCATCACCGGCGTCCCCGGCGCGGAGGGGACCCGCCGAATTGCGGATGCTCTGGAGCGTCCTGCTGCGAGAGCCCTCCGGGAACTCGCGCCCTTCAACTCATTCTACGCCAGGGGCCGCAAGCTGGTGGTGGACCAGGTCCGCGCAGGGACGCGCGACCACTCGCGCATCGAGCGGTGGGCGTTCTGCACAGACTGTGCACACACGGCTCTGTGGACGGCCAATGACGCCCCCCGGAGCTGTGAGGTATGTGGTGCCGAGGGTTTCGGGCAGCAGGGCCAGGTGCGGGAGGTGCTTCGCCTGCAAGAGGTGGCCGCGCGCCAGCCCCACCACTCGAGCATCCCCCTGGACGACACGGACGAGCGCGCTCAGGAGCGCTACCGCGTCCTGGCGTTGTTCGAGCTCGACCCGGCCAGGCCCCACCGCGCATGGGCGGACTCGGAGCGGGTGTTCGGATTCGAATGGTTGGCGTCGGTCCGCCTGCGGGAGTTGAACCTGGGGCTGGAGCGGGAGCGAGGTCCGGACCTGGAGCTGCAAGGAGACGCGCTGCCCGCCCCCGGCTTCTCGGTCTGCGACGACTGCGGCATCGTCCGCGACCGCCAGCACGCGAACCACCCGCCCCGGCACCTCTTCCGTTGTCGCTCCAAGACGGGTGGGGAGCGGTGGCGCGACGTGTTCCTCTACCGGGAGATGCACAGCGAAGCCATACGCGTGCTGCTTCCGGTGGTCACCTTTGACGTCGAGAGCCGGATGCGGCACCTGAAGGCGTGCCTGCGCCTGGGGCTGAGAGAGAAGTTTGGCGGAGCGCCCGTTCACCTCCAGGTGGATGAGGCCTCCGAGCCGACTTCCACCGGTGCGCGCCGACGATTCCTCGTGCTCTACGACAACGTCGAGGGTGGGACCGGGTACCTGAAGGAGTTCGCCGAGCACCCCACCCGCTTCCTGGAGCTCTTCGAGCTGGCACGCCGCCGAATGCGGGCGTGTCCTTGCAGCCGTGGCAATGCGAAGGTGGGCGAGCCCCCGGGAGATGGGTGCCACCGGTGCTTGTTCTCCGGAGCAGAAGGTCGCCAACTGGAGGGGCTATCCAAGCGGGCGGCCCTCGAGCTCATTGCCTTCCTGCTGCAACCAGAGCCGGACCTGCGGGAGGTGGCCTCCCTCTCGGACATCTCGGTGGAGCCGGTGGCGGACAGCGAGTTGGAGGAGATGTTCCTGAGCGCGGCGCTCCAGGATGCCCGCTCCCGGGGGTTCACCGCACAGCGGGTCGCGGTCCGCGGACTCGATGCTTGGCGCCTGGAGCGATGCAGGCAGGTCGTCCAGGTTGTCCGCCAGGTTCCCCTGGGACGCGAGCAAGGCGTGGAGATTGCTTCCAGGCCTGACTTCGTGTTCGAGGCCGTGTCCGAGCCCGACGGAGCCGCCTCCACACGGCTGCCGGTCGCCGTCTTCTGTGACGGCTACCGCTTCCATGCCCGGCTCGATGGCGGCGACTCCATCATCCACGAGGACGTGGCCAAGCGGGCGGCCCTCGTGCGAAGTGGGAGGTATCGAGTCTGGAGCACCACCTGGGCGGACGTGGACGGCCCAGAGCTGGCCCGCCTCGCCGGCCCCGAGCTGCTCACCGAGCAGGCGGCGAGCCTCTTCTCGAAGCTTCCGTTCCTCGGGGGCGCCGAGCGGGAGGCCCCACGCCGCAACCCGGTGCTCCTCCTTCTGGACCTCATCACCGAGTTGCCCGAAGCGGCCTGGACGAAACTCGCGGCCGGCCTGTCGGCAGCGCTGCTCTCCACGCGGAGCACCCTCGCGGAGGGGGGGTGGGAGAGTTACCGGGCGGACCTCGAAGCGCGCGGGTTGGAGGCACGTGCGGCTCCGGCCCAGGGCCGGTGGGGGTACGGCGAACATCAGGCGGGGCCGGTCCGCCTGTCGGTGTGCGTGGACCTGCCTCGTGCGAGCGCGGAGCTGTCGAGGAACCCGGGCGTGCTCGTTCGGTGGGTGCTCCATCTGCTGGACCATGAGGAGGCGCTGACGCGGGAGGATTTCCGCGACGGGTGGCGGCTCTTCTGGGCCCTGTTCAACTGGATGCAGGTCCTTCCGGAGGGAGAAGCCCAGACGTCTCGCTCGCTGGAGCGCGCGGTGGATGGCACCGTGCGCCCCCGTGTGGCGGCCCAGGAGGCACCAAGCTGGGTGGCGGAGGTGGATCCCTCGATTTCGGAAATCGCCCTGGCACTGGCGCGCGCGGTGGTGCCGCTCCCCGAGCTCCTGTCTGAACTCGCCCGGCCAGGCTCCACCCGCGGAGCGTGGGGGCAAGCGGAGCTCTCGTGGCCAGAGCGAAGAGCTGCCCTGCTGCTCGAAGCCCTGGCGCCCGAATTTGATGTTCAGGATGCGCAGGCGCACGGCTGGAAGCTGTGGGTCGCTGACGCCGCGCTGGATGTGCAGTCGTTGATTGATTTCCTCAAGGAGTCTCGGTGATGCCGTCCGTGGAACTGGTGGTCAGCAAGGAGCTGTTCCTGCAGCTGCCCAGGCTGCCGCACAAAGTGCAGCGCAAGGTCTACGAGCTGATAGAGAACTTCGAGCAGGACTCGCGCTCGGCGGCCCGTCACCTGGAGCCTATCCGCGACTTCAAGGACAAGAGGGCGCGAACCGCGCGAGTCGGTGATGACTACCGGGCCATCATCATTGCCCCGGATGCCGGAAACCGCTTCATGCTGGTGTATGTGGACCACCACGACGAGGCCATGCGCTGGGCGCGCAACAAGGTCTTCGATGTGCACCCCGTGGTGGGCTCGCTGCAGGTAGTGGATGTGGTGGCCGCGGCAGCAGCGGTCGAGCAGCTCCCCGTGGGGCGGGAGCCGGGTGCCTTCGACACGCTGAAGGACGACCAGCTCGTGGCCTTGGGGATTCCGGAGGTACTGCTGCCCTCGGTGCGGAGGGTTCGTGACGAGTCCTCATTGAGGAAGCTCGCGCCGCACCTGCCCGAGGAAGCCGCCGAGGCGCTGACCTGGCTGCTTCATGGTGACTCATTCGAGGACGTCCAGTACTCAGTGGGGAGGCCAGCGCGCAAGGTTGACGTCGAGGATCTCGGGGCTGCGCTGGAAGAGCCGAGCACCCAGAGGCGGTTCGTCCAGGTCCGCTCCGCAGTGGCTCTCGAGGAGCTCCTGTCCAGGGATGTCGAGGCCTGGCGCGTCTTCCTCCATCCCGACCAGCGCAAGCTCGTGTCCCACTCCTTCAACGGGCCCGTGCGGGTGCTGGGAGGTCCAGGCACGGGAAAGACGGTGGTGGCGCTGCACCGGGCCAGATACCTGGCGGAGCAGGTGTGGACGGAGCCGCATCACCGCATCCTCTTCACCTCCTTCTCGCAGAACCTGGCCCGCGATCTCCGGCGCAACCTCCGCAAGCTGTGCAACGGCAACGATCCGCCGCGCATCGAGGTGACGCACCTACACGCCTGGGCCGCCGGCTGGCTGCGCGAGCGGGGCGTGAAGCTGCAGATCGCCCAGGACGAGCAGGTGCGAGAAGCATGGGCGGAGGCCACAGGTGTCACGGGGCTGTCGCGCTTCACCCTGGCCTTCATCCTGCAGGAGTGGGAGCAGGTCGTCCAGGCACAGGACATCCAGAGTGAGGCGGCGTATCTCCGAGCTAGCCGTCGCGGCCGCGGAGGCACACCGCTCAAGAAGGAGGATCGCCAGTTCCTATGGTCCGTTTTCTCCAGCTACCGTGAAGCGCTCCAATCGAGGCAGCTCCACGAGTTCGTGGATGTCGTCCGGCTGGCCAGGAAGCGGCTCGTGGAGGAATGCGCCTTTCCGTACCAAGCGGTTGTGGTGGATGAGACCCAGGATCTCGGACTGGAGGAGCTCAAGCTCCTGCGGGCCTTGGCGCCCTCGGGTCCCAATGATCTCTTCCTGGTAGGAGATGCACACCAGCGGCTTTATGCGCCACCGGTACGCCTGTCCTCGGCCGGCATTGATATACGCGGGCGAGGAAGGACGCTGAAGATCAACTACCGCACCACGCACGAGATCCGCGGCTATGCGGTGCGGCTCTTTGGAGACGAGCGGCGGGACGATCTGGATGGTGGCGAGGAGAGCCTGAAGGGCTACAGCTCGGTGCTCTCAGGACCGGAGCCGAAGGAGGCCTGGTTCGCGGACCCATCCTCAGAGCTACAGGCTGTGGTGCAGCACCTGCGCACGCTCTTGAAGGACGCTCCGGCGGAGTCGATCGGTCTCCTGGTCCGGACACGGGAGCTTGCCCGCCAGTATGAGACGAAGCTCAAGGACGCGGGGCTCTCCGTGGTTGTGGTGCACGAAAAATCCGAGCTCGATGAGGGACCGGGTATCCGGGTGTGTACCTTGCACCGAGCCAAGGGCCTTGAGTTCCACCACGTTCTGCTCTGTGGTCTCGGCGACGAGCGCTTCCCCATGCCGGTGAGGCCGGAGCTCCTGGACGATGAACTCGCGGTCGAGGAGCACGAAGCCCGTGAGAGGAACCTGCTGTTCGTCGGAGCCACGCGGGCGCGTGAGACCCTCTGGCTGAGTGGGTGGGGCAGGCGCTCCTCCCCTTGAGTTCGGGGTGGACCCGGCGCCCGAGAGGGGCCTGCTGGTAGAGTGAGGGGGGCACTACGCTCATGAGCAGCCAGACACACTCCGCCGAAGAGGACCGCCTCCACGCGACACCCGCCGGAGCTGAGGCCCGCGTCGTCGTGTCCTACCTCGTCGCCCCAGAGGCAGAGCAGTACATCCCCATCATGGAGGTATTGGAATCCTCCATCACGGACCTGACGCCGCATGAGGTCGGCGTTCACCTGGCTGCAAGCGGCATCCAGTTGGAAGAGTCCGTCATCGAGGCGCGACTGACCCAACTTCAGGAGTGGGGGGCCGCATCCGCCCATGTGGATACCTCGCGCATATTCCGCTTCGCGGATCTGCTAGCGAAGAACTGGCGCTACACGGCGACCCCCACGGGTCGACACGTCCAGCGGTTCTACCGCACGGCACTGGCGGGCACCCGGACCGTACGGGAAATTCCCCTGAAGAGCCTCGCCAGGGTCGTCGACGCGGCAGAGACGCTCGCCGGGACGAGAACACCAGAGCCCATACCCATCGCCGAGCTCATCCAGCGGCTGTTCGTCAGCCATGACGACCTCGACGCAGCCCTGGTGGGCGCCGAGGATAGCCTCGCGGGCCTCGTGGACCGCTTCGACCTGAACAAAGCGTCCGCAGCCGAGCTTAAGACGCTGCTTGTCAGTTACGCCACGCATGTGGCGGCGGAGCTGGAGCGCGGCGCGGCTCGCGCGTACCAGGCGCTGGAGATACTACGGCCCCAATTCGCCGAGCTCGCCACGAGCGCCGTGTGGGCGTCGGATGCGCGTGACCTCATCGAGCGCGGTGCCCTCGTTGCATCCCGAGGGGGCCGGCAAGAGGACTGGGATGGGCTGCTGGCCTGGTTCGATCCAGTAACTGGCCGCTCGGCCCGGTTCGCGTTGCGCCTGGTCCGGGCTCTGCCCGGGATGCACGTCAACCTCCGCCGACTGCACAGCTCCTCAGGCACCGCTACTAGCCGGAGCCGCGCCCTTGCGCTGGCGAAGGCATGTATGCACCCAACTCTTGGCCCGGCGGTGCTGCTCGCTGCACTTGGTGACCACTCCTGGCGAAAGCTCCACGGCGAGGCCGAAGACTTCGAACCCGCCCGCACCCGCCCCTGGCGTGAAGGCCCCCGAATCGAAGTGCCGGAGCTACTCCGCATCACCGGTCGCGCTGGCGCGCGTGGCCGCCCTCCCGCCGATCGTGACGACACCTCCGCCCGCGACGCCGTCGCCGAGAAGCGCAGGCGCCGGGCAACGGAACATGCCGAGGCGGTCCAGGAGGTGCTGCACGCCGCCCCTGGCGCCCAGCTGTCGGAACGGGCGGCGCGGGTAGCCCTGGCGTCGCTTACTGCCGCAGCGCGTGGCCGCGCCATCAACGGGCGACGCACGGCTATCCGCGATGGGCTGGCCTGCACACTGTTCTACCTGGGCTCCGAAACGGGAGCGCTCCGTGCACCCACCTGGCGGGTGCTGACACCTGGCCGCGTCCCTGTGTTCCACCTCCCCGGCACCCTACCCCAGGTGCCTCAGGGCCGAATGGCTCCAGAGCCGGACGACTCGGCCGCGACTCTTGAAGCAGGCGGTGAGAAATGAACGACGAGCGGCCGGACGATGAAGTGGACAACCCGGACGAGCACATGCCCCCCGGCAATTCCCCGGACACCGAGGCCACCGGAGGCACACGGAGTGGCCGGAAGCGCTGGACCCCCGAGGCAGGCGAGGAAGCAGCGATGGTGCTCAGACGCCTCGCGGTGCAGCCTTGGCTAGTGACGGGCCGCGATGACGAGGTCATCGCCATGGTGCGCCGCAATCTATCCGCCGTGCGTGATGCGCTGTCTCGCCTTGGCTGGGTCCTGGTCGTCGAGCGGGACCTGGTGAGGTTGCGCAAGTCACCGCCCGTGCGCCGCGACGCCTGGGCGGCGAATGGATCGAAGCCGCTCGAGGCCTCGTGGTTCTTCTTGCTCGTGGCCGCGGCGGAGTCGATGACACCGCGGGTTGGGCTGGCGCAGCTCGTCGCCGGCGCCAGGGCTGCGGCCGCTGAAGCCACCCTGCCTGTCACCAACGACATGCTGGAGCGCCGAGCCATGGTCAAGGCGTTGCGCATGCTCGACGAGCGTGGCGTCGTGGAGCAGGTTGACGGCGAAGTCGATGGCTTTATTGAGGACGAGAACGCGCCGGTGCTCCTGGCAATCCATCACTCCCGGCTCGCCCACGTCATCTCCAACTTCGGGACGCTTGACCCTTCCGAGAATCCGGCGGCGTGGTTGGAGCAGGTGGAGCGCGAGCCCGACCCGGCGCGCCGCATGCGTCGCCGCCTCATCGACGACACCCTCGTACATGTGGTCGACCTTGATGAAGCAGAGGCGGATTGGCTTTCTCGCCGAGTTCGTGGCGATGACGGTGCGCCTCTGGCACAGGCATTCGGCTTGAGCCTGGAGCGCCGCACCGAGGGCGCCGCCCTGGTGGTACCAGATGACGCGTTCCGCCACCCTCGCGAGCTTGGTCCGCGCCACTTCCCCTCCGCGGGCACGGTGCCTCATGCCGCGCTCCTGCTCTGTGAGTACGCGGCAACTGCCGGTCTACTCGGCTCGGATGCGGATGGCCCGGGAATCGGCTGGCGCGGTTTGGCGCAAACGGATGTCATCGGTCACCTCACGGCACTGGCCGCTGAACACCCTGATGGAAAAGCCGGCTGGCGGCGCGAGCTTGCCGAGAATCCACCACTGCTCGCCGAAGAAGTGCGCGGGCTGCTCGTCGAGCTCGACCTGCTCCGCGTCCGAACCCGGGGCGATGGGTCGCGGACCTGGTGGTTCTCCCCCGCGACCGGGCGCTGGGCCTCCCCAACCCAGGCCATGCCGGCGGGCCCAAGCACGGACGTGGGTCCCAGGCCACAACGGCCGGGCCGAGCCCCCGCGAGCTCCGAGACACTCCCCTTCGACTTCGCCCTCACTCCACCTGGAGCCCCGCGTGAGTAACCCCCGCGCCAATATCGAGCTGGCCTTGATGGACCCACCCGCGCCCCAGGCCGGCTCGGCCGAGCGATTCGAGAAGCGTTGGCGGCTGGTCGGTGCGGGCCTGAGTAACGTATGGCGGTTCGGCGACTTGGAACTGCCGGCGGCGAGCGGACGGCTTTTGCTCCGGGGGCAGAATGGAACGGGCAAGACAACCGCGCTGGAGGCACTGTGGCCTTACCTGCTGGACCTGAATGCTGCCCGACTGGCAGCGGGCAAGGCCCGGTCGACCAGCTTGTCTTCGCTGATGAGAGAGGGCGCCTCTGGCAAACGGCGCCATGGCCATGCGTGGTTCACCGTGAGTGGTCCTGGTGAGGGGACCTGGTCCTTCGGCGTGCGGCTCCAGTACTCAGAAGGCGCGTCGCCGCCGGTCAAGGTCCTCCCGTTCGCAGTGCCAGGACGGCCCCTGCATGAGCTGAAGCTCCATGGGGCCGGACGCACGCCGCTGACCACGGAGCAGTTCCAGGAAGCGCTCACTCAGCTGGGGGGGCAGGTCTTCGAAAGGCCGCAGGACTACGTCGCTCATCTTGCGACCCGCCTTTTCACCACGCCAAACGCCAGCGAGTTGGAGACGCTGGGCGGACGGTTGCGGCAGATCCGAAATCCCTCCTTGCTCGGGGAGGTCTCTCCTCAGGGGGCTGCCGATGCGCTGCGGGAGTCGCTGCCAGGAGTCTCCGAGGATGTCATCATCGCCACGGCGGAAGCGCTCGCCGAGTCCGATGCCACCCGCGAAGCCTTCACGCGCGACAAGGAGGCCGCTGAGCTCCTGGAGAAGTTTCGAGACGACTGGTCTGCCCATGCCGCAGGGGTTGTCAGCAACTCGCACGCGAGCGCGAAGGCCGCGGCCCTCAATGTGCGCGAACGCCAGAAGGCTGTCGACGTCCGCGCCGCGGAGTTGAAAGCCGCGCAGGCAACTATCGTGGAGGCCAGAAAGAACCATGAAGACCTCGTCGCCGAGGTAACGAGGCTCGACGCCGAGCTCGCGGGTCTCCGGAATCTCCCGGCCTACAAGGAGGCCGGGCGACTTGGTGACCTGCAGAAGACCTACAACGCCCAACTGCATGCGGCGACCGCCAAGGCGGCGGTCATGTGCGAGACCGCTCGATCGGCGAAGGAGCGGGGAGAATCGCTGCGCCGCGAGCTCGACAACATCATCGAAGACCTCGACGATTGCATGCGCCAGGTGACGGAAGTGGACCCGTCGGCCGGCCCCCCCGGGTTGTTACTCTGGTGTACCACGCAGCCCCGCGCCCACCTCCGCGCAGGAGAAGTCAGCGCAGATCCTGGCCCTGAGCTGGTCCTTCACGGGACGCCCAAGGGGATGCACGACACGGCCCTGGCTTGGAGACAGCGCGCAGATGAGCACGCGCACCGTGCGGAGGCCGCTGCGCTCACGCTTGTCGACCACAAGCAAGTGGAGGCCATCGAGGCGCGTTCCGTCAAGGCAGCGCAGGCGGAGAAGGAAGCGACGGTCAGGGCCGACAGCGAGTCTGCCCGCGCGCGGCGGGCCGAGGGCACTGCAACGGACGAGGCGGGGAAACTCCTTGCGGCACTCTCATCATGGTTCCAGCTCAACCACCAACTCACCCAGCGAGGTGAAGGCGCCGAGGACGCGTGGACATCGAGGGACGTCACCGATTTGGCCGGGGCTGAGCCAGGCCAAGTGCTGGCCCGCGCGGACGCCTGGGCGGCCATGGCGCTGGTACGCGCTGCGAGCCAGGCCGCCAACCTGAGAAACCGTTCGGAACAGGCTCGGCAGACGGCCCAGATGCTCCGCGAAGAGGCGGGGCACCTCCAGGCCGAGGCGGCGGAGCTCCGGGCCGGTGGGCGACTGGCACTCCCCCGGCCTGGGTGGGCGGGCCCTGGTGACGATGGTATCGCGCTCGGCGCCGCACTCGATTGGCAATCGACGTTTGACGGCGCTCGCGACCGGGACCTCCTGGAGGCGGCACTCGCCGCGTCGGGATTACTGGGGGCGAGCCTGGGTGAGACCGGCGCGTCCACCCACTTATGGTGTGTGGATGCCCATGGCCCTGTGGTCAGTTCCAACCTTTCCGAAGCGCTCACGGTTGATGCCGAGCACTCCCTGGCATCGACTGCGACTGCAGTCCTGGCCCGCATCCGGCTTGCACCCAGCGCGCTCGATGTACCCTCCGATGAGGACACACCGGGTTTGATCGTCGGGAGGGATGGCACGTTCCGGACGGGGGGCCTGTCTGGCCGTGTCCCAGGGGCTATCGATCCTGCCCTGCTGCCGACCGCCTCTCATGTGGGAGCACGGCAGCGGCTCAACGCCGCGCTGCAGCGTGCCGAGCAACTCACCGAGCGCGCCAGCAAGCTGGAACAGGAGGCGAAGGAGCACGACGCCGAGGCAGTACGCTTGAGCAAGGAGGCCGAGGACGTCGCCGCACGCGGCCGCTCCTTTCCGTCTCGGGGAACACTTCAAAACGCGGAGGCATCGCGGGCCGAGGCGGCGCGCGCTGCTCGGGAAGCCCAGGATGCCGCTGAGGCCGCACGGACCCAAGCCGATCAGCGTCGGGCCGAAGCCCAACGCGCCCAGGCGGAATGGGTGGACCGCACACGCGCCCGAGGGCTGCCCATCGAGCTCCCTCAACTGATGAAGATGCGCGACCAGGGGAGCACCACTGCCGAGCAACTTCGGAGGGCAGCCAGGGCGCTTGCGGAGAGGCTTGCCATCCGGCTCGAACGAGTGCGTGTGGAACACGACCGACTGGAGACTACACGGACGCTGGAGCAAGTCGAAGCTGAGGCACGCGCTGCTCGCCAGATCGCCATGGAGACCGAGACCGAGCTGCGCGTCATCCATGAAACCTCTGGAGCAGAGATCGCCGACGTCCTCGCCCGGTATGATGCCGCCGAGAAGCTCGCCAAGGAGAAGAAGGCCGCAGTCGAGCCCGCCAGCAGTGCGCAGATTACCGCCGAGAGGGCCGAAGCCGCCGCGAGAGAGCGGCTTAAGACGGCGCAGGGAGAGCTTGAGGCGGCGAAACCCATGGAGGCGGAGCAACTGCGAGCGCTGCGAACCCTCCTGGAAGTGCCCGGAGTCGCGGACGCGGTCCTCGAGGGTGATCCACCTGCGGATGTCTTCCAACTGCTCGCCCAGCTTGAGGCAAGGCTCGCTAGCAAGAAGACGATTACCCGGAAGACGCTGCGGGAGCGAGCGGACGAGGCCCGCGCCAGACTCGCCGGTATCTGGTCTATCGACCCGGGCGAGGATCACGGTGAGCTCATCACGTACTCGCTCTCGCATCGAGATTCCCTCTTCACTCCACCCCAGGCCGCCGCCCATGCAACCAGCTTGAGGCAGCAAGCCGAAAAGGCGCTGGCTATCGCCGAGGAGAAGGCGCTGCGGGAGTTCGTCATCGGACGACTGCCTGGAGCCATCAGCACCGCATGGACACGGCTGCACGACTGGCTCGTGGAGGTGAACGGGAAGATGCGTTCGGCGGCCGCATCGTCGGGGGTCGGTGTGCAGGTACGCATGCCTCTGCGGGACGACCTCCCGCCCGCGTCCAGGACCGTTTACGAGCTGTCCTGCAAGGTGTCCGACGCGCAGCGATCCTCGGAGCAGCAGAAGCAGCTCCGCGAGGCGCTACAGGCGCTCCTGGCTGCAGCACCAGGAGATACCATGCAGTCACGCGTGGCCGCCGCCATTGATGTCCGCGAGTGGGTGGAGGTCCACTACGAGGTGACGCGGCCTGGGGGCAAGACCCAGCGGTGGAGTTCCAGAACGGGCCTCTCAGGAGGGGAGCGACGGCTGGTCGTGCTGGCCCCGATGCTGGCCGCCGTGGCTGCCGCATATGATCGCTTTGGTGAGAAGGCGCTGAGGCTGGTCGCGTTGGATGAGGTGCCCGCGGAGGTGGATGAGAACGGGCGGGAGGGTCTGGCTCGCTACATTGCCGAACTGGACCTGGACCTGGTCTGCACGAGCTACCTATGGGACGGCTGTCCCGGAGCGTGGGATGGAATCGATGCCTATGACCTGGAAGCGGCTCCGGACAGCACCGTGGTGGCTTTCCCAATGCTCATCCGCGGCCTGCTCCCACTCCCAGAGGTTCCGCCGCCGCCCGTGCACGAGGGCTCGCGCGAAAGCGGAGTTCCCGGAGAAGTCCGATGAGTATCGCGTGTCCGTTGTGTGACGGGGCATGCGCTGGCGCGGATCTCGGCCCTCTGCTCCACCCGAGACTCGTCTGGCTATGGGAACAGCTTGGCGATGCCGCGGACCGCCGGGGCGACGGGGAACTTGCGCGGGGGTCACTCACGATTCGAGCTCCCGAACCGGCGGAGGAGCGCGCGGCGGCGGGGGGCCTGCTCGGCGAGCATGTGCTGAAGGCGCACCAGTCCCGCCGCATCGACTTGGACCAACTCACGCAGAAGCTGCGCGTGCGCGGGCCGCGACTCACGCCCGGCGCCGTTGCCGCCCATGCCCTGCGCCGGCCACTGGCGGAGCGGGCCCGGAGCAGTGCCGAGCGTGAGGCTAGGGAGCAGCGGCTTCAGGTGATCCTGGCGAACAGACTTAGGACGTTGCCGGAGCGAACCCTCGCCCGTCCGGAGCCCGATACGATATGGCGCGCACTGCGGCGCACGGGATGGATTGCGCGGCTCCTCTCCTCCCAGGACCCTGAGTACTTGTTGCACACCGCATTGTCGGTCCTGGAGGCACTTCCCTCCCCGGGCATACGTGCGGACCGGCGACGCCTTGCCTCTGATACAACTGGGGACCCGCATGCACTTGATGACGGCACGACCCTAGGTGGCTTGGTCCTTGCCCTGCTCGTCGCGGCAGGCAATGTCCAGACCCGGCAACGTCCTCGCGCGGCCTGGGCAGAGGCTGGTGTGTATTGCGATGATGTCACCGGAGGCTTCATCGCTGTTGGCATTCTTCCCGTCGGCTGGACGGTGCCCCCGGGTACAGCGTTGACCCTACCTCCGCGCGTCCTGAATACCTGTCAGTGGCCCGCTCCTGACGCCGGCGGCTCCTGGGTCTTCGTTACCGAGAACCCATCTGTCGCGTCCGCGGCAGCGGACCTCTCAGCCGAGTACCCCCGCGTGCGCCTGCTCTGTACCTCCGGGACGCCATCTGACCGAGAAATTGCCTCTGTGGCGCGGCTCGCAGTTTCGGGCTGGCGGGTGGCCGTGCGTGCCGATTTCGACGAGGCGGGCCTGAGCCACGTCACCGCTTTGCTCCAGGGTGTCCCGGAGGCAGTGCCGTGGAGGATGGGGGCTGATGACTATCTTGAAAGCCTAGAGACCTTCCAGGGGCGAACCGGGAACCGCAACGTGGAAAGGGTGCCTGATTGCGCCTGGGACTCACGGCTAGCCGACGCAATAAGGAGAAAAAGCACAGCTGCTTTCGAAGAGTCGCTGCTCCCACGCCTGCTCGAAGACCTTCGCCGTGGAACGCCGGATCGTAGGTAGCCGGACGGATACGTAATCACGCCTATTCACGGACCTGGCGTACAGTCCATGTGCCCCGTCAGCGGCCCTTCTTGATCCCTACTGCATCAGCCCTCCCCTCAACAAGGTTACCACCATCATCGGCTTCGGCGAGAAGCACTTGCGCGATGAGCTGGGGCCGCTGCCTCTCAAGGACGTCACGCCGTCGCGCTTGGAGGTGCTGCTCAACGCGAAGACCGGAGAGCTATCTCCCGAGTCCCTCAACCACCTGCGCGCCCTCCTCCACCGCATCTTCGAACTCGCGCTGCGGCGCGGGCTCTTCACCGGCCTCAATCCCGCCAAGTCCGTCCCGCGCGTCAAGAAGCCGAAGAAGCTGCCGCGGTACCTCAAGGCCGAGGAGGTCCCGCTGATGCTGGCGGCCCTGGAGCGGCGCTGGCGTCCGCTGTTCGCCACGGCGGTCTACACCGGGATGCGCAAGGGCGAGCTGCTCGCGCTCCGCAAGTCGGACGTGGACCTCACGGCGGGCACCGTCGTGGTGGCCCGGTCGCACGCGAGCGACACGACGAAGGGCGGCCACGCGGACCTGCTTCCCGTCGCCGAGGGACTGGTGCCCTTCCGGCGCGAGGCCCTGGCCACATCCACCTTGGAGCTGCTGTTCCCCGCCGAGGACGGCTCACAGCGTCCCGCGGACACCGCGCTGCACAAGGTGCTGCGCCGGGCCCTGGGGCGCGCGGGGCTGGTGGAGGGCTACAACCACGTCTGCCGGCGCAAGAGCTGCGGCTACGCGGTGAAGAAGAGTCACGCCGTGCCTGAGCCCTGCCCTCGCTGCGGCATGAAGCTCTGGCCCCGGGCGCTCCCTCGCCCGCTGCGCTTCCACGACCTGCGGCACACGACCGCCACCCTGCTGCTCAAGGCGGGCGTCCCGCTGGCCACCGTGCAGCGCATCCTCCGCCACTCGGACCCGGCCATCACCTCGGAGATCTACGGCCACCTCGACGTGGAGGACATGCGCAAGGGACTCAACCTGCTCGTGTTCGGGACCGCAGTTCCGAGCCCCGCAGAGGCGCTGCTTGCTGCTGGCGCCGCCCCCGCTCCGCTTGCTGCTAGTTTGCTGCTGGAGTCCAGGAGCCCAAAAGGTGAAGGCCCTGGAATCCTCAGCTTTCGCCAAGAACTCCAGGGCCTTCGATGGTCGGGGCGACAGGATTTGAACCTGCGACCACTTGCACCCCAAGCAAGTGCGCTACCAGGCTGCGCTACGCCCCGGCACTGCTGCTGCCGTGAAAGGGTGCGCCCTTATGCCCCTACATGACGTTCAGGTCAAGCAAGAGAAGCAGGGCACCGTCCAAAAAACTCACCCTTCCATGTCCTCCATTCCCTCTTCGTCGAAGTCCTCGCCACGGGCCTCGGCCGCGTCGGCGGCGGCCTCCTCCCGGGCGTCGATCTCCGCGTGATCCTCGGGCGGCGCCTCACCGTTCAGGGCGCTCTTCAGCACCTGGCTCGGCCGAAAGGTCAGCACCCGGCGCGCCGAGATCTCGATCTCCTTGCCCGTCTGCGGGTTGCGGCCCACGCGCGCCTTCTTCTGGCGCACCTGGAAGTTGCCGAACCCGGAGATCTTGATCTTGTCCCCGCGCTCCAGGGTCTCCTTGAGCGTGTCGAACACGAGCTCCACGATTTCGGCCGACTCCTTCTTCGAGAAGCCGACCTTCTCGTAGACACCCTCGATGATGTCCGCCTTCGTCATGCGAATCCTCGGGAAGCCCTCGGGGCTGAACGCCGGGCACTGTTGCAGCCTTCCCAAAGACGTGTCAACCCTCTGACTTCATTCAGGAATTCAGGCGCGCAAGGCAGCCCCCAGCCGCTGCTTCACCTCATCCACGATGCGCTGATGCGCCTCGTTGACCTCCACATCGGTCAGCGTCCGCTCGGCCGAGCGGTAGCGCAGCGCGTACGCCAGGTTCTTCCGACCCTGGGGAATCTGCTCACCGGTGTACACGTCGAACACCTGAGCGTCCTCCACCAGCGGCTTGCCCACCTCCAGGATCACCCGGCGCACCTCGTCGTTGGGCAACTCCAGCGGCACCACCACCGCCAGGTCCCGCAGCACCGCCGGGAAACGCGGCAGCGACCGGTAAGCCGGCACCAGCTTCGAGGCCGCGTACAGCGGCTCCGTGTCCAACTCGAAGACGAACACCCCGTCCGGCAGGCCCAGCGCCTTCGCCACCCGGGGGTGCACCTCGCCCACGTGGCCCAGCACCGTGCCGTCCGCCGCCTTCACCTGCGCCACGGCCTTCGGGTGGTACGCCGCCGGCCCCGTGGGCACGTACGTCACGCCCTCGACGCGGAGTGCGCCCAGCAGCCCCTCCACCGCCGCCTTCGCGTCGTAGAAGTCCGCGCGGGCATCCTTGTGCGTCCAGCTCCGGCCACCACCGCGCAGGCCCCACACCAGACCCGCCACGCGAGGCACCTCGCGCGCCGCGGGACGCTGCCCCTGCCCGCCTTCCGCGTCCTGGAAATAGGCCCGGCCCGTCTCGTAGATGGCCACCGCCTCCACCTGGTGCCGCACGCTGCGGGACAGGTTCTCCAGCAGGCCCGGCAGCAGGCTGGTGCGCATCACCGACTGCTCCGTGCTCAACGGATTGAGCAGCGCCACCGGCTTCTCCGCTCCACCCAGCACCTCCAGGCTGCGCGGCGCGACGAACGAGTAGTTCACCACCTCGTCGAAGCCCGCCCCGGCCAGCGCCTGACACATGCGGCGCTCGGCCTCGGCATGCGCGGGCTCCGGAGCCAGCGTGGCCAGTCCCCGCGGCAGCGTCGCCGGAATGTTGTCGTAGCCGTAGATGCGCGCGACCTCCTCCAAGAGGTCCTCCTCGCGCTCCACGTCGACACGGGCCCGGGGCACCTCGTACGTCGCCTGCCCCGTCGCCTCCTCGACCGCCTTGAAGCCCAGGGCCTCCAGGATGCGGCGGACCTCCTTCTCCGCCACGGCCACGCCCAGCACCTGCTCCACCCGGGCGAAGCGCAGCGTCACCTTCCGAGGCGGCTTCGGCGCCGGGTACACGTCCACTCGGCCAGGAGCCACCGTGCCCCCCGCCAGCTCCGCAATGAGCTGCGCCGCCCGGTCAATGGCCGGCACCACGGCGTCCATGTCCGCCCCACGCTCGAAGCGGTGCGATGCCTCCGTGTGCAGCCCGTGCCGCTTCGACGAACGCCGCACCGTGGAACCCTGGAAGTTCGCCGACTCCAGCACCAGCCGCCGGGTGCCTTCGGTCACCTCGCTGTCGCCGCCGCCCATGACGCCGGCGATGGCCTGCGCCCGGTCCTTGTCCGCGATGACCAGGTCATCCACGTCCAGGACGCGGTCCTTGCCGTCCAGCGTCTTGAGCTTCTCGCCGCGCGTCGCCGTACGGACGACAAGCTCCTGACCGGCCAGCTTCTCCAGGTCGAAGGCGTGCAGCGGCTGCCCGTACTCCAGGTTCACGTAGTTGGTGACATCCACCACGTTGTTGATGGCGCGCACCCCGGCCGCCTTCAGCCGGTCCTGCATCCACTGCGGAGACGGGCCAATCTTCACGTTCTCCACCACGCGCGCCACGTAGCGCGGGCAGCGGTCCGGGGCCTCCACGCGCACCTTCACCTGCTCGGCGGCGGCCGTGCCCGACTCCGCGGGCTTCGGCTGGGGCACCTTCAGCGCGGAGCCCGTCACCACGCTCACCTCGCGCGCCACGCCCAGGTGGCTGAGCGCGTCCGGGCGGTTCGGCGTGACGTTCACCTCCAGCACCACGTCATCCAGCCCCACGGCCTCCGCGATGGGCGTGCCCACGCGCGTGTCCGCCGGCAGGATGAGCAGGCCGCTGGACTCCTCGCTCAGGCCCAGTTCCTTGGACGAGCAGAGCATGCCGAAGCTGTCCACGCCGCGCAGCGCCGCCTGCTTGATGTCCATGCCGTTGGGCAGCTTCGCGCCCACGGTGGCCAGCGGCACCTTGTCACCCACCTTGAAGTTCTTCGCGCCGCACACCACCTGGAGCAGCGCCGTCCCGCCGATGTCCACCTGCGTGACGGACAGCTTGTCCGCGTTGGGGTGCTGCACGGACTCCTTGATTTGCGCCACCACCACGCCGCGAAGGGCCTCCGCGGGGCGCTCCATTCCCTCAATCTCCAGGCCCGCGGCGGTCAGCTTGCGCGCCAGCTCGTCCTCGGACGGCGGCAGCGCCACGTAATCGCCCAGCCACTTCACCGAAATCTTCACAGGTCCACCCTCTTCTTCAATCGGCTGGAACACGGGGGCCCACCAGCGGCCCCCTGGAATCTCAGAACTGCTCGAGGAACCGCGCGTCGTTCTCGAACATCATCCGCAGGTCGTCGATGCGGTAGCGCAGCATGGCGATGCGCTCCACGCCCATGCCGAACGCGTAGCCCGTCACCTCGTTCGGGTCATACCCGGCGGAGGTGAAGACGTTGGGGTGCACCATGCCGCTGCCCAGCACCTCCAACCACCCCGTCTGCTTGCAGATGCGGCAGCCCTTGCCCGCGCAGTTCGTGCAGGTGATGTCCACCTCCGCGGAGGGCTCCGTGAAGGGGAAGAAGGACGGGCGGAAGCGCGTGCGCGTGTCCGAACCGAAGAACGCCGTCACGAACGCCGCCAACGAGCCCTTCAGCTCGGCGAACGTCACGCCCTTGTCCACCAGCAGGCCTTCCACCTGGTGGAACATCGGCGTGTGCGTGATGTCCGAGTCGCGCCGGTACACCCGGCCCGGCATCACCGCGCGGATGGGCGGCTTGCGGTTGAGCATGTACCGCACCTGCACCGGGGACGTGTGCGTGCGCAGCAGCGCGGAGCTGTCCGCCTTCTTCGCGTGGCCCAGCGTGGCCTCGTCCACGTAGAAGGTGTCCTGCATGTCCCGCGCGGGGTGGTCCTTCGGCAGGTTCAGCGCCTCGAAGTTGAAGTAGTCCAGCTCAATCTCCGGGCCGCTGGCCACGTCGAAGCCGAGCCGCGAGAAGGTCCGGACAATCTCCTCCATCGTCCGCGACACGGGGTGCCGGCTGCCCAGCGCCACGCCGCGTCCGGGCAGCGTCACGTCCAGGCCCGGGCCCTGAAGCTGGGCCTCCAGCGCGGCCGCCTCGGCGCGCTCCACGGCCTCGGCGAGCAGCTTCTCCAGCTCCGCCTTCACGCTGTTGGCCACCTCGCCCAGCGAGCGCCGCTCGTCCGGGGGCAGCTTGCCCATGCCGCCCAGCACGCCGGACAGCTCACCCTTCTTCCCCAGGTAGCGGACCCGCAGTGCTTCCACCGCGGACAGCTCCGACGCGCCGCCAATCTCCCGCCTCGCGGACTCCGCGAGCGCCAGCAACCGATCCCGCATGGACTTCCGCCTCCGTTCCAGTTCCCCGCGCGCCCTTGGCGCCGAGGCAAAAAAAAGGGCCGCCCCAGAGAGGCAGCCCGTTCAAACATCCGGACAGGGTGGCCAGCGTCAGCCCTCCACCCCACCCGTTCTGTCTCCAGCCTTGCGAGCTGGATGTGTCTCAGGCCGCCTTCGCGATGTTGGCGACGGCCGCAAAACCCGACGGATCCGCGATGGCCATGTCGGACAGAACCTTGCGGTCCAGGCCGATCTTCGCCTTCGCGAGGCCCGCGATCAGCTTCGAATAGGAGAGGCCCACCGTGCGGGCGGCCGCGTTGATGCGGACGATCCACAGGCGACGGAAGTCCCGCTTGCGCTGCATGCGGTCGCGGCTGGCGTAGTCCAGCGCCCGCTCAACCGCCTCGTTGGCGCGCTTGTAGCAGTTCTTCCGACGGCCGCGGTAACCCTTGGCCAGCTTCAAAATCCTATTACGACGACGACGGGCCTTGACACCCTTCTTCACGCGCATGACTGCCTCACTTCGGACTGCGTAGTTTGGAAGCCCCCCGGCGCAGGCTTACCGCCGCTCCGACGAGGCCACGTTGTCCCTGACTTCAGAACCGCGAAATCAGCCCCCGTAGGGGAACATCTCCTTGATGACCTTCTTCGCGTCCATGTCGCGAAGGTGGCCGGTCCCGCGGTTGCTGCGCTTGGACTTCGGCGTCTTCGAGAACGTGAAGAGGTGCTTCGCGAAGGCCTTGCCGTGCTTGACCTTGCCGCTCTTCTTCACGTCAAAGCGCTTCTTCGCGCTGCTGCGGGTCTTCAACTTCGGCATCGTCCTGATCCTTCCATGCCCCATGCCGTTGGACTTGAGCGGCAGGTGCGAGAACTCTCGAAAATCGGGGAACTTGGGCAGGCTCCCCTCGAAAGTGCGTCAAGATACTTAGGTGCAACAGGGAGTCAAGGCCCGTCAGCAAGCCGACAGGCGTCCTGACCTTCCGATCACGGCAGGGCCGCTTCCTTCGCCAGCAGGGCCTCGAAGTCCGTCACCTTCATCGTCTTGAGGTCCTCGCCGCCGTACCGCCGCGGCGACACGCCCTCGCCCGACACCTCGTTGTCGCCCACCACCAGGGTGAACGGCACCTTCTGGAGCTGGGCCTCGCGGATCTTCGCGTTCATCGACAGGCCGCGCTCGTCGAACTCCACCCGGTAGCCCTTCGCCCTCAAGGAGTCCCGAACCTTCCGGGCGTAGTCGTTCTGCCGGTCCGCCACCGTCACCAGCACCGCCTGGATGGGGGCCAGCCAGGCCGGGAAGGCGCCGGCGAAGTGCTCGATGAGGATGGCCGTGAAGCGCTCGAACGAGCCGAAGATGGCGCGGTGGAGCACCACGGGGCGGTGCTCGGCGTTGTCCTCGCCCACGTAGGTCAGGTCGAAGCGCTCGGGCGCCAGGTAGTCCAGCTGCATGGTGCCCAGCTGCCACCGGCGGCCGATGCTGTCCGACACCGCGAAGTCGATCTTCGGGCCGTAGAACGCGCCGTCCCCCGGGGCCAGCTCGTACTCGAGGCCCAGCGACTCCAGCGCGGCCTTGAGGCCGCCCTCGGCGCGATCCCACAGGGAGTCATCACCCAGGCGCTGCTCGGGCCGCGTGGACAGCTTCACCGCGTAGGTGAGGCCCACCGCCTTGTAGACGTGGTCCAGGAGCTTCACGAAGCGCCGCACCTCGTCGGTGATCTGCGCCTCCGTGCAGTAGATGTGCGCGTCGTCCTGCGCGAACTGGCGCACGCGCGTGAGGCCGCCCAGGGAGCCCGCCGCCTCGTTGCGGTGCAGCACGTCCTGCGTGTGGTAGCGCAGCGGCAGGTCGCGGTAGCTGTGCTTCTTGAAACCGTAGAACAGGTGGTGCGACGGGCAGTTCATCGGCTTGAGCGAGAAGTCGTGCTCCCCCGACTCGCTGTCGAGCACGAGGAACATGTTCTCCTTGTACTTGCCCCAATGGCCGCTGGTCTCCCACAGCCCCTTGTTGAACATCAGGGGCGTCTTGATCTCCACGTAGCCGTCGTTCTGCGTCAGCTGACGCATCCAGTTCGACAGCGTGGTGTAGAGCGTGGTGCCCTTCGGGGTCCAGAAGGCGGAGCCCGGCGAGTACGGGTGGAAGTGGAAGAGATCCAACTCCTTGCCCAGCTTGCGGTGGTCGCGCTTCTTCGACTCCTCGATGCGCGTCAGGTACTCCGCCAGCTGCTTCTTGTCGAAGAAGGCCGTGCCGTAGACGCGCTGGAGCATCGGGTTGCGGTGGTCACCCCGCCAGTACGCTCCACTGGAGGAGAGGATCTTGATGATGCCGATCTTCCCCGTGCTGGGCGCGTGGGGCCCCAGGCAGAAGTCCACCCAGTCACCGTGCGTGTAGAGCGTCAGCGTCTTGGCGCCCTTGGCCGCGATGTCCTTGACGATCTCCACCTTGAACGTCTCGCCCTTCTCCTCGAACAGGCGCACGGCCTCGTCCATGGAGATTTCGGTGCGGATGAAGGCCATGTCCCGCTTCAGCTCGGCGTTCGCCTCGGCCTCGATCTTCTCCAGGTCCTCGGGCGTGAAGGGCTTCTCGCGGAAGAAGTCGTAATAGAAGCCCTCCTCCGTCGCGGGACCGATGGTCACCTGCGTGCCCGGGAAGAGCTTCTGCACCGCGCTGGCCACCACGTGGGCGGCGTCGTGGCGGATCAACTCCAGGGACTCGGGGCTCTTGGGCGTGAAGATCTGCAGCTTCACGTCCTCATCCAGCTTGCGGGCCAGGTCCATGTCCTGGCCATTCACGCGCGCGAAGAGGGCGGCCTTCGCCAGGCCGGGGCCGATGCTCTCCCGCACGAAGTCCGCGATCGTGGTCCCCCGGGCCGTCTGCTTCTGCGAGCCGTCGGGGAGCGTCACCGTGATGATGTCGGACATGCGAACCTCGGAAAAAAAACGGGCGGCAGGCTCTTTTAAAGCCGTGCCGCCCGCTGAAGTCACTCTTTGATGATGGGTCGTAGTGGGATCGAACCACTGACCCCTACCGTGTCAAGGTAGTGCTCTACCGCTGAGCTAACGACCCGTTGCAGCCGCTTCGGTGGCGCGGGGAATAACAGCGGGCTCCCCCAACTGTCAAGCAAACACAGAAGGCTTCTTCAACTCTTCCCGCGCGCCTTCGGATCCGCCGTTTCCAGCAGCGTGTGGACCCGGGACATGACGGCGTCGAACATCGCCGGGGTCAGCCGCCCCGTCTGCGTGTTCTGCTGGCTGACGTGGTAGCAGCCCAGCAGCGTCCGGCCGCCCGGCAGGCCCAGCTCCGCCCCATGCCCGAACGCGGGCCGAGGCGACGGAACCTCCATCCCCTGCCGCGCCAGGGCCACGAGCGCGGCGTTCCAGCCGATGGCCCCCAGCGCGAGCATCACCCGGCCCGGCAGCAGCGCCAGCTCGCGATCCAGGAACGGCGCGCAGCGGGCCAGCTCCTCTGGGAGGGGCTTGTTGTCGGGCGGAGCACAGCGCGCCGCCGACACGATGAAGGCGTCCTTCAGCCGGAGCCCGTCATCCCGGTGCTCGCTGAGGGCCTGATTCGCGAAGCCCGCGCGGTGCAGCCCGGCATAGAGGAAGTCGCCCGAGCGGTCCCCGGTGAACATCCGCCCCGTCCGGTTCGCCCCATGGGCCGCCGGCGCCAGCCCGACGATGATGAGCCGGGCCTTGGGGTCTCCGAAGCCGGGAACGGGCAGGCCCCAGTAATTCCAGTCGCGGTAGGCGCGGCGCTTCACTCGCGCCACCTCCTCCCGCCACTCCACCAGCCGGGGGCAGGCCCGGCAGCCGGTGATCTCCTTGTGTAGCGACTCCAGCTTCGTCACGGCGACTTGGGCTCCCCCGTGTAGAGCCGCGTCCGGCGGTAGCGCTCCACCACCACGCTCAGGACCACCTTGAGGATGGCCGCCACCGGCACCGCCAGCAGGATGCCCACGAAGCCGAACAGCTCACCGAAGGCGAGGATGGCCAGGATGATCGCCACCGGCGCCAGCCCGACCTTCTCCCCCACGATTCGCGGGGTGATGACGAAGCCCTCCAGCATCTGCCCGATGACGAAGGTGGCCGCCACCGCCGCCAGTTGCCACGGCCCCTGCCACGACAGCATGAGCCCCACCAGCGACAGCACGATGCCCACGCCCGTGCCCAGGTACGGCACCATGTTGCCGAAGCCGGCAATCACCCCAATGACGATGGCCATGTCGATGCGCGCCGCGGACAGGCCCGCCGCATAGATGACCGACAGCACGCCGCCGACGATGAGTTGGCCGCGCACGAAGGCGGAGAGCACCTCATCCACCTCCGCGAAGCGCCGGCTCACCAGCCCCACTGCGCGCCGGGGCAGCAGGTCCTTCACCATGCCCATCAGCCGGGGGTAGTCCTGTAGGAAGAAGAAGGCCAGCACCGGCACCACCGACAGGCCCAGCAACGTCACCACCAGCCGCGCCGTGTTGCCCGCGAAGCTCGCCAGGATGCGCGCCGCCGCTGGCCCCGCGCTCTGGACCAACTCTGACGCCTGCTTTCCCAGCTCGGCGGTGCGCTGGCGCACCAGGTCTGGCAACGAATGCCCCACCAACCCTTCCACCTTCGGCACCACCTGGGTGCTCGCACGGTGGAAGAAGTCCGGCAGCTTCGACGCCTCCTCCCGGAACACCGGGATGAGGTACAGCACGGCGCCGACCAGCATCAGCGTCCCCACCGCGAAGACGAGCGTCGTCCCCCACGTGCGGTCCAGCCGCCGCTTCTCCAGCTCGGTGACGATGGGATTGAAGATGTACGCGCCCGACAGCGCGAGCAGCACTGGCACCGCCACTCCGCCAAAGACGGAGAGCAGCGCGAACACCAGCCCCAGCGAGCCCACCATCACCACCGACCACCACAGGTCGATGCGCCGGGCGTCCGTCTCGGACAGGGCGTTCTCGGCCACCGCCACGGGCTCGGCGACCCGCGCACGGGCCGGCTCGGCCGCGGCCTTGTCCTGGCCACGCGGCGGCGGCACCTCGTGAAGCACGGGGGCGGACCGAGCCGGCGGCGGTACGGCAGCGGCGGTGGATTTCACGGCGGCGGTGGAGCGACCTTTCCTGCGGCGTCCGATGGCGCTCTCCTCTTCAGTCCCAGCTACGGCGACGTCATGTCCTGATTGCACTTCACGAAAGCACAGGAAACGGGCTTTCGTGGAGGCCCGCTCGCTTTACACCCAGCCCGGCGTCACTCCGAACCACCGGCCTTCGGCCCAGAGGCGCGGAGTTGGATGGTCAGCCGCGCGCGGGCCCGGCTGGGCTCGAAGTATGTCGTATAGGGCCAGTACCCCTGCTTCTTCACTTCAATCTCGTGCAGGCCGCTGCCCACTCGCAGCGCCTTGGGGGAACCCGAGAAGTCGCTGCAGAGCCCCTGCCAGACACCATCCAGATATACCTCCGCGTCCACGGGCTCGCAGAGCAGGGCCAGATTGCCGCTGGGATTCTGGGCTTCCGCCATCAGCTCGCGGGCCTTGAGCAGGGACTCGGGCTCCTGACGCTTCGCACACCCAGCGAACGTGGACACCATCACCAACAGCAGAACCTTCCGCATCAGCTCGCCGGGACCTCGAAGTCACTGCGTGACGATCACGACCCGGCCCTCGGCCAGGAAGCGCGTGTTGGCCTCGACGAGCGCCTTCGCATCCTCCGAGGCGAGCACCAGGTCGGACCCCTTGGAACCCTTGGCCTTCACCACCAGGGGCTTGTCCCCCACCAGCGAGGCCTTCTTCGCCGCTTCCAGGCTCTGGAACCACGCGGCCACGGCGGTCGCGGCACGGCGCTCGTTGGCCAGCGCCGCCGCGCCGTACAGCGCCTTGCCGCTGTCATCCAGCAGGCGGGGCGCCAGCACGGGCTGCACACCGAGCCCTCGCGCATCCACCACCAGACCTGTGTACTTCTTCGCGCCCGCGCCGTTGATGGCGATGACGGTGTCCGCGGCGGGCGACGCGAACAGCGACGCGGTGAGGGCCGACAGCGGCACCTCCACGTCAATCTCCACGCCACTGTCGGAGAAGAACCGCCGGGCGACGACCTTGTAACCGCCCATCGCGGCCTCCACCCGTTTGCGGACGTCCTCGCGGGACAGCTCGTCCGCCACGGTGCGGCCCGCGCTGATGTGGAGGCGCCCGGCCTGGTCCATGAGGTTCTGGACGGCGGATTGCCTGGCGGTCCGCTCGGCGCCCAGTCGGGCCTGCCCGGGGTTGGAGGCCTTCAGGTCGGGAGCACCCACTCCCGTGGCCCGCAGAACCTGCCCTTCCCAATTGACGCCCGGTGCCCCCGGTGCCGTTTTCACGGCGGCGACGGTGGACTTCGGGGCCTTCGCTTCCTTGCCCTGGCCAAACGCGGTCAGTGGCACGGCCAGCAATATCCCCCACAGCGAGTGCCTCACGGGAAATCCTCCAGCCCCTCGTCCGACGTCGCGGGTCGTGTCAGGGCAGAATGGCTTCCCATTCAACGGGCCCGCTTCCGGGGAAGTCAAGGCAGGCCCCTGCGGCACGGCGGGTATGCGTCAGTTCTCGTTGCCGTGACGGTCGACGTAGGCGTCGATCATCTTGCGGTGACGATCGGTGAGCAACGTGAAGCGCACACCCGAGCGCTCACGCTTGGCCCCCAGCTCGGCCCACTCACGGACCACTTCCCCCTCGGCGTAGATGATCTCCTCCGAGCCCGGGAGCTGGAACTGGAGGCCGATGCGCTTGGCCTCGTGCTGAGGCTCGAGCAGCCGGGCGAGGCTCAGCCCTTCCTGGCTGATGTCCGCGGCCCGCGACATGTACGGCACGCCACCCATGTACTTGTTCAGGTAGATGTCGAGGGGCGCCCGCTTGTTCTTCCGCTTGTCGCTCATGGCTTCTTCGCCTCCGGTCAGGTGGTGCAACAGGTTGCTCCGGGGGTGAAGCAACCTGGATGCAGGGTAGAGGCGCGCGCCGAACGCGCAAGAAAACGGACGGCGCGCGGAGGAGTCGCGCGCTCGCTGTGCTTCCTCGGTGAATTCTTCGCGCGGGCTTGTGTCTTCCGAGCGCGCGGCCACGCTCTATAGTGCGCCGGTTCTCATGAAAGGTGGATGCATGCGATCGATGTGGACGGCGGCCCTGGTGTTCGCGCTCGGCGCGACGGGCGCCCAGGCGCAGGACTCGAAGTCGGCGAAGAAGCCCGCGGCCAAGGCCGCACCGGCGACTCCGGCCGCCGCGCCGGCGGCGCCCGCTGCGCTGTCCGAGGAGGACCAGCAGACCCTCTACACGCTCGGCCTCTCCATTGGCCGTGATTTGTCCCTCTTCGCGCTGTCGCCCGAGGAGCTGAAGGTGCTGCAACAGGGCCTGTCCGACGGACTCGGTGGAAAGACGTCCGACATCGACCCGAAGGAGCAGGCGCAGCGGGTTCAGGCCTTCGCCAAGAGCCGGCAGGCCCTCGCGGGCAAGGCCGCGCTGGAGCGCGCCGCCAAGGAGCCCGGCGCGGAGGTGCTTCCCTCCGGCGTCGTCTACAAGCAGGTCCAGGCGGGAACCGGCCGCAGCCCGCGCGCCGTCGACACCGTCAAGGTCCACTACGAGGGCCGGCTGGTGGACGGCACCATCTTCGACACCTCCGCCCGCCGCGGAATCCCCGTCGAGTTCCCGCTCAACGGCGTCATCCCTTGCTGGACGCAGGGCGTGGCGAAGATGAAGGTGGGCGGCAAGGCGAAGCTCACCTGCCCCGGCAACACCGCCTACGGCGAGCGGCCGCCGTCCGGCTCGCGCATCCCGCCCAACGCCGTCCTCACCTTCGACGTCGAGCTCATCGACGTCCCCGGCGACACGTCCCGGCAGCCGTAGGTCAGCGACTCAGGGCGGCCTCGGCGGCGCGGAGCAACGGCTCCGCGCTCACCGGGGCCCCGGTCGCATGAATCATCCACTGGTCCGGCGTCACCGAACCGTAGGTGGCCATGCGTTCGAACTCGGCGCCCAGCGATCCCTTGCGCTTCAGGTGCTCTTCAATCTGGAACGCGATGAGGTGGCCCAGCGGATAGTCGGGCAGGTAGAGCGGATAGCTGATCATGTGGCTGTAGACGGCCAGCAGCGTGCTCCCCTCCCCGCCCAGCACCGGCGCGAAGTACTGGTTCCACACGTCGCGCGCGATGCCCACCACCGCCTCGCGAAGCTGGGCTGGCGTGGCATCCGGGTGCGCGTACATCCAGTGCCACACCGACATGTCCACCAGCGCGATGCCCGCGCGCTCCCACGTCTGCCACAGCTCGCCGAGCACCCGCTCCCGCTCGCTCGCCGGGTCCGGCTTGCCCAGTCCGAGCAACTCCAGGTCCCGCGACTGGAACACGAAGGCCAGCGCCTCCGTGAAGGCGTTGTTGGGCACCCCCGCGAGCAGCGTGTGGTCCACGCCGTAGAGGCTGAACACCTGCTCCACGTTGTGCCCCAGCTCGTGCACCGCGATGTTGTAGCCCTTGTAGTCCATGCCCCCCTTCTCCACGCGCGTGCGCAGCCGGGGGAAGTCGCCTCGCCGGAGCGCCGGCTGTGCGTGCCCCGCTCCGCGCGACGCGTCCACGCGAATTCGCTCCGCCAGCCACACGGCCTTCGCCTTCGTGAAGCCCATGCCCTGGAGGATGCGCGGCAGGTCCTTCGCGAACGCCTCCGCCGTGGGGTAGCGCTTGCGCGTCAGCGCATCCAGTTCGGACTCCTTCCGCTTGCCGCCCGGATTGAAGCCCGAGTACCAGAGGTCCTGCGGCTCCAGCTTCCGGCCCAGGCGCGCTTCAATCTCCTTCGCCACGCGCGGCACCAGCGGTGACTCCAGCACCTGTGTCAGCAGGGCCCGGACGCGCGCCTCAGGCAGCTCGCGGCCCAGCTCGAAGCTCCGGGCGATTCGCGTGGGCGCCACCGGCACGTAGGGGTCCGCCTGACGCGCCGCCTGGAAGGTGGCCAGCAGGTGCGCGTAGCGGGTGTCCGGCTCCGGCGAGGCATCCGGCTTCGTCGTGCGCGCGGGAGCATCCGCCTCCACCGTCTGCGGCGGCGCCACCGTGACGGTGTTGGTGAAGGGGTCCCAATCCAACCGCGGGTTGTCGATGACGGCCGCGGGAATCGTCTGCGTGATGATGCGCTCCATCACCTGGACGATCATCCGCTGCTTCAGCGCGCCCGTCGCCGCGTCGGAATAATCACCCTTCAGCTCGTCACGCAGGTTCCAGTGGCTGATGAGCCGCAGCCCCTTTGGGAAGGGGCGCCGCCCCTGCGCATCCACCAGGTGATGCATCCAGATGTTGTATTCGGCGATGTACAGGTTGGCCGCGGCGATGGCGCGCGAGGACGCCTGCTCAATCTCCGCGGGGACGCGCTGGTTGAAGCGCCCGGCCAGCCGCGTCTCGGCCCACTGCCGCCGTGTCCATGACGGCCCCTGCTCCACGCGCTCCGCCAACGTGGTGAGCGGGAAGTTGAGCAACACCACGAACCCCACGCGTGCGCGGAACAGGTCCGTGGTGACGTGCGCGGCCGGATCATACGCCGCCACCAGGGGCTCCACCGGCAGCAATGGCCCCAGGTCCAGGTCGGTGTACCACTGGAGCTCACGCCCGATTTCGTACAGGTGCCCGTCGAGCTGCTCGAACAGCCGCTCCAGCCGCTGGAAGGTCGCGTCGAGCGCGCTCGGGTCGGACAGGAACTGTTCACGTGCGAACGCCGCGAGGTCTCCGTCCTCCGGCCGCCACATCGCCGCCACCTGATCCACGCCCCGCTCGATGCGGGCCCGCTGCGCCTCGCCGTGCCGCGTCACGAGCTCCGCCTTCAGGGCCGCCGCGTCGAACGTGGACGTCATGGCGGTGGGCTCCTTCTCCGGGACGTTGGCAGGGGGTGGTGTCTTGGACGACGCGGCCGGGAGGGCGGCCGTGCCCGTGCTCGACGGCACGGCTGGCGTGGTGGAGCAACCCAGCGCGGCGAGAACGGGCAACAGACAGACGCGTGAGCGGCGGAACTTCGTCGACAAAGGCACGGAGCGCTCTCCAGAAAGCACGAAGGGCCCGACCCCGTGGGGCCGGACCCTCATGATGCATCAGAAGCAGTTCGAACGACGCTCGGCTCAGGCCGCGCGGACGTTCTGGGCCTGCAGGCCCTTGGGGCCGCGGGTCACTTCGAACTCCACCTTCTGGCCCTCCTGGAGGGTGCGGAAGCCATCCATGTTGATGGCGGTGTGGTGGCAGAACACGTCCTCACCACCACCGTCCTGGGTGAGGAAGCCGAAACCCTTCGCATCGTTGAACCACTTCACGGTACCAGTAGCCATTTGCTCTCTTCTTCTTTCGTCACGGACGCGAATATCCGCCGTCCGGTCCTACGAGCGAACCCGCCTAGACGGCTGCAATTTAAGCGTGGCCGCCCGGCGCGTCTACTCCAGACCGTCACCAACCGCACTTCTGGCCCTTGTTCTGCGCCTGGAGCCAGGTGCGCAGCGGGCTGAAGTAGTCGAGCAGCGGCGTGGCATCCATCTGCCGGGTTCCCGTCATGGCCTGGAGCGCGTCGGGCCACGGCTTGCTCGCGCCCAGCTCCAACATGGCCTGGAGCCGCTTGCCGGCCTCCTTGTTCCCATAGATGGAGCACTCGTGGAGAGCGCCCTGGTAGCCGGACGCCTCGCAGAGCGCCTTGTGGAACTGGAACTGGAGGATGCGCGCCAGGAAATACCGCGTATACGGAACGTTTGCAGGCACGTGGTACTTGGCCCCCGGGTCGAAGTCCTGCTCCGAACGGGCCACCGGCGCGGCGACGCCCTGGTACTTCTCCCGCAGCGTCCACCAGGACTTGTTGTAGTCCGCCGGCTGCACGCGGCCGGAGAACACCTCCCAGCGCCACTGGTCCACGAGCAGACCGAACGGCAGGAAGGCAATCTTCTCCAGCGCGTCCTTCATCTGAAGGTTGATGAGGTTCTTCTCGTTCTTCGGAACGGCCTTCAGCAACCCCGCCTGCTGCAGGTAGCCCGGGGTGATGGACAGCGTGAGCGCGTCACCAATGGCCTCGTGGAAGCCGTCGTTCGCGCCGGCCTGATAGAGCACCGGGAGCTGGTAGTAGTACGTGTAGTAGTAGTTGTGGCCCAGCTCGTGGTGGATGGTGACGAGGTCCTCCTCCGTGGGCTTGATGCACATCTTGATGCGCAGGTCGTTGCTGAAGTTCACGTCCCAGGCGCTGGCGTGGCAGACGACGTCGCGGCCTTCCGGCTTGGTGAACTGCGAGCGCTCGAAGAAGCTCGGCGGCAGCTCCTTGAGGCCCAGCGAGGTGAAGAACTTCTCACCCAGCTTCACCATGCGCATCGCGTCATACTTCTGCTGCTTCAGCGCCGCGTCCACGTCCAGGCTGGCCTGTCCGGGGAAGGGCTCCACCAGCGGGTAGATGTTGTTCCACTCCTGCGCCCACATGTTGCCCAGCAGGTGCGCGGGAATCGGCTTGCCGTCGGGTACCTTGTCGGCGCCGTACTGCTTCGCCAGACGGCCGCGCACGTAGCAGTGCAGGTCGTCATAGAGCGGCTTCACCTGGCCCCACAGGCGCTGGGCCTCGACCTCGAACTCGGCCGGCGACATGTCATACGCGGAGCGCCACAGCGTGCCCAGGTCGTTGAAGCCGATGTCCTTCGCGCCCTCGTTGGAGATGGACACCAGGCGCTCGTACAGCGGCCGCATGGGACGGGCCACGGAGTGCCAGCCCTGCCACGCGTCCAGCAGCTCGTCGTAGTTGCGGCTCTCCGCGATGACGTCGGACAGCACCTCCAGGTCGCGGCACTTCCCCTTCCCGTCCGGTCCGCAGTACTTGCCCTTGCCGTAGAGGCCCTCCAGCTTCGCCGCCGTGGCGGCCAGCTCGGACCGCCGCTCCGCGTCCGACGGCGCCGGCAGCGCCTGGGACACCTTGAGCAGGTGCAGCATGCGCGCGGTGTCCGCGTCCAACGTCAGGCCCTCGAAGCGCCGTGCCTCCTTGATGGCGCCGTTGACGTAGGCCAGCACCTCTTCGTTGACGAAGGCGGCGTTCTGCTCGGTGTCATCGGTGATGTACGTGGACTTGATCCACTCCGCGGTGGCCTGCTTCGTCCACAGGCGCTTGAGGTCCGCGTTCACCTTCTCCGCGAAGGCCTTCGCCTCTGCCGGCGTGGGCTGCGACGCGGCGGCGGGAGACTCGGAGGGCGTGGGCGCCTCGCGCGTCACTTGCGAATCCTGGGCACACCCCAGGAAGGCGGGCAGCGCCATGACCGCGGCCGCACGCAGGAGGGAATTCAGGGGACGTTTCCGGTTCATGGCCGCGGACCGTAGAAGAACCTGCGACTGATGACACTCCGAAACTGGGTGGTCCCCTCCCGGTTCGGCGCTGGATCTGCCCGGCCGGGTACCGTGCGGGCGCTCCATGCCCGGCCTCCCGTGTCGCCCCACCGCGTTAAACCTTCACCCCATGTTGCTCGGACACATGAAGGACCCCCGCTGGCCCGCGTCCGAAGAGGCGCTGGCGGACGCTCGTGACTTCCTGATGGCGCTGAAGGATCGCCACGTGGTCGTGGCGCCCCACCCCAGCGTGGACGGGCTCGCCGCAGGGGCGCTGGTGCTCCGCGCGCTCCAGGCCGTGGGAGCGCGGGTCAAGGCGCAGGTACCGGCCAGGGGCGAGCATGCCCTCTCACCAACCTTTCAGCAGCGCCTCCGCGCGGCACAGCCCGACGCATGGGTGGTGCTCGAGATGTCGTCGGATGCGATGGACGACTCCGTCGCTCCACCGGACCTCCCCACGCTCATCGTGGCGCCCCAAGCGGCCCTGGCTCCGGCTGGCAAGGCGGGCACGACCGTGCTCGCCGCACGGGGATTGGAGCCCGCGGTCAGTTGCAGCCTGCTCACCTACGCGCTCGTGTCGCCCTGCGTAGTGCCGGGCCCGTTGGAATGGCTGGCCGTCCTGGGAACCGTGGCGGACCAGGGCGTGGATGCGCCCATTCCCTTCCTCAAGGACGCCCTCCGCCGGGCGGGTCGCACCGCCGTGACGGAATCCGTGGCCTTGCTGAACGCGGCCCGGAAGTCCTCCCGGTACGCGGCACCGCTGGCGTTGGGGGTCCTCCTTCGAGCGGGCAGCGCCACCGACATCACCCGGGGCAACGTCCCCGGCGTCGATACATTGCACGACTGTCGGCTGGAGGTGCAGCGCGAGGTGCTGAGGTGCTCGAAGACGCCACCGCGCATCGCCAGTCCCGTGGCGCTGCTGCTGTTCAGCTCGGAGGCCCAGGTCCATCCGCAGGTCGCGGTGCGCTGGGCCCAGCGGCTCCCCGAGCACATCATCATCGCCGCCAACGCGGGCTATCTGCCGGGCCGCGTGGACTTCGCCGTTCGCAGCCGGACTCCGATGGAGCTCGGAGGGCTCCCGCTCAACGCCACCGGAGGCAGCCTCTCCCGGGAGGACTTCCTCCGCTTCGCCGCCGGACTGGGCTTCAAGGGCCTGCGCGACATCGACGTGGAGCGGCGGGGTACGTTTCCCGGCTGATGCGGTATGACGCGGCCGTGATGCCACGCCCGCTCCTCCCCCTCCTGACGGTCCTCGCGCTCGCCGGCTGCGGCGACACTGATCCTGACGACGCCGACCCCTGCGAGCGGTTCAGCTTTCCGCTGTCGGCGCCGAGCCCCTCCCACCACCTCGACACCTGCTCGAGCGAAGCGTGTGGCAACGGAGAGAATCCGCCCAACTCCGGCCTCCACTGCGGCAGCGTGGCCCCGTGCGGGAGCGCCTCCGAGCCCGTCGCCCCCTGCCTCTATGTCCACAACCTGGAGCACGGCCACGCGGTGTTCCTTTACAACTGCCCGGATGGCTGTCCGGATGAAGTCGCCAAGCTCGAAGCCGCGGCGGCGACAGCGCCACGGGGAGGCAATGCCGTCCGCCGGGCCCTCGTCGCGCCGGATCCCACGCTTCCCCGGCGCGTTGCAGCGATGCTGTGGCGCCGGACGTACCTGACGGACTCCGCGGACCCCGAGGCCCTTCGCTGCCTGCTGCGGCTCCAGGACGTCGATGCGCCGGAGCCGAGACTCACCTGCCCCGCGCCCTGAGCCGCACGCGCCGGTACGTGGGCAGGAAGCCGGCGGTGCCCCCTATGCGTCGTCGAATCACGCAACCTCCTCGCGAGATGTCGAACAGGTGAGGAGGTGAAAGGCCGCGGCGCCTTCCTCCGTGAACCCCGCCGACTCGCCCAATCCTGACAGGAGGTGTCAACAATCCTCCGTAGTCTCGCCCCTCGGTACGGACATCCCCCAGGAGGCAGGCATGCAGGACATGAAGGATTCACTGAAGGGACGCGTGGCACTGGTCGCGGGCGGCACGCGAGGAGCAGGCCGGGGCATCGCGGTGCAGCTCGGCGCGGCGGGCGCCACCGTCTACGTCACGGGCCGGACGACACGGGCCCAGCGCTCGGAGCAGAACCGGCCGGAGACCATTGAAGAGACCGCCGAGCAGGTGACGGCGGCGGGTGGGCTCGGCATCGCCGTGCAGACGGACCACCTGGTGCCCGAACAGGTCCAGGCCCTGGTGAAGCGCATTGATGGGGAACAGGGCCGGCTCGACGTGCTCGTCAACGACATCTGGGGCGGCGAGTCCATCTTTGAGTGGAACAAGAGCGTGTGGGAGCACTCGCTCGAAAAGGGGCTGCGGCTGCTCCGGCTGGGCGTGGACACGCACCTCATCACCAGCCACTTCGCCCTGCTGCTGCTCATCCGCCGCCCGGGAGGACTCGTGGTCGAGGTCACCGACGGCACCGCCGACTACAACGCGACGAACTACCGCATCTCCACGTTCTACGACCTCGCGAAGGCCTCCGTGCTCCGGCTGGCCTGGAGCCAGGCTCGAGAGCTCAGGCCCCATGGCGCCACCGCCGTCGCGCTGACGCCGGGCTGGATGCGCTCCGAAGGCATGCTGGAGCACTTCGGCGTCACCGAGGCGAACTGGCGCGACGCGACGGTGAAGGAGCCTCACTTCGTCATCTCGGAGACGCCGGCCTATGTCGGCCGAGCCGTGGCCGCGCTGGCATCGGACGCGGACAAGGCCCGGTGGAACGGACAGTCCCTGTCCAGCGGCCAGCTCGCACGCGTCTACGGCTTCACGGACCTGGATGGCAGCCAGCCCGATGCCTGGCGCTACGTCGTCGAGGTCCAGGACGCAGGCAAGCCCGCCGACGCCACGGGTTACCGGTAGACATTGCCCAGGGTGGGTCTTCCAGGACCACGACCCAGGTGCTATTGATTTTCTCGCAATACTCGTTTTGCGGCCATCCCTGTCCGCGACACCCCTTGCGAGGAGACACCTTTGAGACACCTGAGAACCTCGGTCCCCATGGCACTGCTGGGCCTGCTGGCGGCGTGCGGCGGCCCGGTGGAATCGCAGCCCGAAGTCGAGGTCGCCACCACCGAGTCCGCGCTGAACTGCGACTCGATGAGCCGGGCCGTCCATCACCGCATCAAGCCGGCCAACGGAGACAGCCTCTACACGCTCAACGCGAACGAGGCCGCCAACGCCGCCATCACCTGGGGCTACACGGAAGACCGGGGCGTGGCCTTCCTCGCCGCGGCCTCCACGGGGACGGGGCTGTCCCCCGTCTACCGCATCTACAGCCCCAGCCGGCAGGAGCACTTCTGGACCATTGATGAGGCCGAGCGGAACGACCTCATGCAGAACGGGGGCTACACGACGGACGAGAACGTCGGCTTCTACGCGTCGAAGACGGCCGCGTCATGCCTCGTTCCGGTGTACCGCTTCTCCAACACCACGCTGCGCAAGCACCGCTTCGCCATCACCGAGGCCCAGCGCGACGCGCTCGCCTCCACCGGCTGGGTCAACCAGGGCATCAAGTTCTACGCCGCCCCGGAGTCCGCGCCTCCGGTCGACACGAAGTTCACCTTCGCCGTCATCCCCGACACACAGAACGAGGTCCTCACCACGCCCCCCACGCGACTCACGCACCGGCTCCAGTGGCTGGTGGACAACCGGAGCTCGCTCGACCTGCGCTTCGTGCTGCACACGGGCGACGTCGTGAACTGGGACACGCCGGACCACATCCAGTACGTGCGCGCCAGCGAGGCCACCGAGATTCTGGACGCCGCCGGCCTGCCCTACGTCTACGCCATTGGCAACCATGACACCGCGGCCGTGTGCCCCGGCGGCAGCGCCTGCCCGGGCAACGTCAACGCCAACCTGCGCGACACCAGCACCTTCAACGCGCACTTCCCGCTCACGCGCTTCACCGCGCTGGGTGGCGTCTACGAGCCGGGGAAGATCGACAACTCCTACCACACGTTCTCCGCCGGTGGCCTGGACTGGCTGGTGCTCAACCTGGAGCTGTGGGCCCGCACGGGCGCCGTGGACTGGGCGAAGACGGTGCTGGCGCAACATCCGCGTCACAACGTCATCATCAACACCCACTCCCACCTGAATGGCAGCGGCGCCATCGAGCAGAGCAACGGCGGCTATGGCAACAACAGCCCGCAGTACGTGTTCGACCAGCTCATCAAGCAGTACGCCAACGTGCGGTTCGTCTTCTCCGGGCACACGGGCAATGCCGCGTACCGGACCAACACGGGGGTCCACGGCAACACCATCCACCAAATCCTGACGGCGTACCACGAGAACACATCGAACCTGACGCGGTTGGTGGAGGTGGACACGGCGGCCAACACCTTCTCCACGCGGGTGTACTCGCCGATGACGAACGCGGAGAAGCAGGACGGCTCTAAATTCACCATCAGTAACGTGAGCTGGGTCCGCTGATGCTCTAGGGTAGGCGGGCTGTGACGTCCACGCCCGCCTCCCCTGCCCTCGTCTCCCGTGATCGCATCCGAGCCATCGACTGGCTCCGGGGCATCGCGGTGCTCTTCATGGTCCAGACGCACACCCTGGCCTTGCTCACGCCCGAGCTGCGGCAGAGCGAATGGGTGGCGCGGCTGCTGCGCGTCGACGGGCTGGTGGCCCCCGCGTTCATCTTCTCCGCCGGCTTCGCCACCGCCCTGATGATGGTCCGCAGCGCCGCCAGCGGCGTGCTCCGCGAGCGCGTCCACCGCAACCTCCGCCGCGCTGGCGAGGTGCTCGCGGTGGCCACCCTGGTCAACTGGGCGTGGTTCCCCCTGCTGCGCGAGCCCGAGTGGATCTTCCGCATGGACATCCTCCAGTGCGTGGGCCTGTGCCTGCTCATCGTCCTGCCGGTGGCCGCGCTGCTCTCCGCGCGCCCCAAGGTGCTGAGCGTCGGCGCCTTCGTGCTGGCCATGGCCACGTTCGCCGTGTCGCCCCTGGGGGAACAGGTGGATGGCCCCTGGGCCACGCTGACGGAGAAGTCCTCCTTCGCGCCCTTCCCGCTGCTGCCCTGGCTGGGCTACGCGTGGCTGGGCGTCTTCGCGGGAACGGTGGCGGGCGCCTGGGGCCGCACCGGGCTCATCAAAGCGCTGCTGGTGCTGATGGGGCTGGGCTTCACGGGCGCGGTGCTCGGTGACTTCCTCTACGGCCTCTACCCGCCCCACCGCTTCTTCGTCGCCAATCCCTCCAACGCGGCGGCGCGCTTCGGCTGGGTGAGCTCGGTGCTGCTCGTGTTGACGTGGCTGGAGGCCCGGGTCCCGGTGAATGCAGCGCCGTCCCGGCTGCGGCGCTTCGTGGAGGTGTTCGGCACGTCGTCGCTGTCCGCGTACTTCTTCCACGAGATGCTGCTCTTCTACCGGCTGGGCGGCGTCTTCTCCTTCCAGCGCTTCTGGGGAGACCGCAGCGGCTGGCTCCAGTACTGGGTGCTGACGGCCGTCATCATCGGCCTCACCTTCGTGCTGTGCGTCGCCCTGGACCGGCTGGAGCGCGTGCTGCGGCCCGCGCTCCGGAACCTCTCGGGACGGCTGTTCCGGCAGGGCCAGCATGCCCCCGCCGGGCGCTGACTCAGTGACCCGCGGAGGATAGCGACTCGAAGGCGGCGATGACCTCCTTCGGCGCCTGCACCAGCTCGATGAGCACGCCCTCTCCGCCGAAGGGGAACTGCTCGCTGCCCTTGGGGTGGATGAAGCAGATGTCGAAGCCCGCGGCGCCCTTGCGGATGCCGCCGGGGGCGAAGCGAAGGCCCTGAGACTCCAGCCACTGCACGGCCACGGGCAGGTCGTCCACCCAGAGGCCCACGTGGTTGAGCGGCGTCTCGTGGACGCGGGGCTTCTTCTCCGGATCCACGGGCTGCATCAAGTCCACCTCCACCTTGAAGGGGCCCGCGCCCGCGGTGACGATGTCCTCGTCCACGTTCTCGCGCTCGCTGCGGTAGGTGCCGTGGGGCGTCAAGCCCAGCAGGTCGACCCAGAGCTTGCGGAGCGGCGCCTTGTCCGCGCCTCCAATGGCGATCTGCTGGACACCCAGAATTCGAAATGGCCTGGCGGTCTGCATGGCGCGGCACCCTGTCAGACGGAGGTGCTCCAGACAAGGACGCCCGGCCCGGGTGTTCGCCGGAAAATTCATCCGGCTTTAGACCCTTTCTCGCGGGCCATGCGTTTTCGGGGGGCGACCTACTCACCGACCTTGGAGCCCCGATGTCCCCCTTCTCGCTGAAGCGCCAACTGACTGTCTGGGGAAGCGCCCTTCTCGTCGCCAGCACCCTGCCCGGGTGCCACAACCGGAGCCCCACCGCCGACGAGCGCCCGAGCCAGGGGGCCGCACAGTCCGTCGCCAGGGATGACGACGCCGCGCCCGTTCCTGAGGGAGAGGAGTACGTCGCGGACCGGGTCAGCGCCGAGCATTCCGTGGCAGCCCCGGCCCCTGCGCCCCCCCCGGCTTCCGCGCTCGCCGGGCCCGTTGCGCGCGCACCCGCGCAGGAAGCCGCCAAGAAGGTCTCCCTGGGCAAAGCCGAACTGCATCGCCGCGAACCGGGGCCCATGAAGCTGTCCGCTGACGCCTTGGCGGGCGCGTCCCTCGAGTCCAAACCACAAGACGCCGCTCCCGCGGGCGGAAACACCTTCGAGGCCTGGAAGGCCAACGCCTTCGTCGAGACGGCCAAGGACCCGCTCTCCACGTTCGCCGCGGACGTGGACACCGCGTCGTACACGGTGTCGCGCCGCTACCTCGTCAACGGCCAGCTCCCGCCCGCCTCCGCCGTCCGCGTGGAGGAGTTCGTCAACTACTTCAAGTTCCGCTACGCGCCCCCGGAGACGGGCGCCTTCGCGGTGCACCTGGAGGGCGCGCCCTCACCCTTCGACGCCAAGCGCCACTTCCTGCGCGTGGGCGTGCAGGGCAAGGTGGTCTCGCGCTCGCAGCGCAAGCCCGCGCACCTCGTGTTCCTCGTGGACACCAGTGGCTCCATGCACTCGGAGGACAAGCTGCCGCTCGCGAGGGAGGCCATCAAGGTCGCCGTCAAGAACCTCAACGAGAACGACACCGTCGCCATCGTCACCTACGCGGGCAACACCCGGGACGTGCTGCCGCCGACGCCCGCCACCGACGTGAAGAGCATCCACGCCGCGCTCGACTCGCTCACGGCCGGTGGCGGCACGGCGATGGGCTCCGGCATGGAGCTGGCCTACCGCCACGCCGTGAAGAAGGCCTCCGGCAGCGTGGTGTCCCGCGTCGTCGTCCTCACCGACGGTGACGCCAACATCGGCCGGAACGTGAGCGCCAACGCCATGCTGGACAGCATCCACAAGTACACGGCCGAGGGCGTCACCCTCACCACCGTGGGCTTCGGCATGGGCAACTACCGCGACGACCTGATGGAGAAGCTCGCGGACAAGGGCAACGGCAACTGCTTCTACGTGGACAGCCTGCGCGAGGCGAAGAAGGTGTTCGAGACGCAGCTCACCGGCACGCTGGAGGTCATCGCCAAGGACGTGAAGTTCCAGGTGGAGTTCAACCCCGCCGCCGTCCGCCGCTACCGGCTGGTGGGCTATGAGAACCGCGACGTCGCCGACCACGACTTCCGCAACGACAAGGTGGACGCGGGCGAGATTGGCGCCGGCCACAACGTCACCGCCGTGTACGAGGTGGAGCTGACGGGTGAAGCCACCGAGCCGCTGGCCACCGTCCGCGTCCGCGCCAAGGCGCCCAACGGCACCGAGGCCTCCGAGCGCGAATTCCCCTTCGAGCGCACGAAGCTGCGTGACACGCTGGCGCAGGCGTCGCCGGACTTCCGCTTCGCCGTCGCCGTGGCCGCCACCGCCGACGTCCTCCGCGACAGCCCCTCCGCGGAGGGTTGGAGCCTGGCCACGGCCGAGAAGCTGGCCGAGGGCGCCACCGAGGGTGACGCCGACCGCAAGGAGTTCGTGCGGCTGGTGACGCAGGCCCGCGCCCTCAAGGGCGCCTCCGTCCGGGGCCGCTGACACCGGGGCGCAAGCCCGCATACACGTCGGGGTGGAGGGTGCCCGGGGCCCCTCCACCCCGACGCCGTTTTTGCGGGGTATGCTGAGCGGCCATGCACCCTCTTCGCTCGAAGTCCCGGCGCTTCCTCCTCCCTGTCGCCGCGGTGTTCATCGCCTGTGGCGGTTGCAGTGACGACCCGTCTGGCGGCGGCGCGCCGCTGGGCGAGGAGCAACAGGGCATCGCCACCTTCTACAACGCCACCGGCTCCGGCAATTGCAGCTACGAGCCGACGGGTGACTTGATGGTGGCCGCCATGAACACGCCTCAGTACGCCAACAGCGCGGCCTGTGGGCAGTGCGTGGACATCACCGGGCCCAAGGGCTCGGTCCGCGTGCGCATCGTGGACCGCTGCCCGGAGTGTGAATCCGGCCACCTGGACCTGAGCCGGCAGGCCTTCGCCCGCATCGCGGAGATGGAGCAGGGCCGGGTCAACATCACCTGGACGCCGGTGTCCTGCGACGTGGCGGGGAACATCGAGTACCACTTCAAGGAAGGCAGCAATCCCTGGTGGACCGCCATCCAGGTCCGCAACCACCGCCTGCCCATCCAGAAGCTGGAGTGGCGGCGCGGCACCGGCGGATGGCAGGACGTCCCGCGCGAGAGCTACAACTACTTCGTCAACTTGAGCGGCATGGGCGACGGTCCCTTCTCCGTACGCGTCACCGCCGTGGACGGCCAGCAACTGGAAGACACGCTGGACAGAGTCCTCGACAACCGCAGTGCCGAGGGCTCTGGCCAGTTCCGCTAGCGCGCGGCGCGCGGTTCAGCGCCGCAGCATGGAGCGCAACAGCTCCAGGGCCTCGGTGACATTCTGCCAGACCTGGAGCGACTTCATGACGCCCTCGCCCTCGCCCTGGATGGCGCGGCGCGAGGCGCGCTCCAGCGGGAGCAGCACGCCCTCCACCAGCTCGATTTGACGGCTCAGCTCGGCGGGTGACGGCCCCGTGAGCGCGGTGCGCTGCAGGGCCTCCGCGGGCACGTTGGCGGACACATTCACAGGACGCTCCGCCAGCGCGGTGATGGCGCGGGAGAGCTGCTCCATGTACGCGCCGAAGTCGGGTGAAGCCATCGGTGCAGCCATGCGCACGGTGGGCGCGGACTCCGGCGGCTCCGCGGGGCGCTCGGCCTGCGCCGCCACCCGCTCCGTGAGCGCCTTGAGCAGGTGCGCCATGTGCTTGAGGTATGGCGTCAGGTCCGGCCCCGCGGCCACGGGCGCGGCGACGACGGGCGCCGGGGTGGCCTTCGCGGCCTTCACGGACTCGCGGCCCACCTTCGCCACCTCCAGCACGGCCTCGCGCAGGGACTCCAGGCGAGGCAGCACCTCCACCACCGGCCCCGGCTGCTCGTCACGCGCCTGGCTGGCAGAGACGTGGTTGGCCGCCTGCACCACCGCGTCGCGCACCGCCCCCAACTGCTCCTCGATGCCGCTGAGCTGACCGGTGACGCGGGCCACGGGGTCGTCGTCCTTGCCGCCCATGCGCTTCACGCGCGCGAAGCCCTGCTTGATGTCCTCCCAGCGCTTCGCCTTCTCCGGCGTCAGGCGCCCGCGCATCTCCGCCAGCTTGAGCAGGTTCTGCTCCGCCGCCGTCGTCAGCGTCTGGGACTCGCCCTGGTAGTGGTCGTCGATGAGCCGCTCGAGCTCGTCGTCGGTCATCGCGGAGACAATCTTCTCCGTCAGCTTGTTCATGTTGCGGTAGCTGCCCTGCAACTTGAACGCGGGCTCGGAGCGGAAGCGCTCGTCCTGCGCCGCCGAGGCGATGTACTGCAGGTTCACCTTCAGCAGCACCGACTGGGCCCGGAACATGCGCTGGAACACCGCGATGATTTCCTGGAGCTCCGCCGCCGCGTAGCCGTGCTTCAGCTCGCCCGTCTGGACCTCCTCGCCCTGCGCCATGCGGATGAGGCGGTGCGTGTCCGCCGGGTCGCGCGTGGCCAGCGGCGCCGTCACCGTGTTCGAGGTGAGCGCGTTCTCGATGTAGCTGAGCGCGAACAGGTGCTCCTTGCCGTCGAGGATGTCACCCAGGTTGTAGGTGTCCGCGCGGTTGGCGAGCATGTCCGGGATGCGGAAGCGCTCACCCGTCTCCGTGTACGGGTTGCCGGCCATGACCACGCAGAACTTCTTGCCGCGCAGGTCATAGGTGCGCGTCCGGCCGTTCCACACGCCTTCCACGCGGCGCTGGCCGTCGCACAGGGAGATGAACTTCTGGAGCAGCTCCGGGTCCGTGTGCTGGATGTCGTCGAGGTAGAGCATCACGTTGTTGCCCATCTCGAAGGACAGGTTGATGCGCTCCACCTCCTGCCGGGACGTGGCGTTGGGCGCCTCGGCCGGGTCCAGCGACTTCACGGAGTGACCCAGCGCCGGGCCGTTCACCTTCACGAAGGTGAGCCCCAGGCGGCTGGCGACGTACTCCATCAGCGTCGTCTTGCCGTAGCCCGGAGGCGACATGAGCAGCAGCATGCCCATGCGGTCCGTGCGCTTGCCCTCACCCGCCGCGCCCAGCTGCTTCGCCAGGTTGGCGCCGATGAGCGGCAGGTACACCTCGTCGATGAGCCGGTTGCGCACGAAGGACGACAGCACCTTCGGCGTCAGCTCCTCCAGGCGCAGCTTGCGGCGCTCGCGCTCCAGCAAGTCCCTCAGCAGCGCACGGTACGCCTGGTACTGGGGCACCCGCACCTGCCGGAACTCGCCCAGGCGCGCCAGGAACTCGTCCAGGCGCAGCGGCAGCTTCCGGTCCTGGATGCGCGAATGATTGCCCAGCAGCGCGGAGACCTCGGTGGCCGTCAGCGCGCCCGCCGTCTCACGGTCCAGCTTGGAGCCGGTGAGCAGCAGCACCGCCGTCTCCAGCGCCACATGGACGGAATCCCCCGGACCGCCCTCGCGCTGCGCGAGGTAGCCGTCCAGCCACACCCGGGCGAGCTCCAGCCGGGCGCCCAGGTCCTTCTCCAGGCCGCGCAGGTCGTCCTCGAACGCGGACCGCGTCCCGTGCCGGTCGAGCTCATTCAGGAACGCGTCCCGCAGTGCCACCGCCTCGCCGCTGGTGGTGAAGCGCGGGTGCTCCGCGCCCAGCTCCTCGACGAGGTAACGGCCCGCCTGCCGCGGCTCAGCCGGCGAGTGCGCCAGGCCGTTCGCGGTGAGGAACGTGGCGATGCGCTCGCCCAGTGCCTCGCCCACCTCCGCCATGCTGCCACCGGACGCGAAGGTGGTGCGCAGCCGCGCCAGGCTGCGCGCGCGCCGCTGGAACACGGTGCGGGCCGCCTCGTCCGCGTCGAAGGCCCAGTACAGCGCCGCCCAGGCGCGCGGCACCGGCGCGAAGCGCAACAGGCCGGCGCCCTGGTGCAGGCCCAGCAACTTCTCCAGGATGGAGACCGCGTCCGCATCATGGACGCCGCGCTCGTAGCCCTCGTCGAAGCGGTCGGCCGCGTACGCGCGCACCTTCTCCAGCAGCGTGCCGCCGATGAGCGCCTCGTGCAGCGCATCCAGCGACTGGCCACGCTTGCCATCCTCCGCGTCCGCCAGGAGGCAGCCCGCGAGGTACTCGGAGCGGTAGACGGCCGGCGACTCGGAGACCAGGTGCTGGTCCCAGAGGTCGCGGTACTTCAGCAGCTCCGCGTCATCCACCTTCTGCGCGTAGTCCGTGCCGGTGAGCTGGAGATACAGCTCCCCGTCGCGCGGAAGCAGCGTCAGGTCCAGCGGCTGCGTGTTGACGTTGAAGCGGTACGTCCCCAGCTTGATGACGTTGTCACCATCCGCGAACAGGTCCTGCCGGTCCCGGAGGGCGCGCAGCGCGTCCTGCTTGGCGGACTTCACGCGCGACATCACCTCGTCCGCGCGGACGCTGTCCTGAAGCTCCATCAGCTGGTCGGCCAGCTGGCGCAGCTTGAGGATCATCGCGTCGGAGGCGTAGTAGCCGTTGAGCTCGTCGTCCGTCTTGAAGGACTTGGCCCGGCGCTGCACGCCCTGGAGGATGCGCTCCGCGGCCCCGAAGAGGCTCTGCGCGCGGCGCTGCCGCTCGTCCAACAGGGACTGCTTGCGCGCGCCAAAGGCCTCCAGCAGCTCCTCGCGCTTCTGGGTGATCTGCTCCAGGAACTCGTCGAACTCGCCGAAGCGGCCCTCCAGCTCCTCCAACTGCACGGTGAGGCGGGACATCGCCTCGTCGCAGCGCTCCGGGCTGTCCGCCTGCGACAGCGAGCTTTCGATGCTCTGCCCCAGCAGCTTGAACTGCGCGCCGAACTCCGCGCGCTTCTCCCGGCCGGACAGCTCCTTGCGCTTGGCCGCGAGGCTGGCGCGCACGCGGTTGAGGCGGCTGAACAGCTCGGAGATGCCCTCCAGGATGCGCGCACGGGCCAGCGGGTCACCTACTTGGAGACCGCCAACGACCTCGCCCAGGACCTCCAGGCCGTGGGCCGTCCGCTCCACGTCCTCGCCCAGGGGCGCCAGCTCCACGGACGTCTGCACCGGCTCCAGCTGCGCCAGCAGCTCGTCCAGGCGCGAGGCCAGCGGCGCCAGCGCCTCGCCCGTCTGGAGGAACTCCACGCAGGCCGTGCTGACCCGGTCGGACGCCTCCACCACCGCGGTCTCCAGGACGTCCACGCGTCCCAGGTCCATGTAGCGGATGTCCTTCAACGTAATCAGGTGCCCGCGCTGCTTGCGCAGGTCCGCCAGCGCCTGCATGAAGGCTTCCGCGTGCGTGAGGTTCTCCGGCTGGACGCGCAGCAGCAGCGTCTCCTGCTCCACCTCCGCGCCCGCCAACGACTCGGTGGCGCGCTTCTGCATCGCGACCACCTTCTCGAACTCATCGATGATGAGCTCGGCGGTGCGCCGCAGGGTCTCCACCGGTTCCTGGAGGCCCGTCTCCTCATGGCCCAGCCAGTAGTACGCGTCCAGCGCGCGGGTGGCCGAGGACACCAGGTCCTCATACGTGCGCCGGGTGGGCTTCTCCGACTTCGCGATCCGCTGAATCGTCAGCGCGTCCGAGATGCCGCGCACCAGCTCCGCGTTGCCCACCTTGCCCAGGTAGCCCGGGGCCGGCGGCGTCCCCGCCGCGTGCTCCGCGGATACGAACGGGGTCTGCCACACCTGCATCGGGTGGACGCGCGTGGGCTCATCCGACGCGGAGCGGAAGATGACGAGCTGCCCGTCTGAGAACAGGCTCATGCCGTGCGCGACCAGGGGGTTCTGCACCTCCTTGCGCACCAGGTTGTACGGGAAGAGGACGTAGCAGCCGTCCGTCCTCCGGTGGAAGATGTAGAGCACGTCCTCGCCGTTGGGCGAGCGGATGGCGCGCTTGAACTCCATGCCTTCCGACGCCGCGGCGCCGTCGAAGACCTTGAAGTCCCCTGTCTGGAGGTAATAGCCGCCCGGGAAGACGATGCCCTGGTCCTCCGGCAGCCGCACGCACGCCTGACCCATCGCGTCGATGCGCACGACGTGCTGCGTGCGCGAGTTGAAGACGAGGTAGCGGTGCGTCTTCTCCCGGAACGGCAGCACCCGCAGCAGGATGAGCGTGCCCACCTGGGCCCAGGCGAACTCGGCGTCGTCCAGCGACTGGTCCGGGTCGTCCACGGGCTCGCTGTAGATACCCATGCCGGTGGAGGTGTTGTCCTCCACCTTGATGGTGAGGTCGCCCTTCACCGTCTCCACGAACACCTGGTCCAGCACGTTGACGTGCGGGTGCTGGCCGGTGACGTAGTTGTCCCGCGTGGCCACCGTCCACTCGAAGTCGTGCGACGGCGGGAAGACGTGGTCGCGCTCGCCCTGGTTGTCCAGGTAGGTGGCGCGGCCCTCCAGGTCCAGGCTGAAGCGGAAGACCTTGATGTCGCGCAGCGACTGGCCCGTCTGGAAGACGGCCAGCAGGCGCGAGTCCAGCTTGCGAATCTGAAGGAGCTTCGCGTCCTTGTAGTACTTGTAGAGCTCGCCGAAGTCCTTCACGAAGCGCGGGTCCGCCAGGAACCCGCCGGCCTCGGAGTTGGACACGGCGGAGAAGTCGTACCCGTCGGCCGTCTTCTCGAACTTGTGCAGGGAGAACACGTCGGACACCGACGTCTCCCGCTTCAGGCCGATGAAGACGTTGTAGCCGAAGAGCAGGTACTTGCCGACGCTGGCGATGTCGCACGGGACGCAGTTGTGCTCGGTGCGCACCCGCTCGTTGCCGATGACGGTCAGCTCGGTCCCACCGAAGAGCGCCTTGCGCCGCCCGTTGAGGTCCGTCGCCTTCGCGCCCAGCACATCCGCCTGCGACAGGAGCCGCGAACGGATGACCTCGTAGCTGCCGCCTTCCAGCGCCGCCTCGCCCGCGGGCGCCGCGCCCTTGCCACCGTCAGTTGCCATGAGTGTTCACCGGAAATGCGAAGACCCCCACCCCCGCACCCTCCCGAGCGGAGGGGCGCCACCCCGGAGGGGAGGCCGGAGTGAGGATCGTCTTACGGCCGTGCCACCGCCGCCTGCTCACGGCGGTGGCCCATTGGGACTGTCAGCCCTGCTTGTCGACCGTGCCCGGACGCGCCACGTCTTCCACCAGCGCCTTGAGGCCGGCGGAGGTCGCGGCCACGGGGCTGGCCGCCATCTTGTGCAGCAGCGCGGCCACGGCCAGGTTCTGCGCGTCGTTGCTCAGGCCCGGCTTGGAGAGAATCTCCTTCAGGTCGGCCGGCAGGTCCTTCTCGCCGTTGAGGTAGCCGCCCAGCGCCGTCTTCAGCGCCTCGCCGTGGTCCAGCGCGCCGTCCACCGCCGTGCCGAACGACACCGCCTTGACGAAGCGCTCGAAGAACTGGCCGTCGCCACCGACGATGTTGAACTTCGCGTTGGCGAACGCCTTGGCCAGCACCTCGGCCTGCGCGTGCGCGATGTCCTTCTTCGCGCGGATGGCCTCCAGCTCCACGTCGCGCTCCTTGTTGAGCTTGAGGCGGAACTCCTCGTGCTCGCGGCCGACGCCGTCCATCAGCTTCATGGACGCGGCCTTCTCCGCCAGACCGCGGGCCTCGGCCAGCAGCTTCTCCTGGATGGCAGCAGCCTCGGCCAGCTGCTTCTCGCGCGTGGCAATGGCCTCCGCCTCGCCGCGCTTCTGGATGGCGCTGGCTTCCGCCTCCAGCACGCGCGCCTGGGCCAGGCCCTTCTCCTGCGCACCCGCGGCCTCCGCCAGCAGCTTCTCGCGGACGATGTTCGCCTCCGCGTGGCCCTGCTTCTCGATGGCGCCCGCCTCGGCTTCCTTCACGCGGACGTTGACCATGCCGAGCTTCTCCTGCGCCTGCGCGTCGGCCTCCTTCACGCGGACCTCGGCCAGGCCCTCGGCGGCGGCCTCGGCCTGGACGCCCTCGGCCAGACGGACCTTCGCCTTCGCCGTCTTGTCAGCGGCCTCCAGCTCGGCCTCGGCCAGCGTCAGCTTCTCCTTGGCGGTGAACTTGGCCACCTCGTTGGAGGCCTCGGCCGCCTTGATGTCCTTGACCAGCTTCTCCTGCGCCTGCGCCTCGGCGGTGATGAGCAGCGCGTCCTTGCGGCGGGTGGCCTCGGCCTTCACGCGCAGGTCCTTGATGCGCTCCTCCTCCTCCGCCACCGTCTTCTCCACGGCGATGCGGGCGCGCACCACGTCGGCGATGGCCTTCTTCTCGCCTTCGAGCGCCTTCTCCTTGGCGATGCGCTGCAGCTCCGTCTCACGCTCACGGTTGATGGCTTCCAGGGCGCGGTCCTTCTCCACGCGCTCGGTCTCCACGCCCACCACGCGCTCGCGGTTCTTCTGCGCGACCTCGATCTGCCGGGCCTTGTTCTGCTCGTTGATGTTGATTTCTTCCTCGGCCTTGATGCGCGCCAGCTGGGCCTTGGCGTACTCCTCCTGCTTCACGCGCTCGGCCTCGGCCGTCTCGCGAGCCTGGATGCTGTCGATCTCGCGCTTCTGCTTCGCGGCGGCCTCTTCACGCTGACGCTCGAGGGCGAAGATGGCCTCATCCGCCTCGACGTTGCGCTTGGTGACGGCCATGCGCTCGTCCTGGCGCAGCTCGTTGGTGAAGACGTTCTGCTTCGTCGTCAGCTCGGTGATCTTCCGGATGCCCTGCGCGTCGAGGATGTTGTCCTTGTCCAGCATCTCGACCGGGGTCTGCTCCAGGAAGTCGATGGCGCAGTCCTCCAGCATGTACCCGCTGAGGTCACGGCCGATGACGTTGACGACCTGGTCCTTGATCTCCTCACGCTTGGTGTAGAGCTCCTCGAAGTCGAAGCTCTTGCCCACCGTCTTGAGGGCCTCGGAGAACTTGGCCTCGAAGAGGTTCTCCAGCGTCTCCTGGTCAGAGGCGCGCGCGCAGCCAATGGTCTGCGCCACCTTCAGCACGTCCTCGCGCGTCTTGTTCACGCGGACGAAGAAGGTGACCTTGATGTCACCCCGGATGTTGTCCCGGCAGATGAGGCCTTCCTTGCCACGGCGGTCGATTTCCACCGTCTTCAAGGAGATGTCCATCACCTCGGCCCGGTTGATGATGGGGAACACCACCGCGCCGGTGAAGGTGACGACCGGCTCGTTCTTCAGCGTGTTGACGATGAGCACCTTGCCCTGGTCCACCTGCCGGTAGAGCCGGACGATGGTGAGGAGGATGCCTCCGAGAAGGATGATGCCACCGATGCCGGCAGCGACCGCGGTAATGGGGTCCATGGCCATTTCCTGATTGATGATGACAGCGGGCCTTGTATCAGGCGCCGGAGGTCCCCCGCAAAAGCCCTCCGGCGTCGAATGTGACGGTCGCCCCCTCTGCGCGACCGGTAAAACTCAGCCTCGTGCCTTCACGCGAGCCAATGCCGCTGCGCGGGCCGGATCCTGGAGCTGCTCCATCTCCTCCGGCAGCAACCAGTCGACCGGCTCCACTTCATAGACGCGCCGTTCCGCGTCGTACGCGAGGATCAGCGCCGGCTGGCCTCGCTTGAGTTCATTGGGCTTCGCGCAGACGACGTTGAGGATGACGCCCGCGCCGCCGTCCTCGAAGGTCGCGTGGCCCGTCTTGGCCGTCACGCTGCCGCTGGAGATGGTGCACACGCGGCCCATCAGCGCGTCGCGCCCCGGGGCGCGCCTGGTCACGAACACCGGCCGCAGGGGCCGGACCGCGAAGCCCGCCGTCACCGTCCCCGCCGCGAAGCACGCCAGCCCCAGCCCGCTGCTCAGCAGCCACGACGGCATCATCCCGCCCAGCGCCTCGTGCAGCGGCTGCGCGCTCACCACCGACAGGAACCAGGCGATGAACACCACGAAGCTCACGGACACGGTGATGGGGATGCCCGCGAAGCCCATGGCCGCCAGGACTCCGCCACCGTCGACGTCGAAATCCGAGTCATGGGCGCCCAGCGCCTTCGCGCCGCCCAATGCCTTGCCCCCCCCCTCGATGGCGCCGCTCAATGCCTTGCCACCGCCCTCGATGGCCCCGCCCAATGCCTTGCCACCGCCCTCGATGGCCCCGCTCAGCGCCTTGCCGCCACCCTCGATGGCCCCGCTCAGCGCCTTGCCGCCCGACTCCAGCGTGATGTCCCCATCGAACAGGTCGATGCCGACCGCGCCCACGATGACGAACAGCCAGTACGTCATCACCACGCCGAGGACGATGGTGAAGATGGCGGTCGGGAAGGCCAGAATGGTGTCGAGGAAGGCGCTCATGCGGCTTGCGCACCACTCTAAACGAATGTCATTCCCATCGAAAACGCGCCTTGCGCTTTTCTGCCCCACCCCTGGGCGGGCGGCCGGGCGGCACCTGCGTTGCCGCGCGGCCCACTCCTGAGCACTCCAGGAGGACGGCTCACATGGCGTGGGCGGGATTCCCCTGGCTCAAGGCACGTGGCCCCTCACGCAGAACCAGCCCGGCAGTCCAGGCCCCGTCCAGCAGCCCGGCACGAGACGCAGCTCGAGCGGCTCCAGCGCGAGAGTCCGGCCCCAGCGCTCCGGAGTCACCGGTGGCCCGGTGAAGAAGACGGTGCTCAAGAAGACCATGGTGGCCGCCGTGAAGGAGGCCGCCGAGCACCAGGGCCCCGGCAGCGCCGGAGGCGGGCGGCCTCCTGAGCCCCCGCCTTACGGCGACCGCGGGTGGCTCAGGCCACCACGGCTTCGACGACGCTGGGCGGCATCGTCGTCGGGAAGACGTTGGACAGTCTCAGCCCCGCCTTCTCCAGGAGCGCCGTGTACTCCGGCCCCGTGCGCTCCCGGCCGCCCACGAGCACGAGCATGGCCAGGTCGTAGAGGTTTCCGAAGTGGGGCACGTTGTCGCCGGGCAGCACCGTCTCCACGATGAGCAACCGCGAGTCGGGACGCATCGCCGCGCGGATGCACTTGAGGATGCGCAGGCTCTGCTCGTCGTCCCAGTCATGGAGGATCTGCGACAGGATGTAGACGTCCTTGCCTTCGGGAACGATGCGCTCGAAGAAGTCACCAGCGACGACGTCACACCGCGGCGACAGCTCCTGCTCGGCGATTCGCTCGCGGGCCTCCACCGCCACGTGTGGCATTTCGAAGACGGTGCCGCGGACGCCGGGATTGGCCTTGAGGATGTGCGTCAGCAGCATGCCCGTACCGCCGCCCACGTCGACGATGCTGCGCGCGGAGGAGAAGTCATATCCGTTCACCACGGCGGGCGCGTTCAGCGTCTGGTACGCGGCCATGCTGCCATTGAAGATGGCGGCGACGTCGGGATGCGTCGTCATGTAGTTGAAGAACGTGTCGCCCATGAACTTCTCGACCGTGGGCTTGCCCGTCTTCAAGGCGGTGGCCAGGTCTCCCCACGCCTGCCACGACAGGATGTGTCCATGCGCCCGGAGCGAGCCATACACGGAGCCGGGGTTGTCCTTGCGAAGCATTCCACCCAGCTCCGTCAGGGCCCAGCGCTGCGTGGACTCATCCTTCACGAGCACCCCCAGGCCGCTGAGCAGGCGCAACAGCCGGCGCAGCGTGGGCGCATGCGTCCCACTGGCCTCGGCGAGCTCCTCGACCGTCTTGGGCGTATCACCGATGGTATCCGCGAGCTCGAGTTCCGCCATGATTTGAAGGCTCCGGGAAACCCAGAAGCCATAGACCATTTGCGTCATCTGCAGAGCGGCGGGCGGAGGCGCGTGAGAGGCTCGAGGTTGCTGGCTCATGTGTCCGTCTCCAAGGAGTTGAGTAGCATCGGCTAGGCTGCAACCTATAAGGTAGGCTGTAAAACTGCTACGGTTCTCTTATTCACCCGGAAGTCCGAGTCTCCCCGTGCGCGCTTACATCACCCGCCGAGAGGCCATGCCCCGCAGCGCGCTTCACGAACTGCGGACCGCCCTGCTCGGCTCGCGCTTCGTGGCACGCAGTCCGTTGATGGGGACGTTCCAGGCCAGCCGGGGGTTTGCCTTCATCTTCACGCACGAGGGCCGCGCCACGTTGGAGGCCCGCTTCCCCTTTCTGGTGCCCTACCTGGCCCACGTGCTGGACCCGATCCATGCGACAGGGTTGTTGCCTTGGCATGAGCGGCTCTGGGGTTCGCGGCGGGAGCGGCCCGCCCCCAATGCATTCTATCTCAACCTCTTGTTGCTCGATGCGGGGCGCGGCGTGGGGCGACACATCGACGCGACACTGCAGGAGCCCAGCGGCGTCCCCGATGCGACGCCCCGGCACGTGAGCGTGCTGTATCTCCAGGTCCCCGAGCGCGTCCGGGGTGGCGAGCTGCGCCTTCTCCAGAATGACACCCCCGTGGGTGAAATCCGCCCACGCGAGGGCCTGCTGGTGCACTTCCGCGGCGACCTCCAACACGAGGTGCGGCCCTTCACTGGCAGCCAGGAAGGCGCGACCCGCGCCAGCCTCGTGTGTGAGCAATACGCCTTCCCGCCCGAGGCGCTCGCCCGAATCCCCGCCTTCCGCATCCAATCCAAGGCAGGCTTCGCCGCGTATCTCGACCACCAGCGCGAGCAGCCCGGTGGCGGCTCCGTGGGCACGTTGGAATAGCTTTCATCCCGAACCGAGGAGGCACCATGGCCGTCGATCCTCAGCACACCGACGTTGAACGCTTCATGCGGGAGGATCCGGGAGGCCCCGTGGTCATCCTGAACCTGGTGCGCTTCAAGGAAGGCGGCCGCACGTCCTATGAAGCCTATGCGAGCGCGGTGATGCCCTTCATCCAGAAGGTGGGCGCCCAGCCCCTCTACGCCGGAGACGGCTCCACGGCGCTGGTGGCCGATCCCGGACAAACGTGGGACGCGGTGCTCCTGGTCCGCTATCCCAGCCGCGCCGCCTTCCTCCAGATGGTGGCGGACCCGGAGTACCAGCACATCGCACACCTGCGCACGGAGGCACTCCAAGAAGCCGTGCTCCAGGCCACCACGCCCTGGGCCACGTCGCCGGAGCCCTGAGTCAGGGCTTCGCGAGTGGGCCTCCCGCGCCAGCGTGCACCCGCAGGTCCGCCGTCTCCGCGAAGGTGGGTGGGCGGCGGTGCTTCGACGCCTGTTCATAGGCATGCGCCAGCTTCAAGAGGACGGGCTCGCTCCAGGCCCCGCCGATGAAGGACAGCCCCACGGGCAAGCCGTACACGAACCCCGCGGGCACGGTGATGGAGGCGTAGCCTGATACAGCCGCGGGCGTGGAGCTGCTGCCCAGCCAGTGGTCACCGTTGATGGGGTCGATGAGCCCCGCGGGCGCCTGCGTCGGCGCGACCAGCGCATCCAGCTTGTGCTTCTTCATCACCGCGTCCAGCCCCTGCGCGCGCGACAGGCGGCGGCAGGCCTGGAGGGCCTTGAGATAGGCCTTGTCCGTCAGGGGCCCCTTGGCCTGAGCCATGAGGAAGAGCTCCTGGCCGAAGTACGGCAGCTCCGACGGGGCGTGCGCTTCGTTGTAGCGGATGAGCTCCGCGAGCGTGCGCGGGGCCGTCCCCTGCGCCAACGTCGCAAGGTAGGCCTCCAGCCCCGCCTTGAACTCGTAGAGGAGGACCTCCAGCTCGGGGGCGTCCACCTGCGCCACCGCGGGAATCGGCGCCGGGTCCACGAGGATGGCGCCGCGGGACTTCATCAAGGCCAAGGCCTCCTCCACGAGCGCGTCGGTGGCCGGGTGGTAGCCGAAGAAGCGCTCCCGGGGCACGCCGATGCGAGCGCCCTTCAGCCCGCCCACGTCGAGGAACCGGGTGTAGTCCGCCTGGGCCTTGCCCCGGCTCGCCGCCGTCGCCGCGTCCGAAGGGTCCACGCCCGCGAGCACGCTCAACAGCGCCGCGGCATCCGCTACGGTGCGCGCCATGGGGCCGGCCGTGTCCTGGCTGTGGGAGATGGGAATGATGCCGGAGCGGCTCACCAGTCCCACCGTCGGCTTGAGCCCCACCAACGCGCTGGCCGCCGCGGGCGACACGATGGAGCCATCCGTCTCCGTGCCCACGGCCACGGCGCAGAAGTTGGCCGCCGTGGCCGCGCCCGCCCCCGAACTGGAACCCGAAGGCGTCCTGTCCAGCGCATACGGGTTGCGCGTCTGGCCACCCCGCGCGCTCCAGCCACTGGCCGAGCGCGTGGAGCGAAAGTTGGCCCACTCGCTCAGGTTCGTCTTGCCCAGGATGACCGCGCCCGCGGCTCGCAGGCGCTCCACGATGAACGCGTCCCGAGGCGGCCGCGCGCCCACCAACGCCAGGGAGCCCGCCGTCGTCTGCATCTGGTCCGCGGTGGCGATGTTGTCCTTGAGGAGCACCGGGATGCCGTGCAGCGGGCCCCGGGGGCCCTTCTCGCGGCGCTCCTGGTCGAGCGCGGCGGCCGTGGCGAGCGCGTCCGGGTTCAGCTCGATGACGGAGCGCAGCGGCAGGCGCCCGCGCGAGTCCCAGTCAGCAATGCGCGCGAGGTAGCGCTCGGCGAGGCCTTGCGCGGTGAGCTCGCCTGTCGTCATCGCGGCCTGGAGTTCCACCACGGTGGCCTCGGCCAGCTCGAAGGGCCGCTCCGGCGTCGGGGCCACATGGGCGGGGACATCCAATGAAGCGAGCGCCGTTGCAGCGGCCGTTCCACGCAGGAGCGTGCGGCGGCTGAGGTCCACCGGGGAGCCGGGAGAGGCTGCGGTTTTCTTCATGGTGGGGAGGCTACAGCACCCCGGCGGCACGCGAAGAGTCGCAACCCCGGTGGGGCTTCGTTAGGTTGGCGAGCCGATATGGCCTCCCACCTCACGCTCCTGGCCGGGCCGGACGCGCTCCGGCTCATTCGCGAACGAGGCTTGCGCGGCGACGACGTGGACGTCGTCCCCGGTGCCTCCGGCGGTCCGAAGTGGCTGGTGCTGGCGGGACTGGACCGGGCGCTGTTCGCCGGCCTCTTCCAGAACCGCTCGCGCCCCCTCCACCTCATCGGCAGTTCCATTGGAAGCTGGCGGCTCGCCTGCGTGGCCCAGAAGGACCCGGTGCTGGCCTTGCGCCGCTTCGAGGCGGCGTACATCGACCAACGCTATCCGCCCAAGCCCACGCCCACCCAGGTGAGCGAGACCTGCGAGCGCATCCTGGATGCGCTGCTGGGCGAGGACGGTGAAGCGGAGATTCTGGGCCACCCCTGGGCACGGCTGCATGTCGTCACCGCGCTGTGCCGGGGGGCGGTGGGAATGGAAGGCCCACAGGCGCAGCTCTTCGGACTCGTGCTCTGCGCCCTGGGCAACCTGGTCAGCCGACGGACGCTGGGGCTCCACATGGAGCGCGTCATCTTCCACACGGCCGGGGACACCAGCCCCTTCGCCGGGCTCAAGGACCTGCCCTCCACCCACCTGCCACTGACACGGGAGAATCTGCGGCTGGCGCTGCTGGCGTCAGGCTCCATCCCCCTGCTCTTCAGCGGCGTGCGTATTCCCGGCGCGCCCGCGGGCGTGTTTCGCGACGGCGGCGTGGTCGATTACCACCTGGACCTGGACTTCGGCCCGGGCACGGGCCTGGTGCTGTACCCGCACTTCTACCCGTACGTGGTGCCGGGCTGGTTCGACAAGTCGCTGCGGTGGCGGCGGGCACGGCCCCGGAACTTCCGCAGGGCGCTGCTCATCGCTCCGTCTCCGGAGCTGGTGGCCCGCCTTCCTGGCGGCCGGATCCCGGACCGGGTCGACTTCGAACGGATGAAGGACGCCGAGCGCATGCGCGCCTGGAACCAGGTGGTCTCCGAGAGCGAGCGCATGGGCGACGAGTTGCACGAGCTGATGGTCACCGGACGCCTCGCGGAGCACGTGCGGCCCCTCTGAGGTCTGCGGCCGTCGGCCCGGAAAAGTCGACGGCCGGCTCCTTGAATCCAGGAGCCGGCCGCCAGGAAGTTCATCTTCAGTCGGCGTTCCGCGACGCCCGGACACTCACTTCATCCGGGCCCCGCGGAGGCCTCCTCCCACCCGGAGGCAGGAGGAGGACCCGCGCGTCTCAGTTCAGACGACGGCGGCGCAGCAGGCCGAGCAGCGCCAGGCCGATCATGCCGACCGGAGCGCCCGCGCCCGTCGCGGAGCAGCCACCGCTGTCACCGCCGTTGCGGGCGGAGAACTGCACGGTGGTGCTGCTCTCGGCGCCCGCGGAGTCCTTCACCGTCAGGCGGAACGAGAACGACGCCGTCTTGTCGTCGAGGTCAGGCAGGTTGACGACCGCAACCGCCTGGTCCGCGCCGGAGATGGTCGCGTTCGGGCCGGAGACCTGCGTCCAGTGGTACGTCAGCACATCGCCGTTCGCGTCGCTGGAAGCCGAGCCGTCGAGCGTGGCCGACGTCTGGTTGCCAGAGAGCACCGCGCGAGCGGTCGCCACCGGCGCGACGTTCTCCTCGGTCACGCTGATGGACGTCACGTCGACGACAGTCGCCGTACCGTCGTTGACCAACAGGAGGAAGGTCAGCGGCTCGGAGGAGGCCGGGGCGGTGAACGTCGGCGTCAGCGAGGACGCGTCAGACAGCGTCACGGGCGTGCCGCCGATCTGCGTCCAGACGATGACGAGCGTGTCACCGTCAGCGTCGGTCGCCGTGCCGTTGAGCGTCACGGTGGCGCCCTCCGCCACGATGGCCGACTCGCCCGCGTCCGCTTCCGGAGCAGTGTTGCTCGGGTTGGCACCCGGGTCCGCCGCCACGACGACGCGCACGACGTCGCTGGTGGTCGAGGTGCCGTCGCTGACCGTCAGGATGAAGCCGAGCGTGTCACCGTTGGCCGTGCTCGGCGCGGTGAACGACGGCGTCAGGGTGTCGGCACCCGTCAGGGTCACCTGCGTGCCACCGATCTGCTCCCAGTGGTACGTCAGCGTGTCACCCTCGGCGTCGGTCGCGGAGCCGCTGAGCGCCACGGTGTCGCCGGCGTTCGCCGTGGCATCGATACCCGCGTTCACGGTCGGCGCCGAGTTCACCGGCAGAGAACCATCGATGATGGTCACCGGCACCGCCTTGGAGGCAGAGGCCGAGCCGTCCGTCGCCGTCACGGTGAACTCGTACGAGCCCGGGACCGGGGTGGCGAAGGAGATGGCGGACGTGTCGGCGCCATTGATGGCAACCGTCGAACCACCCGTCTGCTCCCAGCTGTAGCTGAGCGCATCACCATCCGGGTCGACCGCGGAGGCCGTCACGGTGACAGTACCCGCGGCGAAGGCCACGGACGTGTCGGAGACGATGGGCGCGCGGTTCGCGTTGGTGACCGTCACGGTGACCGTGTCGTTCGCCGTGGCGATGCCGTCGCTGACCGTCAGACGGAAGACCAGCGTGTCATCCACCGTGACCTCGGGCGCGATGAACGTCGCCGTCGGCGTGGTGTAGTCCTTCACCGCCACCGGCGTACCGGAGACCTGGGTCCACAGGTACGTGATGGCATCGCCGTCCGCGTCGCTGGCGGAGCCGCTCAGCGTGTACTCAGCGCGCTCCTCGACCGTGCCGTCGAGGCCCGCGTTCACGGTGGGCGGATTGTTGGGGAGCGCCACCGTCACGGTCACGGAGTCCGTGGCCGTCTTGACGCCGTCGGAGACGGTCAGCGTGAACACCAGTGTGGTGGCCTCGGTGACCTGCGGCGCCGTGAACGACGGCGTCAGGGTGTCGGCACCCGCCAGGGTGACCGCGGGGCCAGACGTCTGTGCCCAGGTGAAGGTCACCGGCTGGCCTTCCGGATCGGCAGCCGAACCGTAGAGGCTCACCAGTTCACCCGGCGCGATGGACCGGTCCGGACCGGCGTTGGCGATGGGCCAGGGGTTCACACAGACGCCATCCTCAGCCGCGATGGTGGTGAACGGGGTGTTCGTGATGCCGTTGAACTCGAGGTCGTCCAGCAGCCAGCCCGTGTAGCCGCCGCTCTCGTCCGTACCGACGCGGAAGCGGACCTGCACCGTCTTGCCGGCGTAGGCCGTGCCCAGGTTGATGGTCGCGGGGAGCATGCCCGGGAACTCCGGGTTGTAGCTGGACAGCGCGGGCTTGCCAGCCAGCGGGTTCAGGTTGCCCGGGTAGGTCTCAAGAACCGAGTTGTGGATCGGATCGCCAATGTCCACCCAGGTCTGGCCACCGTCCTCGGAGATTTCGACCGTGGCGCCGTCGTAGTCATCCTCGAAGTCCCAAGCGTGCAGGAAGTTGATCACGAAGGGCTCGGTCGCGCTGACGTGCAGCTCAGGCGAGATGAGGCGAACGTCGGCGTAGGAAGCGGTGTTCTCCGCGTAGAACGTGCGGTTGCCGTCCGCGAACGTGACCACGCTGAACACGGCCGGGGTCAGGGCCTCGTCGTACTCGGTCTCCCAAGGCAGCTTGGACGGGGTGATCTGAACGTCCTCAATGTTGGAGGAGTTCGCACGCTCGTCGAAGTGCGTCGTGAGGATGATGCTGTCCGTGATGTCGCCGGGGATCGCCTGGCCCGCATCACGCGCCGCGATGTCGATGGTCACGTCCTGCTGGCCCGTCGCGCCCGTGAGCGAGACCGGGATGGAGACCGTGGCCGTACCGAACACGGGGATGACCGGGAAGCTCGCCTGACCACCGTTGCCGAACTCGAGACCCGAGAAGGCGGAGGACAGGTTGACGCTGGAGGCGGACGCAGGCAGCGCGCCCGCGTTGCGCACGGTGACCTCGATGCGGCCCGTCTCACCGTTGTCCAGGATGCCGTCGAGGTCGCACGAGCCAGCCTCGACGTCGTCGATGAACTCGGCCGACACGATCTGGATGGCAGAGCCGACCTCGAAGCTCTCCACGACACCCGCGTGGTTCGTGGAGTAGCGGTCCGGAGCCACGGCACCGACGCCCGCGCCGCGCTTGGCGAAGGCCGTCCAGAACCGCTCGGCGTCCGCCGGATCGTTGGCGTAGGCCGCCGCGATGACGGCGTCACGCGCCTCCAGGTACGTGGGGGCGGACGGCGTGAGCTTGTACCCGTTGACCAGGTAGCTCTTCATCCGGTCCTGCGCCTCCTGGAACGGATGCGCGCGGAGCAGCGACGTGTAGCACTCCCACAGCATCGTCGCCCAGATCTCGCCGGAGTTGTGGACCTGCGAGTTCGGCAGACCCGTGTTGCCGTTGAACGGCACGCCCGTGGGCAGCGCCACGCCGTCCATGATGTGACGGAACGACAGCGCGTTCTTGGTCTGGTCCGACGAGTACGTGCCACGGCGGATACCGAAGAACTCGGAGTCCGCGTCCGCGCGCGTGGCGTAGCCCGCGGCGGCGTAGGCGCCGTTCCAGTTCGCGTTGGACGGGACGTTGATGTCCTCGGCACGAACCATCATCAGCAGGGCGGTGAAGTCACCCCAGCCCTCGCCCATCGAGCGGCCCTGGTTGTTCACCAGACCGGACGCGTTCCCGATGAGACGGTTGCTGATGTAGTGGCCCCACTCGTGCGCCACGATGGCGTTGTCGATGGTGCCGTCGATCCACGCGGTCGGGCCACGCCACAGGGTGACGTTGAGCGCCGGCAGGCCGCTGCGCAGCACGTTGCCATCATCCAGGTTCACGCGAAGCGTGGGGATGGTGATGGTGGTGGAGTCGCCGCCCAGGTCGATCGTGGGACCCGCGACGTTGTCGTGGATGATGACGCCGATGGCGCCCGCGTTCTGCGCGTTGGTCACCTTGATGGTGAAGTCGCAGCTGCCTCGGTCGATGATGGCAATCTTGCCATTGACCTCGGCCGCGTTGGTCAGCGCGGAGCAGCCGTCGCGGTCGGTCGGACCCGCGGTGTTGGCCGCGTCGACCGCCGCCACCACGTCGCCGGTGACCTCGAAGGTCTGCGGACCGAAGGTGGAGGAGACGCCACCCTGGTAGTCACCCGCGACCTGCGCCGGAGCGTTCGCCGTCAGGCGCGAGTTACGCGGGCCGGCGAACAGGTACATCTGCATGCGCGGCGACGCACCGTCCGCCGGCGTGCGCATGTTGGCGTTGTCGGTGCCGCTGTGGTCCTGCGCCTGCGCATGCAGACGATCACCGCCCACGCCGCCACGCCCGAAGTTGTCATGCTGGGCGTTGCCGGAGGCCTCATCGAAGCCGGCGTCGTAGTACCAGTCGTGGAGCCAGTTGTTCAGGAAGAACAGGCTCGTCGTCGCCGCGGCGATCTGCTCGTTGTTGGCGTTCGGCTGGATGCCGAAGTCGATGGTCCGGTCGAACACGCCCGGAGCCGTGACGGACGCACGGAGGTCGCCGGGGTTGAAGTAGTCCGGCTCGGTGATGTCCGCGTACGCGTCGACGTTGTTACCCGTGGTCTCCGTCGCGCCGTCCGGCAGCCAGGGGTCGTTCCGGCTGAACGGGAGGCTCTCGAGGGTGATCAGGTTCGCCGGAACGTACGGCGACTGGTAGCCGTCCGGGTTGCCGGTCGGGTGCGGCGTACCACCGCTGCCGATCGGACCGTCGTGCGGGGTGTACGGCGGCGTCGTGTCCGAGAACACGCGGTAGCTGAACTCCGCGTGCGCCGTCAGGTTGTTGCGCATCAGCAACTGACCGTCGGTGGCGGAGATGACGTACGCGAAGTAGTCCGAGTCCACGCTGTTCGCGCGGCCCGTGTTGATCTCCACGTAGTACGCGGGGACCAGCTTGCCAGGCAGCGGGAAGTAGACCTGCTTCGCGCGGGCGGGGATGACAAACCCCTCCTCGAGCGGACGCGCGTAGTTGGCCAGCGTGTAGTGCGAGTACTTGTCGCCCTTCTTTGCATCGCTCACGCGGGTGAGCAGGTTGCGGTCCAGCGTGGCGCCCGTGAGGTCCTTGTAGGCCACGGCGATCGCCTCGGTCGCGGGCACGGTGAAGCGCGCCTTGCCCTTGGGCATCTCCGCGGAACCGTGCTTGGAGAGGCTGCCGGAGATGGCAACCACCTGGTTGTGCTTGTTCAGCAGCACCTTCAGCGACTGGCGGAAGACCTCGATTCCCGAGGACTCTTGGGCCAGCGTCACGACCTTCACGCCCTGCGTGTTGGTGCTGACGTTGGTGACCGTCGCGCCCGCGGCCTCAAACGAAGAGAGACCGTAGAGAGGAGCGTGGGCAGAAATCTGCGCCAGCGCTGCCTTGGCGGGAGACATCTTCGCGTACTCGCCGCGGCTCTTCGTCTGCTCCGCGGTCGGGTGCGTCCAAATGAACGTCGGGGAACCGGTCAGCGAGTCCTTGTGGGCGACCCGCGCCCCCTTCAGGCTGCTGTTGACCGGCTTGAATCCCGCGGTGGCACGACCCGCGGGCTTCGCGTCCTGGAGTGCATCATAGTTCGGCAGCGTCCGGGCGACGGAACTGGTACCGGACAGTACCAGGGCAAGCCCGGACAGCGTGGCAACCAACCTTCTCACGTGGGGAAACTCCATTTACGACGGCGGGGGTGGCCGCCTTCCTTACAGCCTGGGTCCAAGGTTCCGGCCCCATCGCCGAAACTCCCAGTCACGGTCAGAAGGCGACCAAGTGACAGATTGTCACCTGGCGGAGAGATTAGTGCCCGATCGGATGTAAGTTAAAAGGCGACACGCGCATTTTTTCCAACGGAGCGCAGAATTCCGCAATTACGGCAGGTTGCGTCGAACATGGGGGAGCCATGAGCGCTGGTTATGGACGCGCAGGCGTCTGGGGAGTGGTGTTTCAGGCACTTGTGCCTGGCGCTACTGGGTGTCTGGGCACCGCGGAACGCCCGTTCCCGCGCGCCGAAACCACCATGGCCCCGGGTAACGCGACACCTGAGTCCATGTCGCGCGGCAACGGAGGCGCGAAGGACTCAGGAAGCGCGACGCAATCCGCCTCCGAGGAGAAAAACAGCACGGCCACATCCCGTGGCTGCCCCTGGGGACATCTGCGCTGCTGTGATGATCAGTGCGCGCCCGCGACGCAGTGCGCCCTGCTGACGTGCGACCCGAGCCCGCAGCGCACCACCACCGAGACGCGCTGACGCCATCGAGCGTCCGCGATGCGCGCGCGGGCTACGGCTGTGAAGCGAGTGGCAACGTCGCCCGCGTGGAGGCCGACACCCTCCACCGTGCTTCAAGGAAGTCGCGCAGCGTCATGGGCCGGAGCCGCGGGTACTCGGCATTTGCCGGCTCGTGCAGTCTCCCCTTCCCCGCAAGCTGCGAGAGCAGACTCAGCTGCGCGGAAGACACCTGGACGGACACGCCTTCGGGCCGCGCACGCACGAGTTGCCGGCGAAGGTCCTCCACACTTCCCCTGCACAGGCGGCGAAGGCGCTGACCGGTCAGCGCTTCGTACAGGGCGGCCACGTCATTCACCGTCGCCACGTCCCCCACGAACTCCAACCGCCGGCCCGCGGCGTGAGGATCCACCACCACCTCCGCCACCCATCGCGCCGCATCCGTCATCGCGGTGACGTCGAAGGGCTCGTCTCCCGTGCCCCAGTACGAGACAACGCCGCGCTCGAAGTCGAACACCTGCGCCTGCGGCGACAGCGCCGTCTCCATGAACGCGCCGCACAGGACGAAGCTGTACGGCACGCCACTCTTCACCACGGCGTCCGCGACACGGCGGTGCGCATCCATGAAGGCGTCACCCGCATCCGCGTCGGTGTAGTCCAGTGAGTAGTCCGAAGGGATGAAGCGGATGACGCCATGCCGCCGCGCGGAGTCCAGCAACCGGAGCTGCCCTTCCACTTGAACTTCGGGTGGCCCGCTCACGGCGGAGACCACCGCGTCCACGCCCTCCAAGGCCGTATCGAGCGAGCGCATGTCATCCAGCGTCCCGCTCACCAACGTCACCCCATGCTCCGCCAGGCTCACCATCGCGTCGCTGCGCGCGCCCGGACGTACCAACACGTGGAGGTGGATGCCGGGGCGCGCCAGCAGTGCCGACGCCAACCTGCCGCCAAAACGCCCCGTACCTCCGACCAGCAGGACATGCGTGATGTCGGCGTCCATGGACTCCTCCTCGTCGTTGTCGGCGGCGTGAGCCGCACATCACCGGTGGGGGCAATCCCCTACGAGGAAGATGGACCGTGGTGCCGGGTACGCCTTCACCAGCGAACACAACGCGCTCGGCTGGACGCAGGGCAGCCATGCCGGAGGAGGGTCGCAGTGTCGAGACGTGCAAAAGGAATCGGCCCGGCCATTCCATGAGAATGACCGGGCCGACTTGAGTTGCGGGGGCAGGATTTGAACCTGCGACCTTCGGGTTATGAGCCCGACGAGCTACCAGGCTGCTCCACCCCGCGACATGTCTTGAGGCTCAACTACTCGAAACCCGACTGCGATTCCAATCACGTTTCGAAAAACAACGAGTTGCGGGGGCAGGATTTGAACCTGCGACCTTCGGGTTATGAGCCCGACGAGCTACCAGGCTGCTCCACCCCGCGGCAGAGAGAGGCGAGGCGGTAAGTACCGTCCCTCGCCTGGACCGTCAACACCTTTCTCCAGCGCTGACCACATCAACGAAATCAGCGCTGGAGACAGGGAATTACTTGCGCGCCTTGCTGAGCAGATCCGCGAAGGTGCCGAAGCCCTTCTTGCCCGCGCCCTGCGGCTGCTGCGTCTTCTGCCAGGCCTCCACCTCGGCGCGCTCCTCCGCGCGGATGGCGGCGGTGACGGACAGGCGGATCTTCCCGGACGCGTCGATGTCCAGGATGGCCACCTTCACCTCCTGGCCCAGCGAGTAGTGCTTGCGCAGGTCGGTGCCACGCTCGGTGCCCGTCTCGCTCGCGGGCAGCAAGCCCTTGCCGCCCGGGAACGCAAGGAACACGCCGTACGGCTCGATGCGATCCACCTTGCCCACGACGACCTGGCCCACCTTGGGACGGGGCGCGGCGGGCTGCGCCGGAGCGGCGGCTTCCGCGGCGGGCGCCGTGCGCTCCTCGGGAGGACGCTGCGCCTCTTCCTCGGAGATGCGGCGCAGGCCGATGCGCTTCTCCTGCGTGTCGATCTTCTCCACCGACACCCAGATGGTCTCCCCTTCCTTCACCACGTCGCGCGGGTGCGCGATGCGGCGGTCGCTGAGCGCGGAGATGTGGACCAGACCATCCACGCCCGGACGCAGCTCCACGAAGGCGCCGAACTGCTGCAGGCGGACGACCTTGCCCTGGAGGCGGTCGCCTTCCTTGATTTCGGACAGCGCCTTCTGGAACGGATCCTCCTGGCGCGAGCGCATGGACAACGTGATGCGCTCCTTCTGCTTGGACTTGTCCGGCGAGTTGGGCTGGCCGGCCTCCATGCGGAGGATCTCGACCTCGACGTCATCGCCGACCTTCACCACGTCGCTCGGGTGACCGACGCGGGTGTACGAAAGCTCGGAGACGGGAATCATGCCCTCCACGCCGCCCAGGTCCACGAACACGCCGAAGTCGCGCACGCCGGTGACCTTGCCCTTGACGATCTTGCCCTGGGCCAGGTTCTTGCGCGTCTCCGCGGCCAGCTGCCGCTGCTCGTCCTCCAGCAGCGAGCGGCGCGACAGCACCACGTTGCGCTCGCGGACCTCGCTCACGCGGAACTGGAGCTTCTCGCCGATGAACTGGTCCGGCTTCTCCACATAGCGCAGGTCCAGCTGGCTGATGGGGCAGAACGCGCGGATGTCGCCGATGGCGACCTCCACACCGCCCTTGTTCACGCTCAGCACCAGGCCTTCGACGGGCATGCCGGAAGCGCGGGCCTCGGCCAGCAGGGCCAGGTTCGCGCTGCCCTTGGCCAGCGCGCGGCTGAGCAGGATGCCCTTGGCCCCCACCTCCACCACGTGCGCGTCGATGGTGTCACCCACGCCGAAACGCAGGATGCCCTCGTCGTCCTTCAGCTCGCGAAGCTCGATCATCGCCTCGCTCTTGGCCGCGCCTTCCACGGACACGAACGCGGTGTCCGCGCCGAGCTGGAAGATGGTGCCACGGACCTTCTCGCCCACGCGCAGGCCCTTGCGGCTGGGCGTTCCACCCTCCTTGGCCTGCGCCTCGAACATCTCGGCGAAGGACTGGGACTCGGGAACTTCCTCATACAGCGCGCTGGTCGGCGCCGGCGTCGGCGTGACCGGACGCGGCGTGGGGGCCGGCGGCGCGGCGGAGGATTCGGCGGCGGCGGTCGTCTCCTCGGCCGTCGCGGTCGCCTCGGCGGGAGCATCCCCCACCGGGCCGCGCGTCTCGATGGCACCCGACGCCCGCTTCACGACGACCATGGGGCCCGACGGACGGCGATCGCCTCCGCCACGGCGCTCGCTCCCGCCACGGGGCCCCCGCTCGTCGCGCGGCGCACCACCCGCCGGACGCGGCTGGGCGTCGCGCTCACCACGGCCACCGCCGCTGCGCTCGCCGCCTCGGCCACCGCCACGCTGTTCGCCCCGACCGCCCTCGCTGCGAGCTCCCCCGGAAGGGATGCCGAGCATCACGTCACCGAAGGTGGCCTTCGGCTTCTTGGGACCCATCCCGCCAGAATTGGAACCGTTCTTCTCGTCGCTCACTGCGAGACCTTCCTGAAGCGAATTCGACCCTGGCTTCCCGAGAAGCCGGGCCCCGGTGAAAAAGGCGGCGCACTCTACACGCGCGCCATGTCCGGAGGAAGCCAGATGACGCACATGCCGTTGACGCCAACGCTCCGTCCATAACGGAGGCACCCCGTCAGAGCATCCCGGACCCGATGCTTGCAACGCCAAATAGCGGCCGTTCGGCAGGCAGGGAGCCAAGCAATCCCAGGTGGTTAGCGCACCAGACGCAGCTTCCGCCCCACCTTGCGCAACACCGTTCCCGCCTCCGGGATGCCCAGGGCCGCTGACATCCCGAAATAAACAGCACCGAACGGGAGCGCCACCGCTGCGAAGCCCAGAACAGGGTGCAGGCGCGGCGGCATCAGGAAGCCCCCCCCCCACTCCGCCGTCACACCGGGCATCGGCCCGAGCAGCGAGGTGAGCCCCACCTTGATGCCCACCGCCACCAGGCCAGCCACCACCGCGGCGCCCCACAAGCGAGGCAGCAGTCCAGACGGGACGCCAACCGGCCCGAGCTGCTTCACCAGCTTGCGGCGCAGCAGTCCCGCCTCCAGCCAGGCCACCAGGCCGCTGGCCAGGGTGAGGCCCAACGCGCCCAGGTGCTGCGGCACGCCAAGCCATCCTGGTAGCCGCAGGCCCAGCACCCATGCGCCCAGGGTGCCCACCAGCACGCGCACCACCGCGAAGCGCAGCGGCGTCTTCGGATCCTTCAGCGCATAGAAGGCGGAGGCATAGAGGCGCCCCACCGTGGACGCCACCAACCCCAGCGCCGCCCCCATGAGCAGGTACCAGAGGTAGCGCGAGTCCGCCGCGTCGAAGCGCCCTGTCTGCAGCAACGCCGCCGCCACCATGTCCCCCAGGAAGAGGAAGGCCGCCGCCGACGGGACGACCCAGAAGCAGATGCGGCGTGCGCCTCCGTCGATGCGTTGGCGCAACCTGGCGGCCACGTCCGCGCCCTCCCCCGTGGCGCGCGACATCTCCGGCAGCTCCGCCGCGGACACCGCCATCCCAAAGAGGCTCACCGGGATGAGGTAGATGGTCTGAGCGTAGAGCAACGAGGACAGCGCGCGATTGGAGATGAGTGACGCGAAGGCCGTGTCCACCCAGGCGCTGAACTGGACCACGCCGCGCCCCAACACGACCGGCCCGAAGTTCTTCAACACCTGCCGCACAGGCTCCGCCGCCAGCGACAGCGTCGGGCGGAAGCGGCCCATCAACTTGAGGACGGAGGGCACCTGCACCGCGAACTGGAGGAAGCTGCCCAGCACCACGGCGTAGGCCAGCACCGAAACCAACGCCTCTTCCTCGTAGCGGCCTCCCGCGGCCACCAACGCGGCGATGATGACCAGGTTCCAGACGACGGGCGCCAGGTACGAAAGGAGGAAGCGCCGGTGGCTGTTGAGGATGCCCAGGCACCAGGCGCTCAGCACCAGCATCCCTGTGCCGGGGAAGAGGATGCGCACCAGGTGGATGGCCAGTTCCCGCTCCTGCCCCTGGAAGCCGGGCGCGATGGCATCCACCAGCAGCGGGGTGAACACCATGCCCAGCGCCACCACCACCGCAGTGACCAGGGACAGGATGCCGAAGACGGCGCCCGCGACCCGGTCCGCCGTCTCCGTGTCCTTGCGGCCCAAGAGCTGCGCGTAGACGGGGATGAAGGAGCCGGAGAGGACGCCCTCGCCAAACAGATTCTGCAGGAAGTTGGGAATGCGCAGCGCCGCCTTGAAGACGGCCGCGACCTCCGTATTACCCAGGTAGTGGGCGAAGACGCGCTCGCGCACCAGGCCCATCAGCCGGGAAGCAAGGATGCCGGCCGCCACCAGCGCGGCCCCCCCTCCTGAGCGCTCGGGACGAGGAGGCGCAACCGGCGCAATCGGCGGGGGTGGAGACTCGGGCGAAGACGTGGTCACGAGAGCGGCGGACTCTACGCGGGCCGTTCGGTGTCATGAAGCCCGAAACCCCGTCCCCCTGTTTCGCTTGACGCCGAACCCCCTGGATTGCAAGGGTCCGTTCCAATGGCCGGCTCTCCCGACAGTGACTTGGACGACGTGGCGCGCATCCGCCTCGTGCTGGCACGTGAGCTGGAGACGATCAACGAGTACGAAGCCTACGCTCGTGCCTCCTCGAACCCCGAGGTCCGCGCGTTCTTCCAGCACCTGGCCGCCGAGGAGAAGGAGCACGTCTCCGAGGCCGTCCACATGCTTCGCATGTTGGACAGTGGTCAGAACGACCACTTCGCCAAGCCCTTCGTCCCCGGTCATTTCCAGGCCGCAGAGGCCCCCGCCCCCGCCACCGTCCATGTGCCCGCACCGGATGGCCCGGCTTTCTCCGTCAACGGCCGCAACGGCCGGCTCCCCTCCGAGCCGCCAACGTCCCTGCCGCCCCAGCGGCTGCTGTATGGCCTGCCTGCGCCGCCGCCCGCCGTGGAGTCGCACCCGCTCACCGTGGGTTCACTGCGCCGGGGTGGCGGTGGTTCCGGCAGCGGTCGCTGAAGCTTTCTTCCCCTTCTCTTCTAGTCGATGCCTCTGGAGCCACATTTCATGCCTGACTTCCTTGGACATGCCGAGAACCCGCTCCGCGAAGAGGAGTGGGCGCGTCTGAACGAGACTGTCATCCAGGTCGCCCGGCGTTCGCTGGTGGGTCGGCGCATCCTGGACATCTACGGGCCGCTGGGCGCCGGGGTGCAGACGGTTCCCTACGACGAGTTCCAGGGCGTCTCACCCGGCGCCGTGGACATCGTCGGCGAGCAGGAGACCGCGATGGTCTTCACCGATGCTCGCAAGTTCAAGACCATCCCCATCATCTACAAGGACTTCCTGCTGCACTGGCGCGACATCGAGGCCGCGCGCACGCACAACATGCCGCTGGACGTGTCGGCCGCCGCCGGTGCCGCCGCGCTGTGCGCGCAGCAGGAAGACGAACTCATCTTCTACGGTGACGTGCGCCTGGGCTACGAAGGCCTGATGACGGCCAACGGCCGGCTCACGGTGCCGCTGGGTGACTGGACGTCGCCGGGTGGCGGTTTCCAGGCCATCGTCGAGGCCACGCGCAAGCTCAACGAGCAGGGCCACTTCGGCCCCTACGCCGTCGTCCTGTCGCCGCGGCTGTACTCGCAGCTGCACCGCATCTACGAGAAGACGGGCGTCCTGGAGATTGAGACCATCCGCCAACTCGCGTCGGACGGCGTCTACCAGTCCAACCGCCTGCGAGGGGACTCCGGCGTGGTGGTGTCCACCGGCCGGGAGAACATGGACCTCGCGGTGTCCATGGACATGGTGGCGGCGTACCTGGGCGCGTCGCGGATGAACCACCCGTTCCGCGTTCTGGAGGCGCTGCTGCTGCGCATCAAGCACCCGGACGCCATCTGCACCCTGGAGGGCGCCGGCGCCACGGAACGTCGCTAGTTCCGGTCGCCCGCGGTCACGACTTCCACCATGGCCAAGGTCCTGGTCATCGACGACGAGGCGAACCTCCGCAAGGTGCTCGCCGCGATGCTGCGCCGGGACGGCTTTGACGTCACCGTGGCGGAGAACGGCGAGCAAGGGCTCGCCGAGTTCCACAAGAACGGCGCGGACATCGTGGTCACGGACCTGGTGATGCCCAAGGTGGGCGGCATGGAGGTGCTCGGCACCATCCGCACCGCCAACCCGGACGTCCCCGTCATCATCATCACCGCGCATGGCACGGTGGACTCCGCCGTGGACGCCATCAAGGCGGGCGCGTTCGACTACATCACCAAGCCCTTCGATCAGGCGGAGCTGTCCTCCGTCGTCGCCAAGGCCGCGAAGACGAACGAGAGCGCCCGCCGCTCCGTGCGCCCGGACGTGAAGGCGCGCGCGGCCATCATCGGCGACTCGTCGACGATTCAAGAGGTCTACAAGATCATCGACAAGGTGGCGGACACGCCGTCCACGGTGCTCATCACCGGGGAAAGCGGCACCGGCAAGGAGCTGATCGCCACCGCGCTGCACGGCGCCTCCAGCCGCCGCGACAAGCCGTTCATCAAGATCAACTGCGCCGCCATTCCCCACACGCTGCTGGAGAGCGAGCTCTTCGGCTACGAGCGCGGGGCCTTCACCGGCGCCGTCACGTCCAAGCCCGGCCGCTTCGAGCTGGCCGACGAGGGCACCCTCTTCCTGGACGAGATCGGCGAGATTCCAGTGGAGATGCAGGTGAAGCTGCTGCGTGCGATCCAGGAGGGCGAGTTCGAGCGCGTGGGCGGCATCAAGACGACGCGCGTGGACGTGCGGCTCGTGGCCGCCACCAACCGCGACCTCCAGGCGGAGATTGAAGCCGGCCGCTTCCGCAAGGACCTCTACTACCGCCTGGCGGTGGTCCCCATCTCCCTGCCCGCCCTGCGCGAGCGCCGCAGCGACATCCCCATGCTCGCCCGGCACTTCGTGGAGAAGTACAACCGGCGCCTCAACAAGAAGATTGAAGGCATCGCCGACGACGCCATGGCCCTGCTCCAGGGCTACGCGTGGCCGGGCAACATCCGCGAGCTGGAGAACCTCATCGAGCGCGTGCTCCTGTTCGCGGACGGGCCTCTCATCACCGCCCGCGACCTGCCGGAGCCGGTCCGCCAGGGCACGAGCGTCCAGGCGAGCACCAACCTGGCCAGCGCGGTGGCCTCCATCGACGTCCCCACGGGGGAAGTCGGCCTGAAGGACATCGTCCGGATGAAGGCCGCCGAGCTCGAGCGGGACCTCATCGTGAAGAAGCTCGAGGAGACGGGTGGCAACGTCACCCGGGCCGCCCGGTTGCTTCAAATCAGCCGCAAGTCACTCCAGACGAAGATGAAGGAGTTTGGCTTGCGCGACACCACACCAGACGGGCAGGAAGACGGTCCGGACGAATAGACCGCGAGGAAGCGGAATTCCGCTTCGCGCGCGTCGGTTCCGGGCCCGCCCACCCATTCCAACTCAGGGAGCTTGTATGCGGCCGAACCTTCCCACACTCGGTGCCCCTCCGAAGCGCAGTCCCTTCGGCACGGTGGTCGCCGTGTCACTCATCCTCGGCGGTGCCGCCGGCGGCGTGTGGTGGTGGAAGCAGCGGATGGTTCAGGCGACGGAAGAGGCCGCGGCTCAGATGCCCAACGCAGTCCCCGACGCGGGCGCCGTCGCCGAGGCGCCCACGCCAGCGCCCGTGGCCACGGACCCGGTGAAGGCCGCGGGCCTGGAGCGCGTATCGGTCAGCATCAACGGCCCCCTGGAGACCGCGCTCGTCAACGCCGCTGGCTCGGACGTGGGTCCGGCGCTGGCGCAGGTGGTGACGCGCACCTTGGTGTGGTGGGTCTCCGTGCCCGGGGAGATTCTCCGCGGTGACACGCTGGAGGTGCTCTACCAGCGCCGAACCAACGAGGAGCCCCTGGTGCACGCGGTGCGCTTCACCAGCGCCAAGCTGGGCAAGACGCTGAGCGCGTACCGCTACCAGGCCAACGGCGAGCCCAATGCCCGGTACTACCTGTCCGGCGGCGACGAGTTGGAGCTGAGGCTGGAGCGCTCCCCCATCGACGACTACGAGCAGGTGACGTCCCTGCTTCGCGACGGCCGCAAGCACAAGGGCGTGGACTTCCGCACCCCGGTCGGCACGCCCATCAAGGCCCCCTTCAACGGGGTGGTGAAGCGGAAGAACTGGAACTTCAGCAGCAACGGCAACTGCATCGAGCTGGTGGAGTCGGGCGGTAAGGGGCGCCGCGCGCTCTTCCTCCACCTGGACGAGGTGGACAAGAGCGTCAAGCCGGGCACCCGGTTCTCCGTGGGGCAGGTCATCGCCAAGAGCGGCAACACGGGCCGCAGCTTCGCCCCCCACCTCCATTACCAGCTCATGACGCAGGACGACCGGGTGCTGGACCCCTACGACCAGCACAAGACCTACCGCCGCTCACTGGCCGCGCAGCACCGGTCGGGTTTCGAGGCGGAGGTGCGCCGGATGGACGGGTTGCTGAGCGCGTCCGTGGTGGCCGGCAAGTAAAAGCCACCCGTTTCTTGACACTCCTTCGACGGCACGGCTAGCTGGAAGCCCCCCGGGCTTGCCGGTAGGCCAGGGAGATTTGCCGTCGGAGGTCGGATGCACAGGCTTCGCGTCGTACTTGCCGCGCTGACGCTGGGCGCGCCGTTCGCCGCCACCGCGGCGGACATCACCCGGATTGCGTCGTCGCTCGAGGAGGACGACCCGTTCGACCTCTTCATCGACGTCGGCTTCGAGCGCACACAGAACCGCGCGAAGATCATCCGCGAGCAGTTGGCCCCCGCCGGGCAACCGGCGGGCCGCCGGGATGCATCGGAGCTCTGGTACAAGGGCGTGGACGCCCGGCTCAACCTGGAGCTGTCCGTCGGCCTCTACAGGGACCTGGAGTTCTCCTTCGCCCTGCCCGTCGTCTTCTCGCAGAACGAGCGTTGGGACTTCACGTCCAACTCGTCTCCCGAGACGTCCACCATCACCAACAACTGCCTGAACGCCAACGGCTCCGTCATCCCGGGCTGCCTGGAGGGCTCGGCACCGGGCAGCGCCCTGTTCGACGTACCGCAGGAGAGCTTCCGCGGCGGCCTGGGCAACATGCGCTTCGGTCTGGCCTACGCCTTCTTCAACCAGGAGAAGGACGAGACGAAGCCCACCTGGATTGTCGGCCTGGAGTACGAGGCCCCCACCGCGAAGCTGCGTGACGCGGCCGCGGACACCACCAACTCGGACAGCCGCGGCAACATTGGCGACCGCGTCCACAAGTACCAGCTCTACACGGCCTTCTCGCGCCGCATCGGCGCGGCCGAGCCGTACTTCAAGGCGCACTACACCATCCCCGTGCGCGGCCCGGGCGCCTACTCCAATTGCGTCCAGAAGGATTCCAACCCGGACAACCTGGGCGCCCCGGACAACTGCTTCACGGGCCCGTGGAACCGCAAGGAAACGGGCATCAACGCCCCCCACACCGCGGGCATGCTCTTCGGCGTGGAACTGGTGCCCTTCAACCGGCCGGCGAAGTCGCAGCGCTTCGCCCTCGATGTCCGGGGTATCGGCAACTACGTGGGCAGCGGCCGCTACTACAACGAGCTGAGCGCCGCCCTGCGCAAGCTGCTCACCTCCGAGGACTACTTCCAGGTGGGTGGCATGCTGGGCGTCACGGCGAACGCGTCGCAGGCCTTCCAGATTCGCGCGTCCGGCATGTTCCTCTACAACACCAACCACGCCCTCACCGCCGAGGCTCCGGGGCGTGACGCGAACAACGACGGCGGCGTGGACACGCAGCCCGGCTCGCCCGACCTCAACCCCAACTTCGACTGGCGCTATGACCTGGTGTCTCGCCGCTTCCTCGCGGTGGAGAGCACCACGTTCCGCTTCGACCTGAGCGCCACGTTCAGCTTCTAGCGTGGCCCGGTGGGCGCCGATGACGGCGCCCACCTGGGGACTCAGCGCTTCAGCGAGAGCCCCAGTCGATAGACGTCCTGACCGGCCCAGCCCGCGCGGCGGGCTAGCTCGGTGCTCAGCGCCTTGAGCTTCTCGCCGCGCGACAGCCCCTCCTCCAGGGCCCGACGCAATTCCTCCTCGGACCAGCGTGTCTCGCCGGTGCGGCCCTCCACCAACACCACCACCTCGCCGCGGGGCTCTTCCGCCGCGTAGCGCGCGGCCAGTTCGGACAAGGTGCCCCGGGCGAACTCCTCGTGCAGCTTCGTCAGCTCCCGCGCCACGCACGCGCGCCGGTCGCCCCAGGCGTCGAGCAGGTCCGGCAACGTCTCCGACAGGCGGCGTGGGGACTCATAAAGCACCAGGGTGGCGGACAGCTGCGCCACCTCCTCCAGCATCGCCCGGCGCTCGGCGCCCTTGCGCGGGAGGAAGCCCAGGAAGTGGAAGCGCCCCGTGGGTAATCCAGAGGCGCTCAGCGCCGCGACCAGGGCCGTGGGGCCTGGTACCGGCACCACCGTCAATCCGCGCTCCAGCGCCTCGGCCACCAGCTTCTCGCCCGGATCACTGATGGCGGGGCTGCCCGCGTCAGTCACCAGCGCACAGTCCTCTCCTTCCCCAATCCGGTCCAGGATGCGTCCGGCTCGCTGCCCTTCCGCGAAGGCGGGCAGGCTCACCAGGTCCTTCCCGCCAATGCCGAAGTGGTCGAGCAGCACCCGCGAGTGCCGCGTGTCCTCACACGCGATGAAGCGCACCGCGCGCAGGGTCTCCAACGCGCGCGACGTGACATCCCCCAGGTTCCCGATGGGCGTCGCCACCAGATAGAGCGTTCCAGCCATGGCGTCGTCCTCTCACATCCCCGCGTCGAAGGCGCCAGGGATGTGCTCCACGGTGGCGAGCTCCCCGCGTCCCACCACCGAAATCACGTCGAAACGGAACATCCGTCCACGCAAGTCATGCGCGAACAGGTACCGAAGCGCCGCCTTCACCACCCGGCGCTGCTTGGCGAAAGACACACTGTGGGAGGGGTCGCCCCAGGTGGCCGTGGAGCGCATCCGCACTTCCACGAAGCACACCAGGTCGTCACGTTCGGCGACCACGTCCAGTTCCCCGAAGCGGCAGGTCCAGTTGCGATCCCGCACCCGCCACCCCTGCGCCTCCAGGAAGCGCACCGCCGCCTCCTCCCCCGCCTTCCCGTACTCCCGCCGCTCAGCCGGCGCCGCCCGTCGCATCCACCCCTCCCCCTGCGGACCTCCCCCTGGAGGCAACCCGCCACGTCGCCTCAGACGTTAACGGGGCCGTCCGACATCTGCGCGAAGCCCGGGTGCGAGGTGACGTGCAGCACCTGCGTCAGCGTGCCCAGGTGCTTCAGCATCCGAGCGATGAGGGGCAGCTTCACCTCCTCCATCCCCGTGAAGACGTCCTCCAGCAGGAAGGGACGCTTCACGCGGGCGCTCGCCTTCTCCACCACCGTCATCCGCAGGGCCAGGTAGTACAGGTCCAAGTCCTTCGCGGGGAGCTCGCCCACCGGCACCCGCCGGCCAGAGGCCAGGGCGAAGGCCTTGCCCTCGCGGTCCCACTCGATGCCCTGGTACCGCCGGTCCGTGAGCGCGGTGAGGTATTGGACGCAGCGCTCCTTCAGCATCGCCTGCACGGACAAGATGTCCGTGGTGAACACGTCCGCCGCCTGGGACAGCAGCATGGGCGACGGATCCTCCAGCGTCTCCACAGGCACGGCTCCATCCGGGCCCGGCGCGGCCGGCGGCGGAGGCGCCTTGGCCAGGGCAATGGACTCCTTCAGCCGGCCCATCTCACGCTCCACCTCGCGTACGTCGCGGACGTACGTACCCTTCTGCGTCAGCTCGTCGTTGAGCGCTTCCGCCTCCGCCTTCAGCGACTGAACCTGAGCGGCCGCCGCGAGGTAGTCCGGATCCGACTCCATGGTGTGAAGCTGGTCCCGCAGCTCGGCGACTCGCGCGGCCAGCAGCTCCTTGCGCTCCAGGGCCGGGGCGATGCCGTCCAGATCTTCCACGTCGAGCGCCTTCTGAGCCATGCGCAGCGGCGCGGCTTCCGCCTCGTACTCCTCGAGGATCTTCTTCTCCCGGATGTCGAAGCGGTTCTCCTTGCTGCCATGCCGCGTGGCCTTCTGCAGGTCATCCACGTAGCGAAGCGCCAGGAAGGCGGCGACACCGAAGGCCGGGATGTCCAGCAGCGCCAGGTAGCGGAAGGTCCGGTCCACTCCAAATCCCAGGCCCACGGCCAGCGCCAGGAACAACACGCCAACGCCCAGGCCGGCCCAGAACCCCATGTTCTGCGTCAGGGGCGGCACCGAGGTGGGACGTGCCTCCGCTTCGTTCTCCCGGTCCGCGTTGAGGCGCGCCAGGGCCTCGTCACGACGGGCAATCACCTTGGGGTGGCGCTTCAGGCGGTTCACGATGTCCTGAGGCAGCCCCAGGGACTCGGGCGTCGGCGCCGCGCGCCAGGCGGCCTCGGCCTCCGAGATGGCCACCTTGAGCCCCTCGGTCCCCTTCAGCCTCTGCTCGGCGTCGAAGATCTGCGAGGCAACGCCATCCGCCTTGAACTGAAGGCTGTCCACCTCCGTGGAGGCAGCCAGTTCCTGCTCCAGCGCGCGCAGCTTCGCCTCGGCGGCGGGGATGTCCTCCGCGGGCAGCACCGTGGAGGCAGACGCCAATGATGGGTACCTGCCGGACGTCTTGGGGTCCACCTTCGCCGCGGCGGCAGCGGACTTCCTCGGGCGTCGTGAGGGAAGCTGCGCGGACTGAAGGCAGTACACCTGCTCGAACGTGGTCTTCGGTGGAAGTCCCGCCTGACCGCGAAGGAACTGGCTGATCTCCGACGCATCCGACGAGACGAGCTCCGGCTGCTGCGTCGTGGGATTCATCCGGTGCAACGTCCCGGAGCCGCCGAGGTCGCGCAGGACGCGGTACGTCACCCCATCCACTCCGACGAACGTCAGGGCCGCCTTGCCCGACTTCGCACCGGCGGCGATGAAGCTGGCGTCAGTGCCGCGCCCATCCGCGAAGAGCAGCGCGAGGGAGAGGCCCGCCAGGGGGCTCGACTCCGCCGAGGGCGGTTTGAGGACGAGGTATCCCGCCTTCAGGGCAAAGCGCCCCGCGGGGGAGAAACCGCGGACGTTCTGGACGGCGACTTCGGCGAATTGCATGGCTCGCGCATGTTAGCGCGAATGAAAAAAGGAGCGTCCGGGATCGGACGCTCCTTTTCACTGCACAGGCGCTGGAAGCGCTCAGGAGGCCGAGGCGGCCTTCTTGGACGGCTTCGGCTCTTCGATGACGTCGACGCGCGCCGCCTTGCCCTTGAGGTCGCGGAGGTAGAACAGGCGCTTGCGGTTCACGGCACCGCGCGACAGGACCTCGATCTTCTCGTAGCGGGGGCTGTGCAGCGGGAACACGCGCTCCACGCCGACGCCGAAGGAGAGCTTGCGCACCGTGAACGTAGCGCGGTGGTTGCCCTTGGTCTTCCGGATGACGATGCCCTCGAACGCCTGCACGCGCTCCTTCTCGCCCTCCTTGACCTTCCAGTGGACGCGCACGGAATCACCGGTATTGAACACGGTGACATCCTGGCGCAGGAACTTGGCCTCGATGTGCTGAATGGCGGCGTTGCGCATGACAAACTCCGGAAAACTTGAACTGACGCGATGGTCGCGTGAAGAGCGGGCCGTACTAACAGAGAGAGCGGTGTCGGACAAGCCCTGATGATCCAACCCGCTAGCAACGCTCAGGGTTACAGCTCTTCCTCCCGGCGGGCCAGAAGTTTCTGGTCGGCCTTCGACAGCACCACGCGGGCATACAGGTCCGGGCGGCGCTCGTGGGTGAGCACCAACGACTTCCAGCGCCGCCAGCGGGCAATCCGGGCATGGTCGCCGGACTGCAGGGCGGCCGGCACCTCGACGCCCCGGAAGACAGGCGGGCGGGTGTACTGGGGATGCTCCAGCAGGCCTTCCTCGAAGCTCTCCGTGACGGACGAGTCCACGTTGCCCAGCACCCCGGGCACCAGCCGCGCCACCGCGTCCACCACCGTCATGGCCGCCAGCTCGCCGCCCGTGAGAACGAAGTCCCCCAGGGACAGCTCCCCGTCGAGGTGCGCCATCACCCGCTCGTCCACGCCCTCGTAGCGGCCGCAGACCAGGATGAGGCCCGCCTCGTGACGGACCAGCTCACGCGCAGTGGCCTGGGTGAAGGTGGGCCCTCGGGGGCTCATGAGCAGCACCCGTGCGCCCGGATGCCGCGCTTTGGCCGCCTCAATCGCGGCGACCAGCGGCTCCGGCTTCATGACCATGCCGGCGCCACCGCCGTAGGGCGCGTCGTCGGTGACGCGGTGCTTGCCCTCGGCGTACTCGCGGATATCGGTGATGGTGGTGGCCAGCAGGCCCTTCTCCTGAGCCTTCCCGAGGATGCTGGCCCCCAGGTAACCGGTCACCATGCCGGGGAACAACGTGAGGATCTCCACCGGATACGGTGGGCTCATTCCGCGTCCTCCGGGCCTCCACCTGACTCGGCGCCCTTGCGTCCCGCATCCACGTACTCAGGCGGATGGATGACGATGCGCCGCGCCTCGAGGTCCACGGTGGGGACGAACTCGTCGGCGAAGGGCACCACCAGCTCCTCGCGCCCGGAAGCGCGAATGACCAGGTTGGGCACCTCGCCGGTGGTCCAGATCTCCTCCACCCGGCCCAACGCGTTCCCGTTGGCGTCCACGGCCTCGAGCCCCACCAGGTCACCCTGGAAGAACTCGCCCTCCGCGGGCGGCTCCAGATCCTCGCGGAAGACGAACACCTTGGCGCCCACGAGCGCCTCCGCGTCGTTCCGCGACTCCACGCCTTCGAGGACCACGATGTCCTCCTTGGGCGTGGGCCGGAGCGCCTCCAGCCGCATTTCCCGCTCCACACCGGCGCGCGTCCGCACCCAGATGCGATCGACGGTGTCGAGCGTCTCCGACGCCGGATCCAATGCGCGAATGGCGACCTCGCCACGCAGCCCGTGAGCACGCGCGACGTATCCCAACTCCAGATAGGGACTGGTGGCCGTCACTGCGCGGAGTCCGGCGCGACCGGAGCGCCTGCTGCATTGCGCCGGTCGTCGAGAATCTCCAGGCGGACCTTCTGCCCGGACTTCTGTGCGGCGGCATTGAGCAGCGTCCGGAGGGCATTCACGGTGCGCCCGTCACGGCCGATGACCTTGCCGACGTCCTCGGCGGAGACCTTCAGCTCGAAGAGCCGGGCCCCTTCCACCTCGGAAATGCGCAGGCTGACCTGGTCAGGATGATCGACCAGGGCCCGCGCCAAATAGTTGAGAAGCTGCTCCACGTCCACTCGGGCGTGGCTCAGACCGCGGGAGCGGGCTTGGCCTTACCGGCGACCTTGATCAGGTCCGCAACGGTCTCAGACGGCGTCGCGCCCGTCTTCAGCCAGTAGTTGAGGCGCTCCTCGTTGAACTCCACCTTCGGCGGCTCCTGGTTCGGATCGTACGCGCCCACGGCCTCGATGAACTTGCCGTCCCGGGGGTTGCGGGAATCGGTGGCGACCACGTGGTAGTACGGCTTCTTCTTGACGCCCGCGCGGGCAAGACGGAGGACAACGGCCATTGAATGCTCTCCAACAAACAGGAAACGTCTTAGGAAAGGGGTGGCGCTCTTAACGCCGCTCCCGTTGGATTGTCAAGGAAGTTCGGGAACTTATGTCGTACTATCGGCCCCGGCTTGTGTCTCGCCGCGATTGGCGAGCTGCCCGCAGGCGCCGGCGATGTCCCGGCCCCGGTTCCTGCGGATGTAGGCGGCGACGTGGCCGTCCGCGAGGATGGCGCGGAACTCCTCCGCCCGCTCCTCGCCGGTGGTGTGGAACCCCAGGCCGGGATTCTCGTTGTAGGGGATCAGGTTCACCTTCACCGGGATGCCCTTGAGCAGCTCGATGAGGCGGTGCGCGTCCTCATCCGCGTCGTTGAAGCCCTTGATGAGGACGTACTCGAAGGTGATTCGGCGGCCCTGACGCAGCGGGAACTTCCGGCAGGCGTCCAGCAAGGCCGCGATGTTCCACTTGCGGTTGACGGGCATCGTCTTGCTGCGCTGCTCGTCCGTGCTGGCGTTGAGGGAGATGGCCAGCTTGACGTCCGTCTCCTTGCCGAAACGCTCAATCATCGGCACCAGCCCCACGGTGGAGACGGTGATGTGCCGGTGGCTGAAGTTCGGCCCGTCCTCGGACTGGAGGATGGAGAGCGCCGTCTTGAGGTTCTCGAAGTTGTGGAGCGGCTCCCCCATCCCCATGAACACCAGGTTGGAGAGCGGGCGGAGCGTCTCGTGCCCCTCGTTCTTGCGGACCTCGCGGTTCACCGCGTGGACCTGGGCCACAATCTCGCTGGGGGTCAGGTTGCGCTTGAGCCCCATGGTGCCCGTCATGCAGAAGCCGCAGGCCATGGCGCAGCCCACCTGCGTGGACACGCACAACGTCCTGCGGTCCTCGGTGGGCATGTAGACGGATTCGATGTAGCGCCCGTCCCGCGTCTTCCACCGGTACTTGATGGTGCCGTCGATGCTGCGCAGCTCGCAGTCCTTCACCAGGGGGACGATCTCCGCCCGCGTCCTGAGCTTCTCGCGCAGGACCTTGGAGAGGTCCGTCATCTCGTCGAACGAGGTGGCGCCGCGCTGGTGCAGCCAGCGGTAGATCTGCGGGGCACGGAAGGCGCGCTCACCCAGTTCCTCGGTGACGAAGCGCGACAGCGCCTCCAACGACAGGCTGGCCACGTCCACCAGCTTGGCGGGCGCGGGAGCCGGCAATGGCTCGGTGACTGGCAGGGAGGTGGCGGAGGTCTCTGACATCGTCGTTGCGCTTAACGGTGGGCCCAGGGGCGTCCCTTCCCACACCTGGGCACGGCAAGTCAAAGGAGCCCATGCTCCCCTGCCCGCCTCATGGACACTACCCGGTAGTGTCTCCTGGAAGAACAGCGGCCCGGGCCCACGCCTTCTGAGAGCGCGGACACCGGGCCTGGAACGGCGGCCCCATAAGGGGCCGGCCGGCTACTTCTGGTACGGGTAGGAGTGGATCTCCGTCTCCCGGAAGAAGTACGCGATCTCGATCTTCGCGTTCTCCAGGCTGTCGGAGCCGTGCACCGTGTTCTTGTCGATGCTGGTGGCGAAGTCCTTGCGGATGGTGCCCTCGGCCGCCTGCGCGGGGTTGGTGGCACCCATGATGTCCCGGTTGGCCAGGACCGCGTTCTCACCTTCCAGCACCATCAGGACCACCGGGCCGGAGATCATGAACTGCACCAGGTCCTTGAAGAAGGGCCGGGCCTTGTGGACCGCGTAGAAGCCCTCGGCCTGCGCCTGGGACAGGTGCTGCAGGCGGATGGCGACCGGCTTCAGCCCCTTCTCCTCGAAGCGGCTGATGATCTTCCCGATGACGCCCTTCTCCAGGCCGTCCGGCTTGATGATGGACAGCGTACGCTCGATAGCCATGTGACTGGCTCCTTGTCGTGTTTCCGTTGGGGTTTAGCGCTTCTTCGGAGCGCCCCGCTTGAGGGCCTCCTGAAGGGTGGTGCCCAGCTCGGCGGGGCTGGCGGCCATCAGGATGCCCGCGGCCTCCATGGCCTTGATCTTCTCGGTCGCCGTGCCCTTGCCGCCGGAGATGATGGCGCCGGCGTGGCCCATGCGCTTGCCCGGGGGCGCGGACTGGCCCGCGATGAACCCGGCGATGGGCTTGGTGAACTCGCGCGCCACGTACTCGGCGCCGCGCTCCTCGGCGTCACCGCCGATTTCGCCAATCATGATGACGGCGTCGGTGTCCGGGTCCGCGTTGAAGAGCTTCAGCACGTCCACGAAGTCCGTGCCGTTGACCGGGTCACCGCCGATGCCCACGGCGGTGGACTGGCCCAGGCCCAACTGGGTGAGCTGGTGCACGGCCTCGTAGGTCAGCGTGCCGGAGCGGGACACCACGCCGATGCGGCCCGGCTTGTGGATGTGGCCCGGCATGATGCCGATCTTGCACAGCGCGCCCGGGGTGATGACGCCCGGACAGTTGGGACCGACCAGCCGGATGCCCGGCTTGTCCTGCAGGTAGCGCTTGGCGCGCACCATGTCGTTGACCGGGATGCCCTCGGTGATGACGATGATGAGGGCGACGCCCGCGTCCGCGGCCTCCATGATGGAGTCAGCGGCGAAGGGGGGCGGCACGAAGACCACGGACGTGTTCGCGCCCGTCGCCTTCACCGCCTCGGCCACCGTGTTGAACACGGGGACCTTGCCTTCGAACGTGGTGCCGCCCTTGCCCGGAGTCACACCGGCAACGAGCTTCGTGCCGTACTCGAGCATCTGCTTCGCGTGGAACGAACCCGCCGAGCCGGTGATGCCCTGGCAGAGGACCTTCGTGTTTTCGTTGACGAGGATGGCCATGGCGTTCTTTCAGGAAAGAGTGCGCGGGATTACTTCACCGCAGCGACGGCCTTCTCCGCCGCCTGACGCAGGTTGTCCGCCGGGGTGATGGCGAGGCCGGAGTTGCTCAGCAGCTCCTTGCCCTTCTCGACGTTGGTGCCTTCCAGCCGCACCACGAGCGGAACCTTGAGCTGGACCTCCTTCGCCGCGGCGATGATGCCCTCGGCGATGACGTCGCACTTCATGATGCCGCCGAAGATGTTGACCAGCACCGCCTTCACGGCCGGGTCCGCCAGGATGAGCTTGAAGGCCGCGGTGACCTTCTCCTTGTTGGCGCCGCCGCCCACGTCCAGGAAGTTGGCCGGGCTGCCGCCCACCAGCTTGATGGTGTCCATGGTGGCCATCGCCAGGCCGGCGCCGTTCACCATGCAGCCGATGTTGCCATCCAGCGCGATGTAGGCCAGGTCCCACTCCTTGGCCTGGATCTCACGGGGCTCCTCTTCGGCCAGGTCGCGGTACTCCAGCAGGTCCTTGTGCCGGTAGAGCGCGTTCTCGTCGAAGGTCACCTTCGCGTCGAGCGCCACCACGCCGCCATCCTTCAGGATGACCAGCGGGTTGATCTCCACGAGCGAGGCGTCCGTGTCGATGAACATCCGGTACAGCGCCGAGCAGAAGTGGGTGAACTTGTTCACCGTGGGGCCCGTCAGGCCCAGCCCGAAGGCCAGCTTGCGGCCCTGGAAGTCCTGGAAGCCCACGGCCGGGTCCACCGACTCGCGGAGGATCTTCTCCGGGTGCTTCTCCGCCACCTCTTCAATCTCCACGCCGCCCTCGCGGGAGGCCATGAAGGTGATGCGGCTGGTGGCGCGGTCCAGCGTCACGCCCAGGTACAGCTCCTGGCCAATGGCGAGACCTTCTTCGATGTAGACCTTGTGGACCGTCTGGCCTTCCGGCCCGGTCTGGATGGTCTTGAGCTTCATGCCAAGCATCTGCTTGGCCAGCTCCTTGGCTTCCGCGGGGCTCTTGGCCAGCTTCACGCCGCCGCCCTTGCCGCGGCCACCCGCGTGGATCTGGGCCTTCACGACGACCACAGAGGTGCCGAGCTCCTTCGCGGCGGCCTCCGCGTCGTTGGCGGAAACGGCGAGGATGCCCTTCGGCGTGGGCACGCCGTACTTCCGGAAGATTTCCTTGCCCTGGTACTCGTGGATCTTCATCGAGGCTCCGGTGGAGACGAGGGAGACAGCCTGAACAGAGGCGTCAGCGCCGGGCCCTCATTGCGCAGAAAAGGACGGAGTGCAAGACCGTTTGACCCCGGTACACATGCATCGTCCGACAGGGTGCACGGCAGATAATCAGGGATGTCCGCGAAGATGAGCCTGCCTTCACCGCAGGGTTTTCCACGGACACCCAAACAGCGGCGGCCCCGCCCGGCGTCTCGAATGGACGCCAGCCCGGGGCCGCTTGAAGCCAGAGAACGCCGGGAAGTCGCTGGCGAGCGCCCTACCCCGGACCGCTGCCGTGGCCCTTGGGGGCCTCGTCCTGGAAGAAGATGTCCTTGATGGTGAGCTTGGTCACCTCGCGGTTCATCACCGCGATGGAGGTGACGAGCGGAATCTCCTTCGGGCAGACCTTCACGCAGTTCTGCGCCTTGCCGCAGTCCTGGATGCCGCCGGGCCCCATGAGCGAACGCACGCGCTCCTCGGAGTTCATCTTGCCCGTGGGGTTCATGTTGAACAGGCGGGCCTGGCTGATGGCCGCCGCGCCCACGAAGTCGTTCTCCTGCGTCACCTGGGGGCACGCCTCCAGGCAGCTGCCGCAGGTGATGCACGTGGACAGCACGTACATCACCGACTGGTCCACGGGCGCCTGGCGCGGACCCGGCCCCAGGTTGTGCGTGCCGTCGATGGGCACCCAGCCCTTGATGCGCTTGAGCGCGTCGAACATGCGGTCGCGGTTCACCGTGAGGTCACGCACCACGGGGAACTTGCTCATGGGCTCCAGCGTGATCGGCTGCTCCAGCTTGTCGATCAGCGCCGAGCAGGCCATGCGCACGCGGCCGTTGATGTTCATGGCGCAGCTGCCACAGACCTCCTCCAGACATGCGGCGTCCCAGATCACCGGGGCCACGCGCTTGCCCTCCACGGTGACGGGGTTGCGCTGGATCTCCATCAGGCACGAGATGACGTTGGCGCCCTTCACATAGGGAACCTTGAACTCATCGAAGTGACCTGGCTTCGCGGGATCATCCTGCCGCCAGATGCGGAAGGTGATGGTCTTGGTGGTGACAGCGGATGCTTGTGCAGTGTCCATGTGGCTCGACCCTTCACTTCCAAATCGGTTGAGTGGTTCCCGTCTCAGGCGTACCAGCGCGGCTCGGGGTCAAGCACGGGCGTGGGGATGTCCTCGTAGTGGATCTTCGGGCCGGCCTCGCTGTACGTCGCGATGGTCGTCTTCGCCCACTTCTCGTGGCGCGCACGCCACAGGCTCATCCACTCCGGGTCCTGCGTCGGGTCCTTCGTCTTCGGTTCGGGCAGCGAGAAGTCCGGCTTGTAGTGGGCGCCGCGGCTCTCGTCGCGGAGCAGCGCGCTGGTCGCGATGACCTCACCCAGCTCGAACATGTTCCACAGCTGGTTGGTGTACGACAGCGCGCGGTTGGCCACGTTGCCCGTGTCCAGCACGTTGACGTTCTTCCAGCGCTCCTTGAGCTCGCGGATCTTCTCGATCGTCTTCTTCAGACGGTCGTTGTAGCGCACGACGGTGCAGTTCTCCGTCATGGTGTCGCCCAGCTCCTTGGCGAGCCCGTACGGATTCTCCGGGCCGCTCATCTTGAGCATGGTGGCGAAGCGGTCCTGCCAGTACTGCCTGGCGGCCTGGAAGTGCTTCTCCGGCATCGCCGCGGCGCTGGTGCCCTGGCTCTTGGCGAAGGACACCATGGCCGGGCCGCCGATCATGCCGGAGTAGATGCACGACAGCAGCGAGTTGGCGCCCAGGCGGTTCGCGCCGTGGAAGGCGTAGTCCGCCTCGCCCGCGGCGTAGAGGCCAGGGATGGTGGTGGACTGGTTCTTGGGGCTGCCCTCGGCCGGCGTCTGCGTCTTCGGGTCGGCCTCGAAGTTCACGTACAGGCCGCCCATGGAGTAGTGCATACCCGGGAAGATGACCATGGGCACCTTGCGCGGGTCGTCACCGACGAACTTCTCGTAGATCTCCATGACGCCCTTGATCTTGGCGTCCAGCACCGGCGCGGGGATGTGCGTGACGTCCAGGTACACGCCGTCCCGGCCGTTGATGCCCATGCCCAGCTCGCGGCAGACCATGAAGATCTCGCGGGTGGCCACGTCGCGCGGCACCAGGTTCTTGTACTTGGGGTACTTCTCTTCCAGGAAGTACCAGCGCTCCGCCTCGGGGATCTGCTGAGGCGCCCGCGTGTCGCCCTTCTTGCGGGGCACCCAGACCCGGCCGCCCTCGCCACGCACCGACTCGCTCATCAGGCGGAGCTTGTCCTCGCCCGGAATCGACGTCGGGTGCACCTGGATGAACTCACCGTTGGCGTAGTGCGCGCCCTCCATGTAGGCGCGGCCCGCGGCGGTGCCGGTGTTGATGATGGAGTTGGTGGAGCGTCCGAAGACGATGCCCGGGCCGCCCGTGGCCAGGCAGACGGCCTCGGCCGGGAAGGTGCGGATCTCCATGGTGCGCAGGTCGACGGCCACGCTGCCGATGCAGCGCCCGTTGTCGTCCTTCACCGTGCCGAGCCACTCCCAGTACTCGTACTTGGTGACCTTGCCCTCGGCCTCATAGCGGCGGACCTGCTCGTCCAGCGCGTAGAGCAGCTGCTGGCCGGTGGTGGCGCCGGCGAAGGCCGTGCGGTGGTGCAGCGTGCCGCCGAAGCGGCGGAAGTCCAGCAGACCTTCCGGCGTGCGGTTGAACGTCACGCCCATGCGATCCAACAGGTAGATGATGCCGGGCGCGGCATGACACATGCCCTTCACCGAAACCTGCTCCGCGAGGAAGTCGCCGCCGCGCAGCGTGTCCTTCACGTGGATGTCCGGGTGGTCGCCTTCGCCCTTGGTGTTCACCGCGCCGTTGATGCCGCCCTGGGCACAAACGGAGTGGGAACGCTTCACCGGGACGAGCGAGAGCACATCCACCTGGTGGCCCGCCTCCGCGAGCTTGATCGTCGTCATCAGCCCGGCGAGGCCGCCGCCCACCACCGTGAACCGCGCTGCTGGTGCCATCATCATCTCCTTGACTGCCGGACGTCGGACACTGCTCGGTTGAGCCGGCCCGCCAGGTGGCGCGCCAGGGCCCGGACGTCCCGTGCGAGTTCTACAGGCTAGTTAACTTGGTGAAAACGCGCTGCAACGATGGCGTCCGGGGCAATTAGCCCGCGTCATCCACAGCATCAGGCACAGGGCCCGCCGGGTTTCCCCAGCGGGCCGCACGTGACTGTCCAGCGACTACAGCTTGACCGAGTCGACCGTCTTCTTGACCGACTGGAAGGACTTCTCCAGCTCGGCCTTCTCACCGTCGTTCAGCTCGACGGTGTGGATCTTCTCCACGCCGCCCGCGCCGATCTGCACGGGGACGCCGAAGAAGTAACCGTTGATGCCGTACTGGCCCTCCAGGAGGGCGGCGGCCGGCAGCACGCGCTTGCGGTCCAGCAGGAAGCTCTCCGCCATGGCGATGGCGGACGCCGCGGGGCCGAAGTAGGCGCTGCCCGTCTTGTACAGGCCGACCAGCTCCGCGCCACCCTCACGGGTGCGCTTGATGATGGCGTCCAGCTTGTCCTTGGCGATCAGCTCCGTCAGGGGCACGCCGCCCACCGTGCTGTGGCGGACGAGCGGGACCATGTCGTCGCCGTGGCCGCCCAGCACCAGGGCCTCCACGTCGCGGATGGAGCAGCCGAGCGCCTCGGCGACGAAGCACTTGAAGCGGCTGGTGTCCAGCACGCCCGCCATGCCCGCGACCATGTGCTTGGGCAGGCCGGCGATCTTGTGGAGCGCGAACACCATCGCGTCCAGCGGGTTGGCCACGTTGATGACGAAGGCGTTGGGGGCGTGCTGCTTGATGTTGCCCGCCACGTCCGTCATGATCTTCAGGTTGATCTCGAGCAGGTCCTCGCGGGACATGCCCGGCTTGCGGGGCATGCCGGCCGTGATGATGATCACGTCCGAGCCGGCCACGTCCTTCCAGTCCGTGGTGCCCTTCACGCGGCAGTCGTAGCCGTCGACCGCGGCCAGCTGGTTGATGTCCAGCGCCTTGCCCTTGACCAGACCCTCGGCGGCCGGGATGTCGTACAGCACCACGTCACCGAGCGACTTCTGCACGGCGAGCAGCGCCAGGTTGCCGCCGATCTGACCGCCGCCGATGAGGCCGATCTTCTTCTTGCCATTCTGAGCCATGGATTCGCCTCTTCCAGATCCCCGACCGGGGACTACATGTTCTTGATGATGGCCTGCCCGAACTCGGAGCACTTGACCTCGGAAACGCCGCTCTGCCCTTCCTGCTTCATCAGGCGGGCGAAGTCGTAGGTCACCGTCTTGCTGGCGATGGCGCGGTCCATGCCTTGGATCATCAGGTCGGCCGCCTCGTGCCAGCCCAGGTGCCGGAACATCATCTCACCGGAGAGGATGACCGAGCCCGGGTTCACCTTGTCCTGGTCGGCGTACTTGGGCGCCGTGCCGTGCGTGGCCTCGAACACCGCGTGGCCCGTGACGTAGTTGATGTTGCCGCCCGGCGCGATGCCGATGCCGCCCACCTGCGCCGCCAGCGCGTCCGACAGGTAGTCACCGTTGAGGTTCAGCGTGGCGATGACGTCGAACTCATCCGGACGGGTGAGGACCTGCTGCAGGGTGATGTCCGCGATGGAGTCCTTGATCAGGATCTTCCCGGCGGCCAGCGCGGCCTTCTGCTCCGCGTTGGCGGCCTCCTCGCCCTTGGCGGCCTTGGTGGCCTCCCACTGGTCCCAGGTGTAGACCTTGTCACCGAACTCCCGGGCGGCCAGCTCGTAGCCCCACTTGCGGAAGGCGCCCTCGGTGAACTTCATGATGTTGCCCTTGTGGACCAGCGTGACGCTCTTGCGCTTGTGGTCCACGGCGTACTGGATGGCGGCGCGGATCAGCCGGTCGCTGCCCTCGTGGGACACCGGCTTGATGCCCAGGCCCACGTCGGACGGGAAGCGGATCTTCCCGAACTCCTTCGGGAACTCCTGCTTCAGCAGGCCCAGGAACTTCTCCGCGGCGGCCGTGCCGGCCTCGAACTCGATGCCCGCGTAGATGTCTTCCGTGTTCTCACGGAAGATGGTCATGTCGACCTTGTCCGGCGTCTTCACCGGGCTGGGCACGCCCTTGAAGTAGCGCACGGGGCGCAGGCAGACGTACAGGTCCAGCATCTGCCGCAGGGCCACGTTCAGCGACCGGATGCCGCCGCCCACCGGCGTCGTCAGGGGGCCCTTGATGCCCACCAGATAGGTGCGGAACGCTTCGACCGTCTCATCGGGCAGCCAGTTGCTGACCGCCTTGAAGGACTTCTCGCCGGCCAGGACTTCGTACCAGGCGATCTTCTTCTTGCCCTTGTAGGCCTTCTCCACCGCGGCATCGAACACCGCCTGGGACGCACGCCAGATGTCGCGGCCGGTGCCGTCGCCCTCGATGTAGGGGATGATCGGGTTGTCCGGGACGGACAGCTTGCCGCTCTGCAGGGAGATCTTTTCTCCGGATGACGGGGGCGCCATGGATGTGCTCCTGAGAAGGTGTGACCGTGTAAGAATCGGCGGGGGATAGTCGAGAACCCGCCCCGCGACGTCAAGGAGTTTGGCCACGGGCGCACGCGGAACGACTTATCGGAGCCAATGGCCGGGCGCGGAATAACGGCCGGCCTCCGCGCGAGCACGAAACGATGCGGCCGGCCTCCCCGGCGACCCAACGAAAAAGGAGGGCCAGGCACTGGCGGCCCGCCCTCCTCTTCCTCTTCAAGTCGTGGATCAGCGGCGGGCATGGCGGCCCGCCCGGACTACCAGCTGGACATCCCCGGCGCGGGCAACTCCACCGTCACGGTGATGCCGGCGGCCGCGCTGCTGGCCACCTCCAAGGTGCCACCCATGGACTCCGTCAGCTCCCGGGCCCGGGCCAGCTTGCGGTGCAGCGGCCCCACCAACATGGGCGACAGGAAGACAGCCTGGAGCTCCCGCGAGGACAGCGACGCCCCCGCGACCTGGACCTGGAAGCGGGGCGGCACGTCCCCGAAGTCGTCAGCGGAATCCACCATCACACGAACGCCCTGCCCGTTCGACGCATCCGCCGCGTGCGCCAACAACAGCAGCAGCACCTGCTGCAGCCGCCGGTGACTAACATTAGCGGGGACCGGATCCTCGGGAAGCTCCAGGGAAACCCGCACTCCTCGCAAGCGGCGCGTGACTGAGAGGAGCTCCACCGCGCCGCCAACGACCTCCGCGACATCCACCCGGAGTACGTCTGGCGAGTCCACCGGCGTCAGGCCCGCGGCGCGGCCGTGAACAGGCGCTTGGAGTTGCTCCAACGCCTGCGTTCCTCCCACAGCGCTCACGACAGCACTCATCCCTCACACCTCCCGCTCGCTGGACTGAGGGAACTCTAACGAGCGGGTCTGACGAACGCCATTTCACTGCGAGAAAGTACGCACAGCCTGCCAGACTTATGACATTACAGCCGCGCAGCATCTTGGCCGTATGAGTGTGCCGTCGCGGCGAATCGCTTCGTAAGACTTGGAAGTGGACTGCTGTCACCTACGACCCACGGACGTCCATTCCGCCAGCCAGAAAACAGCCTGACTGCACAAATCCGATTTGACTGTTCCTCGGAAATCCGTATGATACGGACCTATAGCGATTCGCCGCCTAACGCAGCACCGCTGGAGCAGGGAGGAACAACCGTGCTTGCAATTTCGACGACTGCATCAGGGGTTCCTCAGCACCGGAGAAGGGGGCGCCTGATTATGGAAGGGGGAAACCCGCTCTCCGACCGTCGGTCGGTCGAGTTCCGCAGCCGTGACGCGCTGTTCAACGTGATTCCGCTGCCGCCCGCCGAGGCCGCGCTGGATGATTCGGGCTACTCCCTGCACGGGACGGGCGCGGATGCCATCACCTGCTCCGTGGGAACGCTGGATGGCGCCATTGGCGTGGTGACGCGGCTGAGCCCCACCGTGGTGTGGGTGATGCCCAAGGGTGAGGTGGACACCTCCGACGCGCGCGGCCTGCCCGTCTATCTGTCCGGCTGTGGCGTGACGCTGGGCCCCATCCGGGGCGCCTTCATCCGCACGGACGCGGAGACGGCCGGATCCCCGGTGGGGCTGCAGCTGGCGAACGTCTCCCTGGAGCAGGGCCGTCAAATCCTGGCACTGCTGGCGGACGCGCTGAAGCGTGGCGTCGCGGAGCCGGCCGCGTCTGCCCTTCCGGTGCAGGACACCATCGACGAGGCCGAGCGCATCCGCGCCATCCTCCTGGCCATCAGCACCGCGGGCAACAAGGGTGTGCTGCGCCGCATGGGCCGCACCGTCCGCCTGGTGTTGGAGCGCTACAACGCGGAGACGGAGCAACTGGAGTGGCACGCCGAGGACCCGGTGACCGACTGGGGCGAGGCGCCCTACGACATCGACGTCATCGGCCACAACAGCGCGTACCGCATGCGCCTGGAGGCGGGAACGCCGGACGGCCAGCGCTTCACGTCGCCGCTGCCCGACGTCCTCTTCCGCATCCGTCACCGCTGGCACCGCCGCTCGCCCGCGCCCGAGGGCGTGCGCGTCACCTTCCACCACCCGCTGTGGCGCGAGCAGGGGGAGATGGAGCGCGCGGTGGTGGACCTGTCCTTCTCCGGCATGTGCATCCGCTGCCGCCCGGAGGACCTGCTGTTCCCGGGCCTGCTGCCGCCCCTGCTCGAGCTCCACACGCCGGACGGCCAGTCCATCAGCCTGCGCGGTGAAATCCGCTACGTCACCAGCGCGCGCGCTGACGGCACCGTGCTGTGTGGCCTGAACGTGTCGCCCTACTCTTCCGACGAGGCGCGCTGGGTGCGCTTCGTCTCCCAGACGACCAATCCCAACACTTGCACCAGTGACGTGCAGGAAGAGGGGCTCTGGGATGTCTTCACGCTGTCTGGCTTCTTCAGCCTGGCGAACAAGTCCTCTCAGGAATTTGACGCGCTGAAGCAAGCCTTCAGCCACATGGCCAAGCGCGCCGCGGAAGTTCCGCAGCTCTTCTGCCAGGCCGTCTGGCCGTCCGAGCGCGGCCCCGAGGCGACGCTGTCCATCATGAAGTCGTACCGGCACACCTGGATGGGACACCAGGTGGCGAAGCGCCCGGGCAAGCCCGCCATCAAGGGGCTGGAGCCGGGCCGCATCATGCACGACCTGTACGTGCGCTGCTTCGAGCACCCGCAGAGCGACGCCGACTTCCGCTGGGCCGTGGCCTACGTGGAGGGCCTCAACCCGTGGATCGCGCGCGCGCACGTCCGCTACGGCGAGCGCCACATGGCGGCGAACCCGGAGCTGGCCTTCACGCGCAAGGTCCACATGATGGACGTCTACACGGCCGAGATGACGGGCCGGCTGCACGAGGGCATCACCATCAGCCCCGCCACGTCCGCCGAGCTGACGCTGCTGACGGACCACATCGCCCACTCGCGTCCCTCCTGCTACGTGGAGGCGCTCGACTTCACGCGCGACCGCATCGACATGCGCGCGGTGCAGGGACAGTGGAACACCTTTGGCCTGGAGCGCGAGCGCGAGGTCCTCATCGCGCGCCGCAACGGCGTGGCCGTGGCCGCCGCCGTCCTGGAGCTGGGCCAGCAGGGCACCAACCTCTACAGCCTGCTCGACATGGCACGGCTGTTCCCCCTGAGCGACGCGGGGCCTTCCACCTACGTCGCCCTGGTGGACGCGGCACGCCGTTGGTACGCCGCCCGCCACCGCCGTTCGTTCCACTATCTCTGTGAGGACGACGGTGGGCAGTACGTACAGGAAGCCGGGATTCACGCAGGTCCGGACCCGTACATGTGGATCATCTCCGCGAAGTTGATCCCCGACTATCTCGAACACATCAGTGAAGTCTCCATCGGGCGCCGAAGCGCTCCCAACTCTCGCCAGGGGTAATGAACATGAGCAAGCAACTCGTGGAGGAGCTGTACACACCGAACCTGACTGCCACCCGTGAGCGCATCAAGACGGATCCCCGGCTGAAGGTGCTGCTGGACGACAAGGCGGACCCCGCGCTCTTCGAGGCCTTCCTCATCACCTGGAACTCGCTGGGCGTCTACATGACGGAGCCGGTGGACGGGTGGATTCGCCGCGCCGGTGAGGCCACCGTGAAGGTGGGCCTGGACGACGTGGGCCAGAAGCTCATCGCCCACGCCAAGCACGAGGCCGGCCACCATCTGATGATGGTCGAGGACACCAAGCACCTGGTGGCCCGGTGGAACGAGCGCCGCAACCCCAAGCTGAACGCCGAGGAGCTCATCGCCCAGCCGCCCACGCAGGCGATGAAGGAGTACCGGGAGATTCACGAGAACACCATCACCGGTGAGATGCCCGCCGCGCAGGTGGCCATCGAGTACGAAATCGAGGGCCTGTCGACGGTGCTCGGCCCCGTGATTCTCGAGCAGGCCAAGCGCGTCTGTGGCGAGGACATCCTCCAGGGCATGTCCTTCCTCAAGGAGCACACGGAGATTGACGTGGGTCACACCGCGCTCAACGAGGTGATGCTCAACAAGCTCCTGTCGCAGGTGCCGGACAAGGCGCCCATCATCGCCAAGACGGGTGCCAGCGCGCTCGACATCTACCTGCGCTTCATGGGCGACTGCGTGGAGCGCGCCGGGAAGCTGGTCCAGTCCGCCGCCGCGGCCTGAGCCTCCCCGCAGCCCCACTTCGCGGTCGTAGGGCGCCCCGGCCCGGGCGCCTGTTGTTTTTCCGTTCCCCGCCTTTCAGCCCGCCCGCCGGACCTCCGCGCCATTCGGACGCGAGTGAGGGCGGACGCGGCCCTTGAGCGAGCCCAGGAGGTGGCCCCGCTTGCCACCCCCTGCGATGCCGAACACGTAGCGGTCCGGCCGGAGCACCACGAGGTCGGCCGCGTACTGCACGAACCAGGCGCCCAGCCGGCCGTCCAGGTCCACCAGCGTGTCCGGCCCGCCATTTCCCGCGCGGTCCGCCGCGGCCAGCTGCCACCAGCGTGCTCCGAGTTCGTCCGCCAGGGCCCGTGCCTCGCGCTGGGCCTCCTGGGAGGCGCCTGGACGCGTCAGCACCACGAAACCCTCACCCAGGCAGTCATCCAGCAGCGCCGTCTCTCCGTCGGGCCGCTCCACGCGCGGCTGCGGGAAGTAGGAGCCTTCCGGCACGTCCCCCTTCGCGCGTTGGGCGCCGTGCATGAAGCCCCGGCGCAGCGGCATCTGCGGCTTCACCTTGTAGTCGCGGATGAAGTCGCCCGTCACCGGCAGCCGGTACATCACCTGGATGAGCGCGTTGCGGACGCGAGCCATCACCCGCCCGCCCGACATCATCACCCGGCCCATGGCGTCCGAGCCGCGAATCACCTCCGACACGTGGCCACGCCGCTCCTCCTCGTAGGTGTCGAGCAGCGACGCATCCGCCGCGCCCGCGAGCACCAGCCCCAGCTTCCAGGTCAGGTTCGCCGCGTCCCGGAGGCCCGCGCAGAGCCCCTGCCCCAGGAAGGGCGGCATCAGGTGCGCCGCGTCGCCCAGGAGGAACACGCGGCCCACCCGCCACTGCTCGGACATGCGGCTGTGGTACGAGAAGATCTTGACGGAGTCGAGCTCCACCGAATCCGGGTCCAGGTAGTAGCCGATCAGCCGCCGCACGTTCTCGGGCGAGCGCGCCGCCTTCAGGTCCGCGTCTGGCTCCAGGATGATGTCGAAGCGAATCTCGTTCGGCGCGGTGCGCGCGATGAATCCCCGGCGCACGGGGCCGCACAGGTAGCTGGTGAAGTCGGGCTCGGGTGAGGACGTCTTCACGGTGATGGCCAGCGAGTGCTCCAGCGCCGTCGTCCCCACGAGCTTCAGGCCCAGCCGCCGGCGGATGGAGCTGTGCGAGCCGTCGCACGCGAGCAGGAAGCGCGCGCGCACGTTGACCGCACGCTCCCCCGCGACCTCCTTCACGCGGGCGGTGACGCCGTCTTCGTCCTGGACGAAGGACTCCACCTCGTGGCCCAGCCACAGGTCCACGTGCGGGAAGCGCTTCAGGCCCTGCCGAAGCACCGCCTCCATGCGCGGCTGCTGGAAGAAGGCCGCGGGCACGTAGCCGAACGGCCGGTCCAACCGGGTGAAGTCCACCTCCGCCAGCGAGCGCAGCGAGTCATTCAGGTACTGCAGCCGCTTGCACGGATAGAAGCCCGCGCCCAGGTCGCCCACCAGCCCCGCGGACTGGAAGATGCGCTGGCCCTCGTCATCCACGCTGATGGCGCGGGACTGGCCATGAGGCGTGACTTCACGCTCCACCACCAGCGTCCGAATCCCCTGCTGCCCCAGGAGGTTCGCCGCCATCGCTCCCACCGGACCACTGCCCACGATGATGACATCAACGGACTCCGGAGCCATCTCTCCCTCCCGTTGCGAGTACGCGTGCTGAGCTGCCTTTGAGTCATTTCGATATCAAAATCAGCCACGACCTGGAATGTCCTGTTTTCACTCGGAAGCCGGCGTCATTCCCTACCCTCCCCCTGCGTTGTCTCTTCAACTCTTCAACGTCGGGTGTGGAAATCCTTGCATGTTTGAGTTTTGACCTTGGGAGTGAAAGGTTGCAGCCGTATCAGCAATCACGCCGGGGGCACGGCGCGGGCGACGCAAGAATGTCCACGTGTCCCAGGTCCGCGCAGGAAATGCAGGCCCCTCCTCGGAGGGCAGGCGGCCGCGCGGGAACACGACATCCCGGAGTGGCTTTTGAAAGATGGCGACCACGTCCGCGGGTTGAGACGGCGACCCTTGTCGGGAAATCGCCACTGACTGCCAGCTTCAACGCGTGGCGTCGTGATTTTCACGACTTGAAGAGGTCGGATGTGCCCGAACACTGCGGCGCGAAGGAGCACGCACATGGAATGGCTTGAGTTCTCCCGTTGGTCCCCGGAGGTCGAAAAGCAGCTGGCGATGCAGGCGGCCCGACTGGGCACCTTCGAGCACCGGGGCCCGCAGGCCTCCCGTCGGTCCGCGGCTGCCACCACCGTGTCGGCCACCTGCCGGCTGAGCACCGTCCTGCGGCAGTTCCCGCGGACCAATCCCTGGGGCCACCCGATCTCGGAGTGCTGAGACAGGGCGCCCGCCCCACCCCCGTGGGTCAGCGGAGGGCGTGCCGTCTCAGGACGGTGCGCTCGACCTTCCCCATGGCGTTGCGAGGCAGCGCGTCCACCCACACGAAACGCGCGGGCGTCTTGAAGCCCGCCAGGGACTGACGGCACCACGCCGCCAGTGCCTCTTCCCCGGGGTGCGCCTGCCCCGGGCGCGGCGCGACGAAGGCCACGGGCCGTTCGCCCCAGCGGTCGTCCGGGAAGCCCACCACGGCGGCTTCCTGCACCGCGGGGTGATTGAGGAGCACCGCTTCCACCTCCGCCGGGTAGATGTTCTCCCCACCTCGGACGATGAGGTCCGTGCGGCGTGACAGCACTGTGAGCCGCCCCCCACCATCCAGCACGCCGACGTCCTTCGTGCGCAGCCAGCCGTCACGAACCGCCTCATGGGTGGCCTCTGGACGCTGCCAGTACCCGGCCATCACCGTGGGCGCGCGCACCTCGATGTCGCCCTCCGCCCCTGCGCCGAGGACTTCACCGCCTACGCCGACGATGCGCACCTCGACTCCCGGCAACGGGACGCCAGCGGTGCGGCCGTCCGCATTGTCCGGGCGCTCAGTCGTGACTTGTGAGCAGGCCTCCGTCAGGCCGTACGTCTGAAGGGCTCGCAGGCCCGCGGCCCTCGCTCGTGCGAGGAGGGGCACGGGCACCGGACCTCCGCCTATCAGCGCCCATGCGAAGGAGTCCGGCATGCGCCGGTCACCTCGAGCGTCCAGCATTCGCTCCAGCGTCGTCGCCACGAGGCTCGCGTGGGACACGCCCTCCCCGTCGATGGCCCGGTTGGCCGCATCGGCGTCGAAGCGTTCGTGCAGGACGAGGCAACCTCCCTCGTAGGCAGTGCGAGTGAGCATCGCGATGCCCCCCACGTGGAAGAGCGGCAATGTGCCCAGCCAACGCGGGGCTGGATGCGCCCCCAGGTTGGCCGCCGACGCTCGTGAAGACGCCCGGAAGTTGCCTTCGGTGAGGACCGCGCCCTTGGGCCGGCCCGTTGTCCCGCTGGTGAAGAGCACGACCCGGGGCGATGACGCCTCCAGGGGCTGGCACGTGGAAGCCCCCGTGGAGACGGCCTCCGCGAAGGACTCGAGTGGCCGGGCTCCAGGGAGCCGCTCCACCAGGGAGCCCAGCGCCAGGCTCAAACGGGGCTGGATGTCCTCCACCATGGGCGCCAGCTCCGCGGACGTGAGCCGGGCATTGAGCGGCGCCAACACCGCGCCCAGCCGGCCCAGCGCCCAGAAGAGGCACACGGAGGCGACGTGGTTCGTCGCGAGCGACGCCACCCTGTCCGAAGCGCCGACGCCCTCCGCCTCGAGTGCGGCAACCCATCGGGAGACTTCCGCATCCAGGGCTTCGTAGGACCAGGAGCGGCCCGCGAACGTCAGGGCCTCCGCCTGGGGCTGATGACGAGCGCCTACTCGAATGGGACACAGCAGGACCGACATTCCGTCACCTTGAGGCTTCATTAACGGAGGCCAATCCGTGGGCTCCCATGCGTCGAGCCGTCACACCAGTGACTGGGAGCTCAGTCCGAGCCCCGGGGTGCTCGACAGGCGAATGATGCCTCGCTGCGGATGGTACGGATGACCTTCCGGCTCCTTCGCCAGCAAGCGCCCCACCGCGAGCCCGGAGGCCAGCGCTCCGGATGGCAGTGCCGCCGCGAGGTGTGCCGCGCCAGCCCGCGCTACCACGCCATCCATGGAGCTGGTGACATAGGCCTGCATTCCGAGCCGAGCCGCGCGCATCGCGACCACGAGGCACGGCAACAGTCCGCCCAGCACCATGGGCTTCAGCACCACCGCGCCCACCGCCGGGCCACCGCCCAGCAACGGGTCCACCGTCAGCAGCGCCCGGAGCGCATCGGGAGAAGCCAGGGACTCGTCCGCCGCCACCGTGCAGGGTGCGCGGCGCTGAACGCGCCAGAGCGCCGCGAGGTCCTCCGGCGGCGTGGGCTGCTCCACCAACTCCAGGCCGTACCAGCCCAGCCGGTCCAGGGCGCGCTTCGCGTCGGGCTCGGACCAGCCGCCGTTCGCATCCAGCCGGAGCTTCACGTCCGGCCCTACCGCGTCGCGCACGGCCTTCACTCGCGCCTCGTCGGCGTCCAGCGGCCGGCCGGCGACTTTCAGCTTCAACGTGCCGAAGCCCTCGGCCACGGCCTGCCGGGCCTCTTCCGCCAGGGCCTCTGGGGTGTCGGCGCCCAGCAGCGCGTTCACCGCCACTTCCGTCCGCGCCTCCTCCGCCAGCAGCCAGCACAGCGGTACACCCTGGCGTTGCGCGAGCAGGTCCAGCAGCGCCAGCTCCAGCGCGTGTTCCGCGGCCGGCATGGCGCCCGCTGGCGTCACCTGACGTGCACGGATGCGCACGCCGTCGCCTCGCGCCACGGCAGGGGGGAACGGCGACAACGTGTCCTCGATGGCCCGTACCGAGTCGCCCAGGAACTGGCCTTTCAGCTCGGACAGCCAGGCGTTCAGCGTCACGCCACAGTCTTCGAGCGACTCGGTGCCGAACGCGGGCAGCGGCATCGCCTCGCCCAGACCTTCGCGCCCCTCCTCGTCGACGACGCGGACGAGGAAGCCTTCTCGCACCGCGTGCACCCCGTGAGACGTCTTCAGGGGCTGGCGCAGCTCCAACCGGAGGGGAATGAGCGAAACCTGGGCAATCCGCATGGCCTCACATCATCGCAGGTAGAGGCCCAACGCGAACAGCACTCCAAACACGAGCTGCAGTCTGGCCGTGGACCCCAGCGCCGGGTTCAGCGCGGCCCCCTCCTGCTTCAACACCTGCCGCAACGGGGGAACCGCCAGGGGCAGGCTCAGCAGGGACAGGAACACCCAGGGGCTGGCCAGCTTCAGCGCGTACATCGCGAAGGGCGTGGCGTACGACATCACCAGCAGGAGGAGGTACTCCGCCTTCCCCACGCCCGTGCCGAAGCGGACCGCCAGGGTGCGCTTGCCAGCCTTCACGTCCGTCGTCACGTCGCGCAGGTTGTTGACGACGATGAGCATGGTGCCGCTTGCGCCCACGGGCACCGCCGCCCACCACGCCGCGGGGTCTACCGTCCCCGCCTGCACGTAGTAGGTCCCCGTCACCGCCACCAGGCCGAAGAAGATGAAGACGAACACGTCACCCAGGCCATTGTAGCCCAGGGGAAAGGGGCCGCCCGTGTATGCGTAGCCGCACAGCAGCGACGCCAGGCCGATGGCGATGATGGGCCAGCCGCCCACCACCACCAGGTACAGGCCCACGGCCGTGGCCAGCGCGAAGCACACGCCCGCGCCTGCCAGCACGGTGCCCGGCGCGATGAGGCCACTCTGCGTCACGCGCTGAGGGCCCAGCCGTTCGTGCGTGTCGGCGCCCTTCTTGAAGTCGTAGTAGTCGTTGATGAAGTTGGTGCCAATCTGGATGAGCACCGCGCCCAGCAGCGCCGCCAACGCGGGCAGCAGGCGCCCCACGCCCGAGCCGAACGCGAGCCCCGTGCCCACCAACACCGGCACCAACGCCGCCGTCAGCGTCTTGGGACGCGCCGCCATCACCCAGTGCTTCACCCCGGGACGGGGCTTCACCGACAGCGGGCCATGCGCCGGAATCGACGTGCTCACGACGTCACCCTTCCCTCGCGCGCGGTCATGGGACTGTCGAACTGCGGGGCCTCGTACCAGGGCGTCTGGAGGAACCCGAGGACTTCACGGGCATAGGCCTCCGGCGCCTCCAGGTGCGGCGCGTGGCCACAGCCTTCGAAGGCGTGGCGCCAGACCACCGGCAGCTCCGTGGCCATGCGGCGGGCAATCTGGGTGAACTTCGAATCCAAAGCGCCCGTCAGCAGCAGCGTGGGCAGCCGCTGGGCATGCAGCTCCGGCCAGAAATCCGGCTGGACGCCCAGCCCCAGACACTCCAGCGCGCCCGCGAGCCCCTCCGCCGTGCAGGCGCGGCGCTGTGAGCGCAGCGCGTCCTTGCGCTCCTGCGGGAGCTGGCGCAGGCCGTCGAACAGCGGCAATTGCTCCCAGCGGTCCACGAAGGCGTCCACGCCTCGCGAACGGATGAAGGCCGCCAGCTGTCCGTCCGCCTCACGCCGGGCCGCGCGCTCCTGGCGCCGATGCAGCCCTGGCGAGCCGCTCTCCATGATGAGCCGACCAAAGCGGTCCGGCGCGCGCACGGCCGCCGCCAGCGCCACGCGTGCCCCCTGCGAATAGCCCAGCAGGTCCACGGGTCCCTGTCCCAGCGAGTCCACCAGCGCGACGAGCGCGTCCACCGTTTCCACGAAGGCCTCACGCCCCCGCTGGTCCGGCAGCGGCGTGGCCCCATGACCGGGGAGGTCCACCGCCACCGCGCGCACATCGCGGCCCAGGAGCGGACGCAGCCCGTCGAAGGCCCTGCGGCTGCCGGTGAAGCCGTGCAGCAACACGAGCGGACGGGAGCCCTCACCCCACGTCTCGTAAGCCAGCTTCACGCCCATGGTCCTTCTCCCAGTGAGGCCGCCATTCGAGCGAACAGCCGCCGGTGCTCATCCACATTCGCGTTGCGGTCCACGCGCACTTCCACCAGGTGGAGCCCGCCCTCCAGGCCCTCGCGCACGGCCGACCTGAGCGCAACGGGCGTCTCCGGTCGGTGGAGCCGGGCGCCGCCCAGCGCCGCCGCGTGGGACAGGTCCACCCCGTGCGGCGTACCGAAGAGCGTCTCGAACGTGTCCCGCGGCGCGACCTGGGCGATGGGGAGGAACGAGAAGATGCCGCCCCCATCGTTGTTCACCGCCACCACCGTGAGCGGCACTCGCGTGCGCGACGCGGTGACGAAGGCTCCCACGTCATGCAGCAACGCCAGGTCCCCCGTGAGCAGCACCGCGGGCCGGCCCGCCGCGGCCGCCATGCCGAGCGCGCTGGAGACAATGCCGTCGATTCCGTTGGCCCCTCGATTGGCCAGCACCCGCAGCGGCACCGTGCCCGCCGGAGCGAAGGCATCCAGGTCGCGGATGGGCATGCTGCTGGATACGAAGAGCGGCGCGCCCGCGGGAAGCGCCGCCACCACCTCGCGAGCGATACGCGGCTCGGAGAGCACGTCGGGCTGCTCCGCGAACGCGGCCTCCAGCGCCGTGCGCACCCGTTGCTCCGCGGCCAGGAAGCCTCGTGCCCACGGCCCCGCGCCGCGCGCGAGTCCTCGCGTCAGGGCCTCACAGGCCGCCACCGCCGAGCCCTCCACGACCGTGGACGCGCGGTGCGCCGGGTCGAACAACCCGCCGCCGTCACTGAAGAGGACGATGTCCGCGCCCGAGCCGTCCAGCCACTGCTGAGGCACCTTCGGCGTGAGCGCGCCCCCGAAGCGCAACACCAGCTCCGGACGGTGCGCCTTCGCGAACGGCGCGTGCCGCAACATCGCGTCGTAATAGGACAGCGTGAGCGGGCCGCCGCCATAGCGGGCCTGCGAGGTGGACTCGGCCAGCACGGGATAGCCCGTGGCCTGCGACAGCGCGCTGATGGCCGCCGCGAATCCATCCATCTCATCGCGCGGGCCACACACGATGACGCCGCGAGTGGTCGCGGCAATCCGGCGGCGCACCTCGTCCAAGGTGGCCGCGTCTGGTACCGGCTCGGGCGGGACGATGCGCGTCAGCGGCGCGCCGGCGCGGCCCGACTTCGCGAGCGCGCTCAGGGCGGCCTCGGGAAAGGGCTCGGCGATGGGGGCCAGCGGCTCGCGGAACGGGACGTTGAGCTGCACGGCGCCCCGCGGCGCGCGCCACGCGCTGACGACCGCGCGGGCAACGGTGGCACGCATGTGAATCAACGCCGCGTCATGCGCCTCGGGCTGACCGAGGTCCGCGTAGAAGCGCGAGTGCTCTCCGAAGAAGCGCGCCTGTGGCACGGTCTGCGGCGCGCCCCAGCCCTGAAGCTCCAGGGGCCGGTCCGCCGTCAGCACCACCAGGGGCACGTGAGACAGCGCGGCCTCGATGACCGCCGGGTAGAAGTGCGCGCCCGCGGTGCCGCTGGTCGCCACCACCACGGCCGGCGCGCGCGACTGCTTCGCGAGCCCCAGGGCGAAGAAGCCCGCGCTGCGCTCGTCGATGACGGACCACGTGCGCAGCCCCTCCGTCCCGGCGCAGGCCAGGGCCAGGGGCGATGACCGGGACCCCGGACACACCACCGCGTGACGAACCCCACCGCGCACGAGCTCTTCCAGCAACGCGCGCGCCCACAGCACGTTGAGGTTAGCGTCGGACGACATCCCCGCCTCCCAAGGCCCGCAACATGGCCAGGCTCTTCATCTCCGTCTCCCGCCACTCCGAGTCCGCGTTGGAGCCAGCCACCAGCCCCACGCCGACGAACAGCCGGGCCTTCGCGCCCTTCACGCGCGCCGAGCGCAGCGCCACCATCAGGTGCGCCCGCCCAGGCCCCACCCAGCCCACCGGCCCCGCGTACCACCCACGGTCCAGGCCTTCGTGCTCCACCAGGAACGACAGTGCGCGCTCACGGGGCGTACCGCCCACGGCCGGCGTGGGATGCAGCGCCTCCACCACCTGCGCCGGCGTCACCCCCGGCCGCAGCTCGGCGCGAAACCCCGTCCGCAGGTGCACGACGTTCTTCAAGGCCAGCAGCGCGGGCTCCGCGTCCGACGACACCTGCTCCGCCAGCGGCGTCAACGCGGTGACGAGGTAGCGCACCACGGACGCGTGCTCGCGCACGTTCTTGTCATGGCCCCGCAGCCCGTCCGCCTGGCCGGGCGCGGCCGTGCCCGCCAGGGCCTCCGTCTCCAGCACCTGACCGTCCACCCGGCACAGCGTCTCCGGCGTCGCGCCCAGGAAGCACGTGTCATCCGGCGCGCGGAACAGGAAGGTGGCGCAGCGGGGATTCTGCTCGCGCAGCCGCGCCAGCACGTCCACCACGTCAAAGGGCACGGGTCCTTCCGCATCCAGCGGGCGCGCCAGCACCACCTTCTGGAGGTGCCCGGACGCAATCGCGTCCAGCGCGCGCTGCACCCGCACCTCGAAGTCCGGCCGCGACGCGCGCAACTCCAATTCCACGGGCTCGCCGCGCGCATGCCGGTACGACTCCGGGAAGCAGGCACGGACGCGCTCCAGCCGCGAGCGCACCAGGTCCTCACCCCCGCGGCCTTCCTGCGCGAACGCCACCACGCACGCGCCGCGCGCCGTGCGGAACACCAGCACTTCGGGCAGCGTCCAGCGCGTCACACCGTGCGACGCCCACGCCGTGTCCACCGTGCCCGAGTCACCGAAACGGATGCCGCCAAACCAGGGGCCCGGCATCGACTCCGGGGCTTCGCCCAGCCAGCGCACCTGCGTGCGGCCCAGCGAGGCCAGCACGTCAGGAATGTCGGAGGCGTCCTGCGCCTCCACCACCGCCGCCTCACCCCACCCCGCCGCTGCGTCCTGCGCCAGCGGACGCTCCCAGTAGACGGTCGGAACGCCCAATACGTCCGCACCCGCGAGCGGATCCACCACCGCAAGGGGCGTCATTCCGGCCACCCAGCGCTGGCTCTCAACGGGAGTGTGCGTCTTCATCAGCGTTCCTCATCGGCAATTGCGTCGCAATCACCTTCGGTTGTCTTCTAAGCCATCTCGGCTATACATGCACCAAGGAGTTCAAAACCTCTTGAACTCCATGAATGGGAGGGTCCGTGGGAGGCAAGCGGCCAGACGAACCAGCCGGGTCCGGACGGGCCCCGGGCGCGCTGCGGGTGCTTCGCGTGGAGCGGCCCGAAGGCACTCGCGTGCGAGTGGGCCCCGTGGAAGTCGGAGGCCCCGGGTTCGTCGTCATGGCTGGCCCCTGCGCGGTGGAAGGCGCGGAGCAGGTGCAGCACGCCGCCTCGGTGGTGGCCGCCGCGGGTGCCCATGTCCTGCGCGGTGGCGTATTCAAGCCTCGCACCAGTCCCTACGCATTCCAGGGCATGGGCGAGCCGGGCCTGCACGTCCTGGCGGAGGCCGGGCGCCGCCACGGCATGCCCATCATCAGTGAGGTGATGGAGTCGGCGCAGATTCCCCTCATGGAGGAGTCCACGGACATCCTCCAGGTGGGTGCTCGCAACATGCAGAACTACTCGCTGCTGCGGGCACTGGGGAAGGTGCGCAAGCCCGTGCTGCTCAAACGAGGCCTGTCAGCCACGTTGCAGGAGTGGCTGCTGGCCGCCGAGTACATCCTCGACGGCGGCAACGAAAAGGTGATGCTGTGCGAGCGCGGCATCCGCACCTTCGAGACGGAGCTGCGCAACACGCTGGACCTGGCGGCGGTGGCCTGGGCGAAGCAGCGCTCCCACCTGCCCGTCATCGTCGACCCGTCCCATGCGACGGGCGACCCGGCGCTCATCCTCCCCATGTCGCTGGCGGCCGCGGCCGCGGGGGCGGACGGATTGTTGATTGAAGTCCACCCGAAGCCCGAGCAGGCCATGTGCGATGGGCACCAGGCCCTGACGCCTGAACGCTTCGAGACGTTGATGCGACGGCTGCCAGCCGTGCTAGACGCGGTGGACCGACACCTTTGGCGGCCGGAAAGCCCGGCCCAGGTCGTGAGGGCGCGATGAGCACTGAAGTCCGTGAGATGTTCTCTTCCATCGCCACGAAGTACGACGTGACGAATGAGGTCCTCTCGTTCGGCATCCACCGGCTGTGGCGCCGGAAGGCCGTCCGGCTCAGCACCGCGAAGGAAGGAGACCGCGTCCTCGACTGCGCTTCGGGCACTGGCGATCTGGCCCTGGCCTTCAAGCGCAAGGTGGGCGTGTCCGGCCGTGTCGTGGGCACGGATTTCTGCCCGGAGATGCTGGAGAGTGCCCCCGCCAAGGCGGAGAAGGAGGGCCTCCAGGTGGACTTCCAGGTGGCCGACGCGATGGACCTGCCCTTCGCGGCCGACAGCTTCGACGTGGCCTCCATCTCGTTCGGCATCCGCAACGTGGATGACCCGGTGAAGTGCCTGAAGGAGATGGCTCGGGTGGTCCGGCCCGGTGGCCACGTCGTGGTGCTGGAGTTCGGCCAGCCCACGGGTGCCTTCGGGGCCTTGTTCCGCTTCTACAGCAAGACGGTGATGCCCACGATTGGAGGGCTGCTGACGGGCAACCGCGCCGCGTACCAGTACCTGCCCAAGACGTCCGCCGCCTTCCCAGCCGGTGACAAGTTCCTGGAGTTGATGGACCAGTCCGGGGCCTACGCGGCAAAGTCCGCGCATGCGCTCACGTTCGGCACCGCCTACGTCTATGTCGGCACCGTCCGCTGAGGAGCGGCGACACCTCGTTGAACAGATTCTCGCCTCGGTGGATCCCCGGCTCGCGCCGGGCCTGAGGGAGGCGGTAGCCCGCCCGGGCCCCTCCCCGCTCCCCGGCTCCGGACAGACGGTGGTGCTCGCCGGCCACCGGAGCGCGGGCAAGTCGCGCCTCTTGCCCATCGTGGCCCGCATGCTCGCGCGCCCCGGTCTGGACCTGGACGCGCACCTGGAACGCCTGCACGGGCGCCCGCTGCGCAGATGGGTGGCGGAAGCGCCGCAGGAGTTCCGGGCCGCTGAACGCCGCGCCCTGCAAGAACTGCCGGCCGGAGGGCTGGTGGCCGTGGGAGGCGGTTTCCTGTCGCACCACCCCGACGCGCTGACCGGGCACTTCACCCTGGTCGTCCCCATCTGTTTCGACACCTACCGTGCACGGCTGCTCACGGACCGGACGCGCCCGCGGCTGCGCGCCGACGTGTCGCTCGAAGAAGAATTGTCCGCGGTGTTCCATGAGCGCGAGGTGCTGCACGCCCGCGTCCCCACCGTGGCCCTGGAGGACTTCCTCCGCGGCTGCCTTGCCCCCGAGGTGCCCCTGTGACGCCCGCCCGGCGCGTCGTCACCCTGCCCCCCACCCTGCTCGGCGAAGACGCTGTCCGCTTCGCGCGTGACGGCCAGCGCCGTGGGGCGGACGTCCTGGAAATCCGCACGGACCTGCACGCCCCTGACGCCATCTCGCCCGAGGCGCTGGCGGCGGTGCTGCCGCTGCTCGTCTCCGAGCGGGGCAAGCCGCTGCCCGCGACCTGGGTGGCCGCGGCCTGGCGCGTGGACAGGGATTTGATGGACGCGTCGGGGCAGCAGGCCTCGCTGGCGGCACCTCCGGGAAAGCTGCTCGCGTCGCACCACGCGAGCCGGCAGCTCTCCACGGAGGAGGCGCTCCAGTTGTGGGAGCGTGAGCTGCCCGCCGACGCCCTGGTGAAGCACGTGGAGCCGATGACGGACCCGGCCCACCTCGTCACACTGCTGGAGACGCAGCGGCGGATGGTGGAGCGCTTCGGTGCCACGCGTGTCACGGTGCTGGGCATGGGCGCGGTGGCGTTGCCCACGCGGGCGCTGCTCGCCCAGAACAACGTGTTGGACTACGTCGCGGCGGGAGGCGCCTGGGTCGCGGCGCCCGGCCAGCGGCTGCTGGACGACGCCGTGCGAGCGCTGCGCGGCGCGGACCGGTCCACGGTGGCGCCGCCGCTGCGGCTGGGAATCCTGGGGACGTCCATCGTCCACTCGCGCTCGCCCCGCATCCACCGTCAGCCCTTCGACCGCATCGACCTTCCGGAGGACGGGCCGGTGGAGGCCGTAGTGGACGCGCTCCTGCCTCACTACGGAGGCTTCGCCGTCACCAGCCCCTTCAAGCTGCGGCTGGCGAAGCACACGGGGTCCTCGCTGGACGCCATCAACACACTGGTCCGCCGGGGCGGCCGGTGGGAAGCCTTCAATACCGACACGTTCGGGGCCCGCACGGTGCTCGAGCGGCTCGGGGCTCGCGAAGTCTTCGTCCTGGGGGACGGTGGCGCCACCTCGGCGCTCCGGTCCGTGGCGGCGGAGCTGAGCTGCGACTTGCGCGTCTTGCGACGCGCCGACATCCAGGCGCCTCTCACAGGGGCGGGCGTCTGGACCTGGCCCGATAGGGTGCCCGCTCCTGACGACCTGCGCTTCGACGGGGCCCGTGTGGCGGTCATCGCCTACGGAGCCCCGGGTCGGCGCATCGCCGCGGAGATTGTCCGACGCGGCGGTACTCCGGTCCTGCTGGGTGCGGCGTGGTTCATCGCGCAAGCCCGGCGTCAGCGCCAACTCTGGGAGTCCGCGACATGAATACCTTCGGCGAACTGTTTCGCCTGACGACGTTTGGAGAGAGCCACGGGCCCGCGCTCGGCGCCATCCTGGATGGCTGCCCCGCCGGCGTGCCCCTGACGCGCGAGCAGATTCAAGTCGCGCTGGACCGTCGGCGTCCCGGCCAGTCCACCATCACCACCGCGCGCAGCGAACCGGACCAGGTGGAAATCCTGTCCGGCGTCTTCGAGGACAAGACGCTGGGGACGCCCATCGCCGCCATCGTGCGCAACACCAACCAGCGCTCGGTGGACTACGAGAAGCTGAAGGCCGAGGACCGGCCCGGCCACGCGGACGCAGTGTGGCGCGAGCGCTTCAAGCACCGTGACCACCGCGGAGGCGGGCGCACCAGCGGGCGCGAGACGCTCTGCCGCGTCATCGGCGGCGCCATCGCCGAGGCGTACCTCGCCCGGGACGTGCCTTCCATCCGCACCGTCGCCTACGTGTCCCAGGTGGGCAATCTGGTGGCCGCGGTGCCCGCGCCGGGACTCACCCGCGCGCAGGTGGACGCCCACGCCACGCGCTGCCCGGACGCCGCCATCCGCGACGAGATGTCCCAGCGCATCCTCACCGCGAAGGAGGCGGGCGACAGCCTGGGCGGCGCCATTGACGTACGCGTGGAGGGCCTGCCCGTGGGTCTGGGCGAGCCCATCTTCGGCAAGCTCAAGGCGCGCATCGCGCAGGCCCTGGGCAGCATCGGCGCCGTCACGGGCGTCGTCTGGGGTCCGCCGGACCTGCTCGAGCGCATTGGCCAGCCCGGCATCCAGTTCCACGCCGTGAAGGACGCGTACGGCGGCATCCAGGGCGGGCTCGCCAACGGTGAGCCGATGCAGATCCGCACCTTCTTCAAGCCGCCCGCGACACTGCAGGAGCACGCGAAGGGTGGCCGTCACGACCCGTGCATCATGCCCCGGGCCGTCCCGGTGCTGGAGGCCATGGTGTCGCTCGTCATCGCCGACCTCGTCCTCCACCTCAACGCGAGGCCCCACGCGCCATGAGTGCTCTTCCCCCCGGGGCCTACCGTCCGCCGTCCGACCGCTGGGGCACCTTCGCCCGCCTCGCCAGGAACCTGCCCGAGGGCAGCGTGGCGGTGGTGGACCGGACCGTCGCGAAGCTCCACCCCACCCTCATCCCCACCCTGGAGGCGCGCAGCCCCCGCGCCATCATCCAGCTCACCGGCGGCGAGAGCGCCAAGACGTTCACCGCGCTGGAGAAGGTCCTGGCCAACGGCCTGGCCCTTCCGCGCTCCGGCACGCTCGTGGCCGTGGGCGGCGGCACCATCGGTGACGTCTCCACCGTGGCCGCGCATGTCCTCAAGCGCGGCGTGCGCCTGGTGCAGGTCCCCACCACGCTGCTGGCGGCGGTAGACAGCAGCGTCGGCGGCAAGGGCGCTGTCGACATGACGGTGCGCGGGCGCGTGGTGAAGAACCCGGCCGGCGTCTTCCACTACGCGGACGAAGGCTGGGTGTGCCCCGAGTTCTTCGACACGCTCTCCGATGCGCAGCGCCGCGAGGGCGCGCTGGAGGCCTGGAAGATGGTGGTCAGCCTCGACGCGCCGCGCTTCCGCCGCTACGTGCGCAAGCCGCCCGCGCTCGCGAAGCTCGTGAAGGACGCCCGCGCCCTCAAGGAGCGCATCTGCGCGCAGGACCCGTACGAGCACACGGGGCTGCGCCGGGTGCTCAACTTCGGCCACACCTTCGGCCACGTGCTGGAGAGCGTGTCCCGCTTCAAGCTGTCCCACGGTGACGGCGTGGGTCTGGGCATGCTGCTGGCCCTGGACGTGGGCCGTCACCTGGGCGTGACCCCGGAGCCCGTGGCCGCCGAGGTCGAAGCCGCCCTGGCCAATGGCCCCGGCGTGCAGGGCCGCGAGCGCGCCGCCGCCCTGCTCCGCCGCGCGCCGATGAAGGACGTGCTGGCGCTGCTCACCGCCGACAAGAAGGCCGGCGCCAAGGGCGAGCTGCGCATGGTGCTGCTGACGGCCATTGGCGCCACCGAGGTACGCGACGTGGACGAACCCGGCTGGCGTGCCTTGTGGCCCGCGTGGACGAAGGGGGTGCGACCATGAGCACGGCGAAGGCTTCCCGTATCGTGGTGGACCCCTCCGCGCTGCACGCCGCGCCCCTCACCCCGCCGGTGTCCAAGTCGGACGCGCAGCGGACGCTGGTGCTAGGGCACCTCACGGGCTCGTGGCCGCTGCCCTCGGTGCAGGCCGAGGCGGACGAGGACCTCCCCGCCGACGTGCGCGTGCTGCGCCAGGGCGTCGAGGCCCTGCGTCTGCCTCCGGATGCCGTGCGCGACATCGACTGCGCGGACGGCGGCGCGCCCTTCCGCATCCTGGCCACCCAGGCGGCGGTGACGCCCGGCGCACAGGCGCGTTTCACTGGCACGCCCCGCCTGGGCGAGCGGCCCCACGGCCCGCTCTTCACGTCCCTGCGCGAGGCCCTGGGTCCCGCGGGCCTCACGCTCACTGAGGGCACGCCCTGGCCGGTGGAGCTGCGCGCGCCCCGTGACACGTCGAACGTCTCTCCCGTGTTCCGCGTGCCGGGCGCCCAGAGCAGCCAGTACGCCTCCAGCCTGCTGCTGGGCTGCGCGGCGCTGTACCTGCGCGAGCGCCGCCCCTGGCGCGTGGAGATTGACGGGCCCCTCACCAGTGCGGGCTACCTGGAGCTGACCCTCACGTGGCTGAGCCGCTTCGGCTTCGACGTCCAGCGCTCCCCGTCGAGCTACACGGTGGCCGGGTATGCGGCGCCCCCGGCCGTCCCCACGCTCCCGGGGGATTGGTCGTCCCTGGGCTACCTGCTGCTGGTGGCGTGGAAGACGGGCGGCACCGTGGTGCGCGCGGACACGGGCAGTGCCCACCCGGACGACGCCATTGTCCGGTTGATTGAGCAGGTGGGCCTGCGCGCGGTGCCCGCGGACGCTCCCTTCACGCTCAAGGTGGAAGGCCAGCTTTCAGGGGGCCTTCGCGCCTCCGGCGAGGAATGTCCGGACCTGCTCCCCACGCTGGCCGCGCTCGCCTGCGTGCTTCCGGCGCCCTCCACGCTCACGGAGGTGGGCATCCTCCGCGTCAAGGAGAGCGACCGTCTCGAAGGCATCCGGACGCTCGTGAAGGCGTTCGGCGGAAACACGGAGCTCCAAGGAGAAAGGCTGCTGATCCAGCCACCCCGCACGCCACCTTCGGGCTTCGAGATGAGCAGCGAGGGAGACCATCGTCTCGCGATGACCGCTGCGACACTGTGTGTCCTGTCCGGCACGCCGCTGACACTCACCGGTCCAGAGTGCGTGGAAAAGAGCTTTCCTGGGTTCTGGCGCCAGTTGTCCAGGGTGGGTGTTCGGATAACTGATGCAGGATGAGACCCTCAGTGTCCGTCCAGCAGACTTATCGTTCTTTTTTGTTGAAAGCACTCTCCCCCCTGTGAAATCTCCGCCCCATGGCCAAGGACACGCTGACGATCACCGACAATCGGACCGGGAAGACCTACGAGGTCCCGATCGAGAACGGCTGTATTCGCACCAATGCTCTCCGCCAGATCAAAACGGGCGACGATGACTTTGGGTTGATGGGCTACGATCCGGCGTTCCTCAATACCGCCAACTGCAAGAGCGCCATCACCTTCATCGACGGCGACAAGGGCATCCTCGAGTACCGGGGCTACCCCATCGAGCAGCTCGCGGAGAAGTCGAGCTTCCTCGAGGTCGCCTACCTCCTGCTGAACGGTGAGCTGCCCTCGGAGAAGGAGCTGCAGCAGTTCAACCACCTCGTCACGCACCACACCTACGTGCACGAGAACGTGAAGAGCTTCATGGACGGGTTCCGCTACGACGCGCACCCCATGTCCATGGTGAGCTCCACGGTGGCGGCGCTGTCCAGCTTCTACCCCGACGCGAAGAACATCAAGGACCCGCTGAGCCGCCGCATCCAGATCACGCGGCTCATCGCGAAGATGCCCACCATCGCCGCGTTCTCCTACCGGCACACGATGGGCCTGCCGTACATCTACCCGGACAACGACCTGTCCTACGTCGCCAACTTCCTGGCGATGATCAAGCGCATCGGCACGTCGACCTACAAGGTCCACCCGGTGCTCGAGCGCGCGCTCGACATCCTCTTCATCCTGCACGCGGACCACGAGCAGAACTGCTCCACCACGTCCGTGCGCACGGTGGGCTCGTCCGAGGTGGATCCGTACTCGGCGGTCAGCGCGGGCATCGGCGCCCTCTACGGCCCGCTGCACGGCGGCGCCAACGAGGCGGTGCTCCGCATGCTCCGCGACATCGGCCACGTCTCCAAGATCCCGGAGTTCATCAAGTCGGTGAAGAGCGGCGAGGGTGAGAAGAAGCTGATGGGCTTCGGTCACCGCGTCTACAAGTCCTACGATCCGCGCGCCAAGGTCATCAAGCGCGTGGCCGACGAGGTCTTCGAGGTGACGGGCAAGAACCCGCTGCTGGAGATCGCCGTCGAGCTGGAGCGCATCGCGCTCGAGGACGAGTACTTCGTGAAGCGGAAGCTGTACCCGAACGTCGACTTCTACTCGGGCCTCATCTACGAGGCGATGGGCTTCCAGGTCGAGATGTTCCCGGTGCTCTTCGCCATCCCCCGCACGGTGGGCTGGTGCGCGCAGTGGGAGGAGATGGTGACGGACAACGAGCAGAAGATCGCCCGTCCGCGCCAGGTGTTCACGGGCGCCCCGCGCCGCGACTACGTCCCCATGAACAAGCGCGCCGCCAAGTAGGCTGTGACACACGGCCCGCGCTTCTCGCGTGGGCCAGAAGCACGAAGGGGCGAGGAACCGCGAGGTTCCCCGCCCCTTTCGCTTTCCCGCGGCGCCGGCGCGCTCAGCCCGTCTGGGAACCGCCGTGCGGGGACTCGTCGTAGAGCGACTCCACGAGGCTGGCGTACTTCTCCGCCACCACGTTGCGGCGCACGCTCAGCTTCGGCGTCAGCTCACCGCCCTCCACGGAGAAGTCCTTCGGCAGCACCACGAAGCGCTTGATGGTCTCGAAGCGGGACAGCTTCGGGTTCACATCGCGCTCCACGCGCTCCTGGAGGAGCTGGCGCAGGCGGGCATCCTCCGCGAGCCGAGCCGCGTCCTCCGGCCACCCCTGAGTCCTGGCCAGGGCCCGCGCCTTCTCCGCGTCCAACGTCAGCAAGGCCACCAGGAAGTTGCGGCGATCGCCCAGCACCACCGCATGCCCCACACCGGGCAGGGCCTTCAGCAGCTCCTCGATGTTGGAGGGAGACGTCTTCTTCCCGCCCGAGGTGACGATGATGTCCTTCTTGCGGCCGGTGATCTGGACGTAGCCGTCCGCGTCCAGCTGGCCCACGTCACCGGAGTGCAGCCACCCGTCCGCCAGCAGCTCGGCGGTGGCCTCCGGGTTCTTGTAGTACCCCATGCAGACGTTGCCGCCGCGCACCAGCAGCTCGCCGTCGTCCGCGATGCGCAGCTCCACCCCCATCATCGCCCGGCCCACCGAGCCCAGCCGCGTGTGGGACTCGGTGTTCACCGTGCCAGGGCCCGTCACCTCCGTCATGCCCCACACCTCGTGGATGACCATGTCGATGGAGGCGAAGAAGTCCAGCACCTCCCGGCCGACGGGCGCCGCCGCCGTGGCGAAGAAGGACACCCGCTCCATGCCGATGCGCTCCTTCAGCGGGGCGAACACGAGCCGCCTGGCGAGCTGATACTGGGCCTCCAGCGCCATCGGGACGCTCTGGTGGCGCATCACCCGCTCATGCCGCTCCGAGGCCACCCGGCGCGCCCAGGCCACCACCCGGCGCTTCGAGGGCGGCTGCGAGGCCAGCCCTTCCTCCGCCTTCGCCTTGAACTTCTCCCACACGCGCGGCACGCCGAAGAAGAACGAGGGACGCACCTCCCGCAGGCTCTGCGGCATCGTGTCCACCGATGCCGCGAAGTACACCTGCACCCCGTTCAGCAAGGGGCTGTAGAGGGAGATGATCTGCTCGGCGATGTGCGACAGCGGCAGATACGACACGAGCGAGGACGCGGCGGGCTGGCCGAACGTCACCGAGTCCGTGAGCTGATTCGCCGTCCACACCAGGTTGTGGTGGCTGAGCATCACCCCCTTGGGGTGTCCGGTGGTGCCGGAGGTGTAGATGAGCGTGCCCATGGCCTCCGGTTTCAAGGCGTGGATGCTGTCCCAGTAGGGCTTCTCGTCCGCGCCGGTGCCCAGGGCCATGACGTCCGCGTAGCGCAGCACGCCCTCCGGGAGCACCGTGGGCGCCTCGATGACGACCACGTGGCGCAGCTTGGGCAGCCGCTCGCGCAGGGCCAGGGCGGTACGCAGGTGCTTCTCGTTCTCCACGACCAGGAGCGTGGCCTCGCAGTGCCCCAGGATGTACTCCAGCTGCTCCGGGGCGCTGGTGGTGTAGAGACCGACAGGGACGCCCCCCATGGCGATGGCCGCCAGATCGGCGACGTGCCACTCCTCGCGGTTGAAGCTCAGGATGCCCACCGGCTGGCCCGCACCCACCCCCAGCGCGTGCAACCCCAGGGCGAAGCGCCGCACCCGTTGCGCATATTCAAACCACGAGGTGGGCGCATAGGCGCCCCCACGGCGCGTCCACAGGGCTGGGCGCTGCTCCTGCTGTGCGGCCCGGTCATGGAGCGCATGCACCACCGACTTGGGAAGGTCCATGCCCCGAACGCTAGCGGAAGCAAGGCCCCCTACCAATGTCCCCCCGTCTCGGACGTTGACAGCTGGTTGGAGTGCTTTGTATGCCGCGCCCGACCATGAGCATCGACTTCACCTGCCAGAAGTGCGAGGCGAGCTTCGAGCTGGACGCTCAGGACCTCATCGAAGGGACTGAAAAAATCGTCTGCCCGCATTGCGACGCCAAGGCGCCCGCCAACCTCACGGAGGACTTCGTCGCAGCGCTCACGGAGATGCGCGCGCAGATCGCCGCGCTCGACAAGCGGTTCGCCGTGTCCATGACGTTGGAGTCCGAGGACCTGGAGGACATGCTCGACGACGACGACGAGGAAGACGACGAGGACGATTCGGAGGACGACGACCTCGATGAGGACGAGGACGAGGACGTCGACGACGAAGAGGACTACGACGAGGACGAGGACGACGACGACCGTCGTTGAGCCTGTCCGCCTGCCCTCCAGCCCGGGGAGCACCCCACGCAGCAGGGGGTAACCGGGCCTGGAGCGCAACCCTCCCGACAGATGGCCGGGTGCGTAGCTTAAAGGCGTGAAAACGCCCAACCGCGCCACTTTGTTCGTCGCACCTCTCTCGGCCGTGCTTCTGGCGCTCGGAGGGCTGCTGATGTTTCCCGCCTTCACTCCACCCGTAGCGCTGGCGGCCCTGGGTAAGGCTCAGGGTCAGCCCTGCATCACCGAAGGTGAAGACGACCCCAAGGCCTGCTCCGAGCTCGTCGAGCTCGAGGTGCAGGATGTCGTCCCGCTGGAGGAGGCCCAGGCCCACGCCGTGGTCCTGGCCACCAAGGACAAGGGCATCGTCCTCCCGGTGTTCGTGGACGAGGCCTCGGCCATCTCCATCGCCTTCCGGCTGGCGGAGCGCCAGCCACCCCAGCCGCTCGCACAGGACCTCCTGGACGACGTGGTGACGGAGCTGGGCGCCAAGGTGACGGAGGTCCGCATCGACGACCTGCGTGACAACGTCTACTCGGGCCGTGTCTTCCTGGAGCAGGGCAAGAAGAAGATGACGCTGGATGCCCGGCCGTCGGACTCCATCGCCATGGCGCTCACCAGCCATGCCCGCATCCGCGTCACCCGCAAGGTGCTGACGCTGGCCGGCATCACCCGTGAGGAGATCGAGGGCCTCCAGCAGGAAGGCCCCGGCGTGGGCGGCAGCGGGCCGCTGGACGCGCCCGGCTTCCCTGCCCCGGGCGCCCCGAGCGAGCCGCCCATCGACATGGACATGGAAGGCCTGCCGCCGGGCCACTCGATGCCCAAGGCACCGCTGGGCACGGGCAAGGAAATCGAGCTCTAGGGCCTGATGAGAGGCCCTTGCAAGAAAGCCCGGCCCCCCCTCCCAGGGATGCCGGGCTTTCTCTCTCTGCCATCGAGAGCGCAAAGGCTCCGCGGCGCCTGGTGAGAGGCCCGCGTCGGCAGAAGAGTTAGTCCCGCGGGCGCAAGGCTGTCAAGCCGGGCCCCCAGGCGCCTAGGATGCGCAGCCCTATGCGCAAGGCGAAAATCATCTGCACCCTGGGCCCCGCTTCGGACTCGCCCGAGGTCATCGAAGGGCTCATCCGCGCGGGCATGAACATGGCGCGGCTGAACTTCTCGCACGGCACGCACGAGGAGCACCGCCGCCGGGTGGAAACCATCCGCAAGGTCGCGAAGCGACTGGGCACGCCGGTGGCCATCCTCCAGGACATCCAGGGACCGAAGATCCGCCTGGGCCGCTTCGAGGGGGGACAACTGCTGGTGAAGCCGGGCCAGTCCGTCACGGTGACGACGCGCAACGTCCTGGGCCAGGACGGCGTCATCCCCACCCCCATCAAGACGCTGGTGAAGGACGTGGCCAAGGGCCACGAAATCCTCCTGGATGACGGGCGCGTGCGGCTGCGGGTGCTGCGCGTCCAAGGGCAGGACGTGCAGTGCCGCGTGGAGGTGGGCGGCGTGCTGAAGAATCACAAGGGCCTCAACCTGCCCGGCTCGCCCATGTCGGTGCCCACGATTACCCGCAAGGACGCGGTGGACCTGGCCTTCGGCCAGGAGGTGGGCGTGGACTACGTGGCGCTGTCCTTCGTCCGCACGCCCGAGGACATCAAGAAGGCGCGCGCGCACGTGGCGAAGCTGAAGACGCCGCTCATCGCGAAGATTGAAAAGCCCCAGGCGGTGGAGCGCGTGGAAGAGATTGCCGCCGTGGCGGACGGCATCATGGTGGCGCGTGGCGACCTGGGCGTGGAGATGCCCCTGGAGCGCCTGCCGGCCATCCAGAAGCACATGGTGAGCGCGGTGAACCGCATGGGCGGGCTCGTCATCGTCGCCACGGAGATGCTGGAGAGCATGGTGGCCAACGCGCGCCCCACCCGCGCCGAGGTGTCCGACGTGGCCAACGCCATCCTCGACGGCGCGGACGCCGTCATGCTGTCGGGCGAGACGGCCGCGGGCAAGTACCCCATCGAAGCGGCGTCCACCATGGCGTGCATCGTGGAGGAGACGGAGCGCGGTGTGGTGAAGCACCAGCACCACTCCCCCTTCGAGCGCTCCGAGGACCTGGGCACCGGCGTGGCCGCGGCGGCCGTGGCGGCGGCGACGCAGCTGGGCATTGGCACGATCGTCGCCTACACGGAGAGCGGCCACACCGCGCGCCTCATCTCCGAGTTCCGGCCCCACGCGCGCATCATCGCCCTCACACCGAGCGAGATGGCGGTGAATCGCATGGCGCTCTACTGGGGCGTGACGGGCATGCAGGTGGCGCGCGTCTCCACCACGGACGCCATGCTCACCCAGGTGCGTCAGCTGTGCCGGAAGGAGAAGCTCTGCGCGCCCGGCACGCCCGTCGTGGTGGTGGCCGGTGTCCCGCTCAACGTCCCGGGCAACACCAACCTGATGAGCATCCACCGCATCTGAGCGGGCCAGCGGGGGCCCCGGGACATGCCGTCACCGGGGCGCCGCGGCCAGCGGGCTCAGAGGACCTTCTGCTCGAAGTCGTAGATCTTCTCGACGGCGAGCTGCCGGTAGCGCTCCATGTTGAGCGCACGGCGGGCACACTCCCACACCAGCTCGTTGGGCGTGCGGTCCGGCTCCTTCTTCTTTCGGCGCTTCACCTCCGCCTTGATGGCCTTCACGGCCATGCGGGGGTGGTAGCAGAACGCGGAGGAGAACAGCAGGTGCCCACCGAAGGGGATGAGGCGCGCCTCGATGATGTCCCCCGTCTCCAGGCCCGCGACGTGGCGGCGCTCCGTCACGTCGAAGTCCTTGCCCGAGTACAGCTCGCGCAGACGGACCTCGCCCTTGCCCAGCTTGCGGACCTCGAAGAGGCCATGGACCGTCTCCGTGAAGCTCCGGAAGGCGTTGGCCTCTTCGGGCGCGGAACCGGCCAGGCGCTGCTCGTAGAACTCCGTGGCCGGCGTCTTGTTCGTCAGCGGCGAGACGCGGTCATAGAGGTAGAAGTCCAGGAAGGACGCCATCCGCAGTTCGAAGAGCTTGTCGTCCTCGAAGACCTCGCCCGTCAGACGGAAGTACTCCGCCTTGGCCTGGAGCAGGTCCTCCTTGCGCGACTCGGCACTGCCAAAGGCGATGAGCTGATCCAGATACGGCTGATAGGAGAGCGGTGACAGCGACGAGGTCATATTCGGTGGTGCCATCCTACCCCGCCATCAGCTTCGCGAACCTGTCGAAGAGATAGCGCGCGTCATGGGGGCCCGGCGAGGCCTCGGGATGGTACTGCACGCTGAAGGCCCGCGCGTCCGGGACGGCCAGGCCCTCCACCGTGCCGTCGTTGAGGTTGATGTGCGTCACGACGGCCAGGCCCTTGAGGCTGGCGTCATCCACGGCGAAGCCGTGGTTCTGCGCGGTGATTTCCACCTTGCCCGTCGTGAGGTCCTTCACCGGCTGGTTTCCGCCCCGGTGGCCAAACTTCATCTTGTACGTCCGGCCGCCCAGGGCCAGCGCCATGATTTGATGCCCCAGGCAGATGCCGAACACCGGCACCTTGCCCAGCAGCGCCGCCACGGTGCGGTCCGCGCCCTTCACCGCCGCCGGATCTCCAGGGCCGTTGGCCAGGAAGACGCCGTTCGGCTTGCGCGCCAGCACCTCTTCCGCCGTGGTGGTGGCCGGCACCACCGTCACGCGGCAGCCCACGTCCACCAGGAAGTGCAGCATCGACTTCTTCAGGCCGTAGTCGTAGGCCACCACGTCGAAGCGGGGCTCGGCCGGCACCCGCACCTCTCCCAGGCCGGTGAAGACGTCCGGCGAGGGCTGGGTGAAGGTGTAGGCCTCCTTCGTGGACACGCCCGTGGCCAGGTCCAGGCCCTCCATGCCGCGCGCGGAGCGGGCACGCTCCACCAGGGCCTCGGGGGACAGGCCCTCGCTGGAGATGACGCCCATCTGCGCGCCGTGCGTGCGCAGGTGGCGCACCAGGCGGCGGGTGTCGATGCCCTCGATGCCGGCGACGCCGTTGCGCTTCAGGTACGCGTCCAGCGACTCCTTCGCGCGCCAGTTGGACGGCTGCGCGCTGAGGGCGCGCACCACCATGCCCACCGCGTGCACCCGGGCGCCCTCCTCGTCCTCCGGGTTGGCGCCGACGTTGCCAATCTCCGGGTACGACATGGTGACAATCTGGCCCACGTACGAGGGGTCCGTGAGGACCTCCTGATAACCGTACATGGTCGTGTTGAACACCACTTCACCCACCGTTTCGCCCACCGCGCCAAACGCACGGCCTTCGAACGTGGTGCCATCCGCCAGGGCGAGCACTGCCCGCTTCGTCATCACCGCGACTCCTTGCTCTGGCCGACCTGGCCCTTGTCGAATACCTTGTGGCCCGCGACCCACGTCTGGATAACGCGCCCCTTCTGCTTCCGACCGTGGAACGGTGTATTCCGGCTGCGGGAATGGAACTGGTGGGCGTCCACCGTCCACTCCGCGTCCGGGTCCACCACCGTGACGTCCGCTGGCGCACCAGGCGCCAGGTGACCGCCCGGCAGGCCGAACGCCTTCGCGGGCCCGTGCGTCAGCAGCTCCACCGCGCGGTTCGCGGTGAGCACGCCCGCATGCACCAGCTCCAGCGTCAGCCCCAGGGCCGTCTCCAGCCCCACGATGCCGTTGATGCCCTTCTCGAACTCCACCTGCTTGTCCAACACCCCGTGCGGCGCATGGTCCGTGGCGATGGCGTCCACCGTCCCGTCCACCAGCGCCTCGCGCAGGGCCTGCACGTCGGTGTCCGCGCGCAGCGGCGGGGCCATCTTCGCGTGGGTGTCATAGTCCCCCACCGCGCGGTCATCCAGGATGAAGTGGTGTGGCGCCACCTCGCAGGTGACGCGCAGCCCGCTGCGCTTGGCCTCGCGGATGAGCCGCACGCTGCCCTCGCAGGACACGTGCGCCACGTGCAGCCGGCCCTTCGTCTCCTCCAGCAGCACCAGGTCTCGCGCCACCATGGCCACCTCCGCGGAAGCGGGGATGCCGCGCAGGCCCAGCCGCGTGGACGTGGTGCCTTCATGCATGGCCCCGCCCGCGGACAGCGTCAGGTCCTCCTCGTGGACCATGACGGGCACGTCGAACTGGGTGGCGTATTGGAGCGTGCGCCGCATCAGCGACGCGTTCATCACCGGGCGGCCGTCGTCGGTGATGGCCACGCAGCCGGCGAACACCAGCTCGCCCATCTCCGCCAGCTCCTCGCCCTTGAGGCCCTTGGTGATGGCCCCGGCGGGATAGACATGGCACAGGCCCGCGGCGCGGGCGCGGTTCAGCACCAGCTCCGTCACCATGGCGTTGTCGTTGACCACCTTGGTGTTGGGCATGGCCACCACGGCGGTGAAGCCACCCGCCACGGCGGCGCGGCAGCCGGTGAGGACCGTCTCCTTGCCCTCCTCGCCTGGCTCGCGCAGGTGGACGTGCAGGTCGATGAAGCCCGGCAGCACCCACTTGCCGGTGGCATCCACCACCTCGGCGCTGGAGGGCACTGGCAGCAGGGACTCCGACACCTCCACCACCTTGCCGTCACGGACCAGCACATCGCGGACGCCGTCCACGCCGTTGCGAGGGTCGATGACACGCCCCCGTCTGAAGAGCACCGTGGAGCTCATGCCGTACACACCTCCAGGATGGCCCGCCGCACGGCGACGCCGTTGGACACCTGCTCCAGGATGACGCTGCGGGCGCCATCCGCCACCGCCGGTGCCAGCTCCACGCCCCGGTTGACGGGGCCTGGATGCATCACCACCGCGCCCGCCTTCATCCGCTCCTCGCGGGCCGCGTTGAGGCCGAACAGCCGTGCATATTCACGCGTGGACGGCAGGAACGCCTGCTCCTGCCGCTCCAGTTGGACGCGCAGGCACATCACCGCGTCCGCGCGAGGGAGCACAGCGTCCAGGTTGTGCGTCACCTCCGCGCCCAGCGCCTCCAGCCCCGGCGGCATCAGCGTGGGCGGGCCGCACATCACCACCTGGGCGCCCAGCGCCTTGAGGCAGTGCAGGTTGGAGCGAGCCACGCGGCTGTGCAGCACGTCGCCCACGATGAGCACCGTGCGCCCGTCCAGTGAGCCCCAGCGCTGGCGCAGCGTGAAGGCGTCCAGCAGCGCCTGCGAGGGGTGCTCGTGGGTGCCATCACCCGCGTTGATGACGGCGCACTTCACGTGCTTCGCCACCAGGTGCGGCGCTCCGGAGGAGCGGTGACGCATGACGATGGCCACCGGCCCCGTCGCTTCGATGTTGCGGGCGGTGTCGAGCAGCGTCTCACCCTTGGACACCGAGGAGCCGGTGTGAGTCCAGTTGAGCACACTGGCCCCCAGCCCCTTCGCCGCCATGTGGAACGACGTTCGCGTCCGGGTGGAGTCCTCGAAGAAGAGATTCGCCACCACCTTGCCGCGAAGCAGGTGGGTGGTGTCGGGACCGCCAGGGAGGTGTGCCTTCGCTCGGTCGAGCAGTGACTCCAGCTCGTCCCGGCGCCAGCCTTCGATTCCAAGCAGGTGTCTCATGGCCGGGGGCGCCGCGTACCCCGGGGCGTGCGGCACGTCAAGCGTCGTGCGCGGCGCGGCGGCCTGCCTGCTTGCAGCGAACGCCTCAACGGACCGGTTCGAAGAACCGATCCACGCGGAGGCCCGTGCCACCGAACAGGCCGTGCAGCAGCCCGTGATAGCCCAGCGACAGCCACACCACCATGGCCTTGCCCTTGATGTGGCCGTAGGGGACGTACTCCGCCTTGCCGTACCCGGTGACTCCCAGGCCGTGGCGGCTGTCCGCGCTGTTGTCCCGGTTGTCACCCACGGCGAAGACGTGGCCCGGAGGGACCTCGTAGGGGCCTTCCCGGCGCGGCATGCGCGACAGCGTCTGCAGCGCGGCGTGCGTCACGCCGGACAGGTTCTCCTCGTAGAGGGTCTCCTGCTGGTCGTACCAGCGCCCGTCGTCGGTGATGTTGTGGACGGTGAACTCGTTGGAGACGAGCTCGCGCTGCTGCGGCTGGCCGTTGATGTGGACGACGCCGTTGATGAACTCCACCACGTCACCCGGCACGCCGACCACGCGCTTGATGTAGTCCACCGACTCGTTCACCGGGTTGTTGAAGACGATGACGTCTCCACGCTCCGGCGGCCGGACGATGACGAAGGGCACGTAGTTGAGGAACGGCAGCCGCACGCCGTAGATGAACTTGTTGACGAAGACCTGATCGCCAATCTCCAGCGTGGGCAGCATGGAGCCGGAGGGGATTCGGTACGGCTCCACGATGAAGGTGCGGAACACCAGCGCCACCAGCAGCGCCTTGCCGAACCCACCCAGGAAGTCCATGGCGGACTGCTTGCGGAACGCGCCCAGGTGCTGCGCGGTGAGCGCCTCCAGCCCCTTGACCTCGGTGCGCAGCGCCTCCGCGTCACCCGCGGCGGAGGCCTGCTCCACGCGCAGCGCCTGCTCGGCGATGCGCTCCAGCACCGGCCCCGCCACCTTCGCGCTCACGCCGGGCTTGCGGAGGATGCGCTCGTTCTCCTCCAGCAGCTCGTTCGCATCGTGGCGCACGCCGCGCAGCGCCTTCTCCTTGGGGGAGACGTTGCGCCACACCAGCAGGGCCACGAAGTAGAGGACCAGCAGCAGCCCCAGCCCCTTCATCACCGGCTGGGCCCACGCGGCGGACGCGCGCGAGTACTCGATGATCACCGTGTACGGCACGTACAGCAGCGCCAGGATGATCAACGGAGCCCAGAGGCTGGTGAGGCGCTCGCGCCACACCAGCACGTTGCGGGCGCGAAGCATCTCCGGCGTGCGGCGGGCCGCCATCGCCTCGGAGAGCTTCGCGGGAGGGGTGGCGGAAGGCATGGCCGCGTTCATGGGCTACTGCTCCGACTTGAGGACCGCGAGGAAGGCTTCCTGCGGAATCTCCACCGTTCCGACCTGCTTCATGCGCTTCTTGCCCTCCTTCTGCTTCTCCAGGAGCTTGCGCTTGCGGCTGATGTCACCACCGTAGCACTTGGCGAGCACGTTCTTCCGGATGGCGGAGATGGTCTCACGCGAGATGATCTTCGCGCCAATCGCCGCCTGGATGGCGACCTCGTACATCTGCTTCGGGATGACCTCCTTCAGCTTCTGGCACACCTCGCGGCCGCGCAGGTAGGCGCGCTCGCGGTGCACGATGACGCTGAGGGCGTCCACCGGGTCCCCGTTGATGAGGATGTCCAGCCGGGCCAGGTCGGACTCGATGTAGCCGGCCAGCTCGTAGTCGAGGCTGGCGTAGCCGCGCGAGACGCTCTTGAGCTTGTCGAAGAAGTCGAACACGACCTCCGCCAGCGGCATCTCGTAGGTGACCTGCACGCGCTGACCGCTGCTGCCCAGGTACTTCATGTCCTTCTGCACACCGCGGCGCTCCTGGCACAGCTTGAGGATGGCGCCCAGGTGGTCGTTGGGGACGTGGATGTGGCAGGTGAGGATGGGCTCCTCGAACTTCTCGATGTGCTGAACCGGCGGCAGCTTGGCCGGGTTGTCCACCAGCAGCGTTTCACCCTTGCTGGTGGTGATGCGGTACACCACGCTGGGCGCCGTGGTGATGAGGTTCAGGTTGTACTCGCGCTCCAGGCGCTCCTGAACGATCTCCATGTGCAGCAGGCCCAGGTAGCCGCAGCGGAAGCCGAAGCCCAGCGCGGTGGACGACTCCGGCTCATAGGTGAACGCCGAATCGTTGAGCACCAGCTTCGCCAGCGCGTCGCGCAGGTTCTCGTAGTCCGCGGAGTCCACCGGGAAGATGCCGGAGAACACCATGGGCTTCACTTCCTGGAAGCCCGGGAACGGCTCGGCCGTGGGACGCGACTCCTCGGTGACGGTGTCACCGACCTTGGCGTCCTGCAGCTCCTTCACGTTGGCCACGAGCACGCCCACCTCGCCCGCGATGAGCTGCGGCACCGGGCGGGAGAACGGGCTGAACACGCCCAGCTCCTGGACCTCGAAGACCTTGTTGTTGCTGAACAGCTTGATCTTCTGCTTCAGCTTGAGCGTGCCTTCCAGCACGCGCACCAGCGTCACCACGCCCCGGTAGTTGTCGTACCAGGAGTCGAAAATCAGCGCCTTGAGCGGCGCGTCCGCGGAGCCGCTCGGCGGCGGCACGTTCTGCACGACGGACTCCAGGATGTCCTGGATGCCGATGCCCTCCTTGGCGGAGCACGGCACGGCGACGGACGCATCGATGCCGATGACGTCTTCAATCTCCGAACGCGTGCGATCCACGTCCGCGCTCGGCAGGTCGATCTTGTTGATGACCGGGATGATCTCCAGGTTGTGGTCCAACGCCATGTAGACGTTGGACAGCGTCTGGGCCTCCACGCCCTGCGTCGCATCCACGACCAGGAGCGCGCCTTCGCACGCGGCCAGGCTGCGGCTGACCTCGTAGGCGAAGTCGACGTGTCCCGGCGTGTCGATGAGGTTGAGGACGTACTGCTTGCCGTCCTTCGCGGTGTAGTTCATCCGCACGGACTGGGCCTTGATGGTGATGCCCCGTTCGCGCTCGATGGCCATGTTGTCGAGGAACTGGGCTTGCGCCTCGCGCTTGGTCAGAGTCCCCGTCTTGTCGAGGAGACGATCCGCCAGCGTCGACTTTCCATGGTCGATATGGGCGATGATGCAGAAGTTGCGGATATGCGCGTTTTCAGCCGGCATGTTCAGGGCGCTCGTCGGAAGAAGCGGGCGTGCGTAACAGGGAATCGCGCGAAAATCTACGCGCACGCGTACGCCCGATGAGCAACCCACCGGGGGAGCTTGTTTGTTCCCCAGTCATCAGCGCCCGTCCCGGGCGAACACCCCTAGGACAGGCCCTGAGCCCCCTCCCGGCACGCCCGGTCCCCGGCCCTCAGGGCCGGCCCGGGTACGTCCGTGGGAAGGGGTACCACCCTCCCCCGCCTCGGCCACCAGCGGGGGTGCTGGACGCCGCTCAGCCGTGCGCGCGAGCGGGCGCGCCGGCCTTCTGACGGAAGTACTCAAGGGTGCGGCGCAGGCCCTCGCGCACGTCGACGCTCGGCTCCCAGCCAAGCACCTTCTTGGCCAGCGCGTTGTCCACGCAGGAGCGCATCTGCTCCCCCGGCTTGCCGGGCGCATGGGCGACGGAGACGCTGGAGCCCGCCGCCTCGGCCAGCAGCGCGTAGAGGCGGTTGATGTCCGTCTCCACGCCCGTGCCGATGTTGATGGCGCCCACGTAGTCGTTCTCGAAGGCGAGCCGGTTGGCGCGGGCCACGTCCGGACCAAAGACGAAGTCGCGGGTCTGCTTGCCCTCGCCGAAGATGGTGCAGCCCTGACCGGCGATCAGCCGCTGGCTGAAGATGGCCACCACGCCCGCCTCACCGTGCGGGTTCTGCCGCGGGCCGTAGACGTTGGCGTAGCGGAGGGCCACGTAGGGCAGGCCGTACTGCGCCCGGTAGTAGCCCAGGTACAGCTCACCGGACGCCTTGGAGACCCCGTACGGAGAAATGGGCCGCGTGGGGTGACTCTCCGGCGCGGGGAACACGTCCTGCTCGCCGTAGATGGCGCCGCCGGTGGAGCTGAAGATGACCTTCTTCACCCCGGAGACGCGGGCGGCCTCCAGCAGGTTGAGCATGCCGCGGATGTTCACGTCCGCGTCGAAGCTCGGGTCGTCCACGCTGCGGCGCACGTCCATCTGCGCCGCCAGGTGGCAGAGCACGTCGGGCTTCTCGGACTTGATGAGCTCCGACGCCTCGCGGCTGCGGATGTCGTGGACCGCCAGGCGCACACGCGGGTCCAGGTTCTCCCGCTTGCCGCCGGACAGGTCATCCAACGCGATGACGTCGTGACCACCGCGCAGGAACTCATCGCACACATGCGAGCCAATGAAGCCCGCGCCACCTGTCACCAGGACCTTCACGCAACCTCCCGCCTGCAGGCCATGCAGGATCTTCGCGCCGGCAAACTATGCCGGGGGCCTCGTGCCGGCAACCTCTCGGAACCACGCAATGGTCTCCCGAAGACCCTCTTCCAGCGGCACCTTCGGCTCCCAGCCCAGCAGCGTCCGAGCCCGGGTGATGTCCGGCTGACGCTGCTTCGGATCATCCTTGGGCAGCGGCTTCTCGATGATGGCCCCGCCCCCGCCCGCCGCCGCGCGCACGGCCTCCGCGAACTGACGGATGGTCATCTCCCGGGGGTTGCCGATGTTCACCGGGTTCGGCTCGTCCGACAGCATCAGCCGGACCAGCCCGTCCACCAGGTCCTTCACGTAACAAAACGAGCGCGTCTGGCTGCCGTCCCCGAAGACGGTGAAGTCCTCGCCCTTGAGGGCCTGGCCCACGAAGGCCGGCACCACGCGGCCGTCATTGAGGCGCATGCGCGGACCGTAGGTGTTGAAGATGCGGACGATGCGGACCTGCACGCCCTTGGTGCGCCCGTAGGCCGCGGTGATGGCCTCCGAATAGCGCTTGGCCTCGTCGTAGACGGACCGGGGGCCAATGGGATTTACGTTGCCCCAGTAGTCCTCGCGCTGCGGATGCACCAGCGGATCCCCGTAGACCTCCGACGTGGAGGCCATCAGGAACACCGCCTTGTTCGCCTCCGCCAGCTTCAGCCCGTTCTCCGTGCCAATGGAGCCCACGCGCAGCGTTTCCAGCGGGAGCTGCGCATAGTCGATGGGCGAGGCCGGCGAGGCCATGTTGAAGACGTAGTCCAGCGGCCCTTCCACCGGGATGTGCTCGGTGATGTCCGCCTTGACGAAGGAGAAGCCCGGCCGCCCGTTCAGCGTGCGCAGGTTCTCCTCGTTGCCGGTGATGAGGTTGTCCACGGCGATGACCACCGCCGCGCCGTCATCCAGAAGACGCTCACACAGGTGCGACCCGACGAAGCCGGCGCCGCCCAGGACCGCTACCCGCTTGCCACGCATGCTCTTCACCTCACGCCTCTCTCTCACAGCTCGTCGAACGTCGACTGCCCCGGCAACTGCGCCTTGTACTTCTCCAGGACCAGGTCGATGCCCTGGCGGATGTACTCGGCCACGGGCACCTTCGTCTTCTGGTTCAGCGCCTTGAGGAGCTCGTTCTGCTCCGGGGTGATGTAGATGGTGGTGCTGACTTTCTTTCGGGCCATGGCGATATGTGAAAATATATGAAATGACGTGTCGCGCGAAAGCATCTCGTACGAATGACGTCGCCAGGCAACCCCCAGACACTGGGAGTTCTCAATGCCACGCTACAAGCAGTTGATTTTACTGGGCCTCATGACCTCAGGGGCCCTGGCTGGTTGCGCCAGCAGCAAGTCGGCGGAGCAGGATGGCGCGGGCGCCGTGCGGGGCCGGCAGGCCGGGGAGCCCATCCGCCCGGAAGCCGGGGCCAACGAGGAGGTCACGCAGCAGGACGCCAACGGCGACGGCCGCCCGGACGTGTGGACCTACACGGTGGACGGGCGGAAGGTGCGCCAGGAGCTGGACCTGAACTGGGACGGCCGCGTGGACCTGACGCGCTACTTCGACGCCAACGGCGACAAGGCGCGTGAGTCGCTGGACCTGGACTTCGACGGGCGCGTGGACGCCACCTACTTCCATGAGAAGGGCGTCAACACGCGCCGCGAGCGCGACACCAACGGTGATGGCCGCCCGGACAGCTTCACCTACTACGAAGGCGGCAAGCTGGTGCGCAAGGAGCGCGACACGCGGGGCGCGGGCCGCATCGACTACTGGGAGTACTGGGAAGGTGGCCAGGTGGATCGCATCGGCGAGGACCTGGACGGGGACGGCACGGTGGACAAGTGGACCCGCAACCCGAACAACGCGGCCCGCGAGTAGGCGGGCCGCCGCGGTGGACAGCGGCTACGGGTTACTGGTGCCGGTGCGCCCGTAGGCGTCCTCGAGCCGGACCACGTCGTCCAGCTCCGGGGTGCTGACCTCGAGGATGTCACAGTCGGTCAGCGCCACCATGCGGTGCTTGGTGAGCGGCTTGATGTGGTAGCTCTCACCGGGGTGCATCTCCTTCTCGATGAGCCCCTGGCCCTCGTCGACGACGAAGAGCAGCTTGCCGCTCTGCACGTGGATGGTCTCATCCTTGCGGTTGTGGAACTGCAGGCTGAGCTTGTGGCCCTGCTTCACGTGCAGCAGCTTGCCCACGTAGCGTTCGGTGTGAGCCCAGATGAGTTCGTATCCCCAGGGCTTCTCCACCCGCTTCGTCGTCGTCATGGCGCTTCCCGTCTTCCTCGTCCCGCTCTAGTTCGTGCCGGCCACGAATGCGTCGAGCGAAGTCTCACGCTTGAAGTCTGACAGATACCGGGTGGCCGCATCCCGGGAGGCGAAGCTTCCCATGCGGACGCGGTACCACGTGCCCTTACCGGCCACTTCGGCCGTCAGGATATAGGGGGCATAGCCCCGATCACGCAACCGAGCGGCGAAGCGGTCGGCTTCCTGCTTGTCCTGGAACGCCGAGAGCTGGAGCGTGAAGGCTCCACCCTTCACGGCCTGCGCGGGCGGCGAAGCGGGCTGCGCCGGCTGCTGGGTGGCGCGGGCAATGGCCTCCTTCAGGCCGCCACCCTCCGTGGTGGTGGTGCGCGTGGGGACGGCGGACGCCTCCACCTTGCCCGACACCGGCACGGCCTTCGCGGGAGTCGGAGCGGTGGGGGCCTCGGCGACCACGACGCGCTCCGGCTCGGCCTTGGGCTCCTCCGGCGGCAGCTCCCCCGTGTCCGGGTCCGGCGTGGGCGCCAGCGCGGCGCGCTGCGCGGCGGCCGGCTTCGGCTCGGGCGGCTTCGCGGCGGCGGGCTTCTCCGTCGGCGGCGGAGCCTTGGCGACAACGGGCTTGGGCTGCGGCGGGGCCACCGGCTCGGCAGCGGCCTTGCGGGTCAGCTCGTCCGGGAAGGTGAGCGGCTGCTCCTGCTGCACGTTCTGGAGCGCCTGCGCGTTGGCATCCAACGCGGAGAGCAGGTCCGGCGCGGCCACGGCATCCGCGTTGCCTGCGAGCTTCTTGCCGACGACGACCCCCAGCACGAAGACAGCGCCCATCACGACAATGCCGGCGATGAGCAGGCTGACGATCTGCCGGTTGTCCAGAGAGACGTCGAACTTCTCCTTCATCCGGTGAGCATCACGCATGGCTTGAAAGTCCTCGGGCGCGGTCGCAACGGCCACACGAAATCCGTGTTGCGGCCTGTAGCGACGGCATGGAGGGCAAAGTACGCCCCACCCCTGAGCCGGTCAAATTCGCGGAACGACTCCAAGCCTCACCGTCAACCCGTGACGGGCACGGAGAACGAGGCCCCCGCGGCGATCGGCAGCGGCGACAGCGCCTCGCCGGGTGGGGTGTCCGGAATGGGGGAAGCCGCCGTGGCGGGTGGGGCATTGAGCCGCTCGCGCAGGTCCTTTCCGGCGGCGAAGGACAACGTGCGCCGCGCGGGCACCGACACGCGCTGGCCCGTCTTGGGGTTGCGGCCCGTGCGGGCCCGGCGCGTGCGGACACAGAAGACGCCGAAGCCCCGCAGCTCGATTCGCCGTCCGGCGATCAGGGCCTGGGACATTTCCTCGAAGACGGCGTGGACGATGGCTTCCACCTCACGCCGTGGAACATGCGTGGCACGCTCCACGATGCGCTCGATGAGCTCACTGCGCGTCATGCACACCTCCCGCTGGGCGACCGAGGACTCTACCGAAGCAGGCCCCCCAAGGACAAACCGCCCTCCCCGTCCCCTCACCGCAGCCGGACGTCCGCGGGTCCTTCGACTTCAATCTTGCGGCCCTGCTGCGTGCGCAGGACCACCTCCGCGCCAGCGGGCACCATCAATCGTACCGTGCGGCCCAGCGACACATCGCCCCCTTCCAGCAGCACGGCGGTGGCCAGGTCGTCCGTCTCCGCCACGATGAAGCCATCCTCCACGGTGGCCACCAGACCGCCCTCGCCCAGGTTGCCTGCGTGGATGTGAGGCACGCGGGGGCGGTGTGGCGGGGGCGGCAGCGGCTTGCGAGGGCCATCCCGCGACGGTTCGTCTTTGGCCTTGTTGGGTGACAGCCCGTTGGGCGTGAAGAAGGCGGCGAAGTAGCCGTTGGAGCTGTACGGGTCTTCTTGCTGGGCGCTCGCGGGCGTCACCTGCACCTGGGTGTAGCGCGCGGCGATGATGCGCAGCGGGCGCGGCGCCTCCTGGAGCTTGCCCTCGACGATGTGGCGGGACGGCAGGTTGACGCCATGGAGCTTCGCCTCGTCCGCTTCGCCCACCTCCAGCGTGTCGCCCTTCTCCAGGAAGCGCAGGCCACCGCCGAAGAACTCCAGCACGGCGGGGCCGGTGGCCTTCAGCTCGTCATGCCCCAGCAGCTGCGAGCCGACGGCGATGGGCCGCCACTCCTTGCCTTCCGCGCGCAGCACCGGCGCACCGGCGGCGAGCAGCCCCGCGACGGGCTTGTCCGAGCGCTCCTTGCAGCCAGCGGCCGCGACGACGGTGACGACCGCGATCAGACATCCCACGAGGCGCTGCGCCATGTGCCGCACCCTCCGAGGCAACGCGGGGTCAGACAATCCAACCGCCGCCGAGCACGCGGTCCTGATCGTAGACCACCGCGGCCTGCCCGGGGGTGACGGCGCGCGCGGGCGCGTCCAGCTTCACGGAGACGAGCCCGTGCGGAGAGACATGCACCCGCCCCTGCGCGCCCGAGTGGCGGTGCCGGATGCGGACCTCCACCGGCTGACTGGCCGGAGGCGGCCCGTCCACCCAGTGGGGTTGGAGCAGACCGAAGTTGTCGCGACCGGTGCCCTCGGCGGGGCCCACCACCACGCGCTGCGTCTCCGGCTCCAGCCGGTGGACGTAGCGAATCTCGCCGCCTCCCAGGTTGAGCCCCTTGCGCTGGCCCACGGTGTAGCGGTGGATGCCCTGGTGGGTGCCGAGCACGTTGCCCTCGGTGTCCACGATGTCCCCGGCCGGCTGCGGCCCGGCGACCTTCTCCACGAAGCCCGCGTAGTCGCCGTCCGGTACGAAGCAGATCTCCATGCTCTCCGGCTTCTGACTGGTGACCAGGCCGTGCCGCTCCGCGACGGCGCGGACCTCCGCCTTCGTCATGCCGCCCACGGGGAAGAGGATGTCGCGCAGCTCGTCCTGACCGAGCGTGAAGAGGAAGTAGCTCTGGTCCTTGGCGGCATCGACGGCGCGACGCAGGACGAAGCGGCCGTCCACCTCCTCCACGCGGGCGTAGTGGCCCGTGGCCAGCCGGGCGCCGAGCGCGCGGGCGCGCTTGAGGAGGAAGTTGAACTTCACGTCCCGGTTGCAGGCGACGCAGGGGATGGGCGTGCGCCCGCCCAGGTATGACTGGACGAAGGGGTTGATGACCCGGTCCTGGAAGATCTCCTCCGCGTTGGCCACGTAGAAGGGAATCCCCAGCGTCTGGGCCACGGCCCGCGCGTCATCGATGTCATCCGGACTGCAGCAGCTCCCACACGTCGCCTTGCCCTCGTAGGACCAGACGCGCAGGGTGATACCGATGACCTCGTGACCCTGTTCCTTGAGCAGGGCAGCCGCGGCTGAGGAATCCACCCCGCCGCTCATCGCAACGACGACTCGCATGGTGCTCCTTCCTACACGCCCGCGCGTCCGGGCGCACGCGGGGAGGACACGGAGGGCGCCCTTTCCCGCCCCCCGTCACTCCCTGCAGCCCGCCGGCTCAGCGAGCAACCTGCGCCTGCCACGCCTGCAACCGCTGCCGCAGGGCGTCGGCCGTGTTCAGGCCCGGATCATCCAGGACGGACTCGATGAGGAACCGGGTGGCCTCGCCCACGATGGGAGAAGGCCCCACGCCCAGGGCGGCCATGATGTCGCCTCCGGTCAGCGACAGGTCCTTCGCCGTCAGAGGCGGCTTCGCGGCGGCGAGCGCCTCCACGCGGGCAATGAGCGCCTCCACCGCTGGGAGCGCGTCCGGCTGGCGGACTCCGACCCGGGCGCGAACGACCGCGGCCCACTGCGGAAGCTGCGGCGGGCCCAGGCGAGCCAGGAGCCGGCGAAGCGCGGCGTCCGGCTCCCCCACCCGCGTCTCCGCCTTCGCGTGTTCGACGAGCAGCGCCACCAGGTCCGCCACCTTGTTGGGGAACTTCAGCCGCAGGCCGATGTCGCGCGCCTGGGCTCGGTCCACCAGATCGGCCAGCAGCACCGCGACGCGGACCTCCACCTCCAGCGACGAGGCCTGCACCGCGGCCCGGACGGACGCGGCGGCCGAGGCTTCCGCGCGCGCCAGCTCCGGAAGGAACACGTCCAGGAGCCCGGTGTCCGCGAGCAACAGCAGGCCGCTCTCCGCCCGGGGTGACAGGAGCAGCTTCACCAGCTCTTCACGCACCCGCTCCAGCGCGACCTTGCGGAAGACGCCGAGCGTGGCGGGAATGGCGGCGCGGGTGGCGGCATCGAGCGCGAAGCCGAGCACCGCGGCGAAGCGCACGGCGCGCAAGGGCCGCAGGCCGTCCTCGGAGAAGCGCTCCTGCGCGGAGCCCACGCAGCGGATGAGCTGCGCCCGGAGGTCCGATTGTCCACCGAACGGGTCCACCAGCTCGCGGTCCAGCGGGTTGTAGGCCATCGCGTTGATGGTGAAGTCGCGCCGGGACAGGTCCTTGACGATGTCGCGCTCGAAGGCCACCGAGCTGGGCCGGCGGCCGTCGAGGTAATCCCCCTCCGAGCGGAACGTCGTCACCTCCACGTGCGTGCCACTCTGGAGGACGGTGACGGTGCCGTGCTGGATGCCCGTGGGGATGACCTTGCGGAAGGCGCCCTGGACTTCTTGCGGCAGCGCGCTGGTGGCCACGTCGAAGTCCTTGGGGTGGACCAGGCGCACCATGTCCCGGACGCAGCCCCCCACCAGGTAGACGGAGTGGCCCAGTTCGCGCAGCCGCGCGATGACGTCCAGCACGGGCTGGGGGATGTCGGCGTTGTGGAGGTTCGCGATCATGACAGCCGGGGCCAGGACGACATGCCCGCAGGCCCAGGGGCGCGTTGTACCGGCCGGACTCCCGCGTTCCAAGCCCCGAGACGGCTTGGGCCCTAGCGGTTGATTCGAATAGAACCCTGAATCCAAAGACCCGTTTCCGGCGCTGTTCCCTATGTTCGATATGGGGCTGAACTGGCCGGAAGCGGAGTCGCATGACGGAGTGGCGCAGGTGGAGTTGCCCGGCTGGAGCGGCTCGGGTCCTGGGCCAACCCGCCGCCGCGCGCGCGGCCGAACAGTTGCGACCCAAGAGGCGGGCCGCTGGACACGACGCTCGCGCGGCCGAAGCGCGATGCCGCCCCTCGGAAAGCGCCTCCACGCCGGGTGCGTCCGGCGTGGAGCGCCGAGACGTCACGTCAGGGGCAGTAGGTGCAGTAGAAGAACTGGGAGTTGATGGCGTACTGCGACGTCTCGCCGACACACGTCACGGTACAGTCACTGGCCGTCGTGCACCGGCCCACCTGCCCCTCAATCTCGATGGGGAAGGACGTCCAGTAGGTGGTGATCCGGGGACGGTACAGCGTCGTGCACGCCTGCGCGGACACCTCGGCGGGCGCGGAGACAGCCTCCTGCGCGGCTTCCGGGGTGGTGGGAATTGCACCTTCTTCATTCAGGTCCACGCCCTCGCCACAGGCCACCAGGAAACCAGCAGCGACCACGGACACCGCGACAGTCGAGATGTTTCGCACGGGCAAATCCTCTCAGTGAAGTTGCACGACACGCGCATCCTGCCGCAGTAGCCTGTTTCAGCCGAGGAAGAAGCGTACTCCCTGGAAGTCATGCCGACCACTCGACAGGTAGGACTCCGACATACCTTGGGGGGTGCGGGCGCGGCTCGGGATTGAATGGACGTGGGCCGTGTTGACATGGGGACGCACCGCTTGGGTTATCGCCGCGAAACATCCACTCACGAGCCCTTTGACAGGCTGTCCTGGGCGGTCGGCCACAGGTGTGCTAACGCAACGGCCGTCCGCTCCACGGTCCCCTGAAGCAACCGGCAGCGACCACAGGCACTCATCCACATGCCAAGACCCCGTAGCCTTCGTTCCGCCCCGTCTCATCACTCCACGCGAACCACTCGCGTTCCCGCTTCGTCCTTGCCGCCACTGGAGCGCGCGTTCCGCACCGTGCTGGCCGAGGAACTCGCCGGGCAGCTGTCGCCGCTGACGGACACGCTTCTGCGCATCGCGGAGAGCCTGTCCCCCAGCGGCCTCCGGCGCCAGCCGCGGCGTGAGCTGCCGAACGCGGCCCTGGACGCCCTGGCGTCGTCGCTCGCGACCCTGGATGCGGGGCCCCACGACACCGCCGAGGAAGAAGCCGCTCCGGAAGCCCGAGCCTGCGCCGTCATCGGCTGCAAGCGGCCGGTGCGCAGCCTGGGCTACTGCGCGGCCCACTACCAGAAGCGGCGACTCATGGTGGCGTCCGACCGCCTGCACCACGCGTGGACGGAAGACGCCGCGCCGAACAGCATTCCGGACGTCATCCTGGGCCGGAAGCGCCGCGAGTCTTCGGAGGCACCGGAGACCGCCGTCACCCCGGAGCCCGTGCGCCCCAGCGAGGGTCCCCGCGTCTGGGTCCGCAAGAAGGGCGCCAGCCCCGTGGTCCCGACGCCCAGTGGCGACAGCCCGCCGGTCCTGCAGTTGGCCCAGAGCTCGGTGATTCCGACCTCGCAGCGCTCCGAGCGCGAGCAGGTGGCATCCATCGTCGAGCAGTGGGCCAGCGAGTTCCGAGCCAACAAGCATCGCTCGTGACGTGCCGTGCCCCGTCGGGCCCCATGGGCCAGGCGGGGCCACGCGGCCTCCGACGCATCGCGACATCCGTGAGGGCTGTCTGCCAATAGCACCGCCCATGACGGTCGCATGACAGTGGGCGGGCATGGTTCCAGGGACTCGAATCGACGGCAGCCGCCGCCGTGCCAGCCCTGGACTTCCGAATGGACTCCGCGACCCGCAGCAGCGCCTTCACCTCACTCTCCCGAGATGCCGAGCGGAACCTCATCGCCCGCACGCGGCCTTTCGCCGCGCAGGACACGCGGCGGAGCTGGTGGGAAGTGGGCACCACCTTCGCGGCCCTGCTGGGCGCCATGGCGCTCGCTGCCCTTCCCTCCTGGTGGCCCCTGCGCATCGTGGGCAGCGTGTTGCAAGCGCTGGTGATGATCCGCTCCTTCATCCTGGTCCACGACTACCTGCACGGTTCCCTGCTGTCGGGCTCGCGGATCGCGAAGGCCCTGTTCCACACCCACGCGGTGCTGCTGCTCACGCCGCCGCGCGTCTGGAGCGAGTCGCACAACCACCACCATGCGAACACGGCGCGGCTGGCTGCCTCCGCGTCGGGGACGTTCACCACGTGGACGGCGCAGCAGTGGCGTGAGGCCACGGCGCTGGAGCGGCTGGCCTACGTGGTGGAGCGGCATCCGCTCGTGATGATCTTCGCGTACCCGCTCGCGTTCCTGAGTGGGCTGTGCATCGTGCCGTTCGTGAAGCACCCGCTGCGCTACTGGAGCGCGGGCTTCGCCGTGCTCCTCCACGTGGCCATCAGCGTGGCGGTGTTCCACTTCGGGGGCCTGGGCGTGTACCTCACGGCGATGGCGCTGCCGCTGTCCATCGGCTACGCGCTGGGCGCGTACCTCTTCTTCTCCCAGCACAACTTCCCGGACGTCGCGCTGCGCGAGGACCAGGACTGGACGCACGCGAGCGCGGCCCTGGAGGCTTCGAGCTACCTGGCCTGCGGCCCCGTCATGGCGTGGTTCACCGGCAACATCGGCTACCACCACGTCCACCACCTCAACCCCCGCATCCCCTTCTACCGGCTGCCGGAGGCCATGGCCGCCATCCCCGAGCTGCAGAATCCCCGCACCACCACCCTGCACCCCAGGGACGTGCTGGCCTGTCTGCGACTCAACGTCTGGGACGGAGAGCGGGGTCGCATGGTCCGGTTCCGGGACGTTCCCGCGTCACGCTGAGGGTGCCCGGCAGGCCCCCTAGGGGGCGGCAGGGTGGAAACGGTGATGCTGGCGCGTTGCGCGCGCCGGGCCGCCTGCTATAAGGCACGTCGTTGTGCATGCGCCCCGGCTTGGGGGAGCATGGCTGGACCTTTCTGGCGGATTCCCTCCAGAAAGCGCAGTGACTTGAGAGCACGACCCCGTAGCTCAGTTGGATAGAGCGGCGGTTTCCTAAACCGCAGGCCACAGGTTCGATTCCTGTCGGGGTCACATCCTAACCGCCCGTCCCCACTGGGGATTCGGGCGGGGGGGATGGAGCAAGTGCCGCTCCCGCTGATGGCGCCGTGGCGCTGGCGTGGCGGCAAGGCCAAAGCCAAACACTCACCAAGCCGTACCGCTGAGCGGCCTGATGATGCCCAAGGCCGCGGCGGCTTAACGCCATCCTCCCAGCCCCGCCGGAGCCTCCTGCCGACCGAGTTCACTTTGGGGTTCCGCCGCCTCGATGAGGCGGGCGAGCGCTGGGAGGTGGATTGCGGCTCGGGCATCGTCCGCGGCGAGGGCTGGCTCGCCTTGCTGCGCGCCTTCCACAAGGCCCTCGCGGAGGTCCGCCGCGTCACGGACGCCGGACGGGAGTCCGCGGCCCAGGGCGCTGCGCGCAAGACAGGGGGTGCTCGGTGGGCGCCCCGAAAAAGCACTCCAAGGCCAAGCTGCGCGTCGTCCATGGGCCCGGCGCCGCCTCCGTGGGCGTCGTCCTGCACGCGGCCCTGCAAGTGGCCACTGGCGATGGGCGCGCCCTGGTGCTGAACGCGATGGACTACCGCCAGATGCTGGATGCGCTCGGTCAGGGGGAAGTGCCGCCGTGCGTGTGCGCTGCCCTGGGACGCGCGCGAGGCATGCCCTTCCGCCTCAACGGCATGGAGCGGGACCTGGCTGTCCTCCGTGCCTTCGAGGAAGGCCAGTGGAGCACTCAGGAGCAGCTCGCCGGCGAGGACTCCATTCCCACGGAGGTGCTCACCGGCGCGTTGACGGCGCTCAACGGCCTGCTGCGCGCCTCGGAGCTGCGCGGCGAGCCCGAAGCCCCCCTGCCCACGCACCTATGCCCCCGATGAGAAATGCTGGTGCGGCGAGCCCCTGTTGCTGGTCAAGCGCGGGGACATCTGTTCCCTGGGCAGGCACGACGACTGAGGTGTCGTGGTGGCGGGAGGCACCAGGCGCGGCTTTCCGCCTGCCGTCATCACACCCGCCGGGCATGGTGCTCCGGCGGGGCTGTTCTTACTGCGTTGACGTCCGGCGCCACCCGCGCGGGAGGGATGCCCCTCCTTCCCGCGCGGGCATCGGTGCCGGGGTGTACCGGCCCGGCCTCGTGCCTCGTTGGTGCAAACCCTCCCAAAGCAGCGAAACCGAATTGTCATGACTTAGAGGCTTGCATATATGGACTCTAATTCCTGATTTCGGACGGGAGGGGTCCATGACAGCAGCTCGGCTGGGACGCGTCGCAGCGCTCGGCATGGCCATCGGCTGCGCCGGGGCGCCTGAACCGAGTGGCACGCGGGACTATTGGCGTTCAGGCCCCCACGTCCACGTGCGAGGCCCCTGGGAAGCCATCACCCCGTCTTCCGACGTGGACGAGGTCATCGACCAACTCTGCCCTGCCGTCATGGAGCTGCCGCGCGCGATGGCGCGCGACTATGAGCAGGAGTACTGCGGCGCCATCTACTCACTGGGAGACGGCATCTACCACGCCAGCATGCCCTCACCTCTGGGCGAGCCCGAACCGGTTGGCCCCTCGAAGAGGAAGAAGTGCATCCCACCTCGCTACGTCGCCGACCCGAGAGGGCGAACGATTGTGCTCGGGGACTTCCACAGCCACCCGTGGGCTCCCTCGTCACTGTCGCTCGTGGACCGGCTTGCCGAGACGCAAATCTGGACCATCCGCATCCAGTTCGACCGCGCCTGCACCATCACCAAGCTCGTGCCGAATCTCGGCAGCGAGCAACCCGGAGAGGTCTACCTCCGACAACGCAAGCACTGGAAGCTGGTGGGCATCATCAAGCACGAGAACAAGGCTCTCGGGCTCGTCACTGCGGTGGATGACTGAGGGCTGAGCGTGTCGATGCACATCCGAAATCGTTGCCCGCACGGAGGCCCCATGAAGCGCGTTCTGCTCCCCCTTCTTTGCGTGCTGCCCGCATGCGCCCTGTTCCAACGGCCGCCGCGCCCGGTGCATGCGCCGCCGGAAGAGGCTGCCGCCTTCGCAATCCCGCTCGCGATTCCAAGCGAAGGGCTACAGATCATCAGCGGCACCACCCTGCGTGCCATCCAGCTCGCCATGGAGGACTACCTGCCCTGGGACCGGAAGCTGCCCAAGGACGCCACACCGCTCTATGAGTGCCTCAACCGCCGCGAGTCCTACGAGGTCGCAACAGCGCCGGCCTCCCCCGGGGTTGTGCTCGTCAGCATCATCCCGAACCCGAAGAAGTGCGACATCGGAACGGCGCCCACGCTGGAGGGAGGCGCCACCTATGCGATTGACGTGAACGCCTGGCGCATCCTCGCAATGCAGCCGTAACCACACGAAGAGCTGCCTCCGCGAATGCCGTCATGCTCCACACCCGCCTGGTGCATCTCGCTGGCACGCTGGCTTGTCGAAAGGGAGCAGGTAGCATGCGTCGATCGACGACGCCACTTGGCGTGCGGCAAACTCGACCGGATTCATCGCGAACGTGACGAAGTCGCTACTCCCGTCGTACTTCGTCATTCACACCACCGAATGCAGTCTCATCAAGCCAGGGTCATCTCGCTCCAACTCCCATGGAGCATTCACCGAGCGCGGCTATAGCAAAGTCGTTGGGAAGTCCCTCGCAAACGTCATCGACTGGGGACACAGCAACGACTTCCCATTTACCGCAATGCGCCCGTGCGGACGCTGAATGACTGGCGTGCTGCTTCCCCTACCCACAACGACGTTTCGCAACCAGCCCTTCGAGCCAGCGCGAACGCCAGCCGACTTCACAAAGAGAGAACAGCACGCAGATCCAGACGAGACGCTTGTCCTGAAAGAGAAGGCAATGAAAGCCCACCATGACCTTCTCGTCGAACTACACGCGCTGCTGCAGAAGAATGGCTGGACGCATATCAACGAGGGTCCTGGAGCTATTGTTCTGTGGGCCCACAGTCCTGGGGGTGGACCACGAGTCATTTTCGAAGCCAAGACGCTGGGCCGCCACGAGGTACACCAAACGCGGGCCGCCCTTGCTCAGCTATTCGAGTACCGCCATGAGCATGGATCGAAAGAGGACGAACTCTGCCTCGTTGTGAACCGCCGACTCAGCAACAAGCGCGAACGCCTCCTGGCGGCCCTAGGCATTTCGGTCATCTGGCATGACGGACTTCGGTTCAGCACTTCCCACGGGGCCTCGAAAACCTGGTTGACGAAGATTGTAGGAGCACGCTGAACGCACCTGGCGCCCTGACTTGAGTGCGCTCGGCCGTCGCCCTCGACCGCGTCGTCGCCTTGCGGCAGACCCGAGACATTGCCCGCGACCTGACGTTGAACCCTGACAGCAAGCACATGCCGGAGAAAGTGCTCTTCAATCTCCTCGTGCCCCTCAATGCCATGAACACCATCCAGACACAGCCCGAGGACCTCACGATGAAGGGCATCCGCCATGGAGCGGTGCTGTTCCCGCGTGGGCGCCTCGTCGACAGACCGAGTGGGCCCGTTCGCATTCCGACAGTCCGCAGCCCCCAGGTGCCATTGACGCGTTCTCTAGCTATCCTGAGAACGCATCACCTTCTCACAAAAGGGGAATTCATGCGTACAGGCATCATGGTGGGTCTGCTGGCAGTAGGGCTGATGACGGGCTGTGGCGGCATCGAAGAGGAGACCGCCACCGAGCTCGAAACGGAGGCCCAGGCGATCCCCTGTCGTGACATCACCGGCCGGGATTACGTCATCACGTACTACGCGGAACCCGCGAAGGTCACCAAGGTCGGTGAACTCCTCTGCGGCTGCAGCACGCCGGAGACGGTCCTCAACGGCACGAAGACCTCCTACTACGAGAAGGTCTACGGCTGCTTCGCGATGTAGCGAAAACGCCCCGCCCAATCTGACACGGCGGAACGGCGCGCGGGCAACGGGGACCCGTTTCTCGCGCGCCCGTCGAGGCCCCGTCAGGGACTCAGTGCGCCCGGTAGCAGTAACGCCCTGGGTCGCCCTGCGTGCAGTCCTCGGGACAGGTCCGGGCCGTCTCCCCAGGACAGCACGCGCCGTTTCCACAGAACTCACCACGTGGGCAATCAAGGGGACAGCTCAACCGCTCGCCGAATTCGCAGACACCATCTCCACAGACCGCGAGCGTGGCTTCCGACGTGCCGAGCGCCTCATCCTGCACGTCCTCCGAATCCATGGCCCCAACGCCGCAGCCCACGGCCACTCCCACCATCAAGGCCAGCACAACATTCCAAGCTGCCTTCATCGGGACGCTCCTTGCTCGGGTTGCACGATGAAAGGGATACGCCCGGATGCTCGCACGGTTGAGCTAACGCAAAAGATGCGCCGTGTTGGCCCCGTGCATCACCCTTCGAATCCGTGTATCTACGGGCCCCACGCTTGCCAATTTCCCGACGTTTTCCGGACCTCGCTCGGAGGAGACCGCCATGCTGGACCGCCCCATGTACCTCAAGCCGAACGTCGCCATCGAGCCGCTCTACAATCAGTGGTACGCGTGGTGGTACCTGCTGTCTCCGGCGACGGCCCCGCTGTTCGTGACGAACCTGCACCAGAAGCTGATGCAGTCCTTCGTGGCGAACCCGGACGTGCACGTGGCGGCCCTGAAGAACCCGATGCTGATGGGCGGCCCGTTCATCAACCACCCGGCGGCGAAGGCCCCGCGCGTGAAGGAGCTCCTGGAGCGGACGCAGAAGGAGCAGGCCAACATGCTCGCGTACACCAAGGCGGTGGCCGAGCTGGAGCAGCTCATGGCGCCCAACAACGGCGGCTCCCTGGAGGGCCTCTACGCCAAGGTGCCCGACATCCTCCGCGGCTACGTGGAGCTCACGTACGACCTGAGCAACCGCGCCAGCGCGCGGTACATCGAGCCGCTCCTGTACCGCAGCCCCTTCCACAAGGAGTCCTCGCAGAGCGTGACGCTCATGCAGGTGGACGGCGACTGGCGGCCCTACATCTTCAGCACGCCCCGCCTGGAGGAGGACACGCCCCTCTGGCTGCGCGTCCCCTACAAGCATGAAGGACTGGACGCCCTCTTCCGCATGCGCCACACGCCGGGCTCGCCCGGACAGGTCGCGGAGATGCTCGGCGTGCCCGCCTCCGCCGCGGACGCCTTCGCCGCGCTCTTCACGGACGTCGAGCCCCGCCGCACGGAGCGCTACAGCGGAGAGGGCGTGCGCGTGCGCTACTTCGGCCACGCCTGCGTGCTGCTGGAGACGAAGGACGTCAGCATCCTCACCGACCCCGTCATCAGCTACGAGTTCCCCACGGACCTCCCCCGCTTCACCCACTCCGACCTGCCCGAGCGCATCGACTACGTGGTCCTCACGCACGGCCACGCAGACCACCTGATGATGGAGACGCTCATCCAGCTGCGGCACCGGGTGGGCTGCATCATCGTCCCGCGCAACAACGGCAACTCACTGGCGGACCCGTCGCTGCGACTGATGCTCCACCACAACGGCTTCAAGAACGTGGTGGAGATTGACGACCTCCAGGAGATTCCCGTGCCGGGCGGCTCCATCACCGGCCTTCCCTTCCTGGGCGAGCACAGCGATCTGGCCATCCAGGCCAAGACGGCGCACCTGGTGCGCCTGGGCGGCAAGTCCATGCTGATGGCCGCGGACTCCAACGCCATCGAGCCGCGCATGTACCAGCACCTGCGCGACATCGTCGGCACCATCGACGTGCTGTTCCTCGGCATGGAGTGCGAAGGCGGCCCGATGAGCTGGATGTACGGCCCGCTGCTGTGCAATCCCCTGCCCCGGAAGATGGACCAGGCCCGCCGGCTCAACGGCTCCGACAGCGCTCGCGCCATCGAAATCACCAACTACCTGTCGCCCAAGGAGGTCTACGTCTACGCCATGGGCCAGGAGCCGTGGCTGCGCCACGTGATGATCCTCGTCTACGACGACAAGGCCCCGCAGATTGTCGAGTCGAACAAGTTCCTGGAGCACTGCCGCACGAAGGGCATCCAGGCCGAGCGCCCCTACGTGAAGATGGAGCGCATCCTCGCCTGAGTCCGCGCCTCCGTTCCCCCGAGGTGCGCGGACGTTCCGCCACCTCGGGGACGCGCTTCACGCCGCCGCGGCGGCGTCGAGCAGGCCCCGCTTTCGCAGCGTCTCCAAGACGCGCCACAGGCCCGCCTCCACGGTGTCCACATCCGAGCGGACGGTGACGTCGGGCGCGTCAGGCGCCTCATAGGGGTCCGACACGCCGGTGAAGTGCGCCAGCTCGCCGGCCAGCGCCTTCTTGTAGAGCCCCTTCACGTCCCGGGCGATGAGCACGTCCAGCGGCGCCTGGACGAAGATCTCCACGAAGGGGATGCCCGCCTCCTCGGCCAGCCGGCGCACCTCGGCGCGCGAGTTCGCATAGGGCGAGATGGCCGCGGCGATGACCCCCACCCCGTGCTTCGCCAGCAGCCGGGCCACATGACCGATGCGGCGCACGTTCTCCTCGCGGTCCTCGCGGGTGAAGCCCAGTCCGTGGGACAGCCAGGTGCGCACCTCATCCCCGTCCAGCACCTCCACAGGCATCGACGAGGCCAGGTGCGCACGCAGGGCACGGGACAAGGTGCTCTTGCCCGCACCTGACAGACCCGTCAGCCAGAGTATGAAGCCCGCGGAACGCCCCATGGTGACTCCAGAATGACGCCCCTGCGCGTCCCCGAAACGCTAACACGCCACGCGGCCTCCGGGACTTGACCCGTTTTCCGTGGCCATGCGACAGAGCCTTCACGTCATGCAAAGCGCGTCCAACTCGAGCCCTCATGCCCCCGACCGCTGGTTCCCCACCCGGAAGCCGTTGACGGACCCGCGGCTGCGGCTGTTCTGCCTGCCGTACGCCGGTGGCAGCGTGGCCATCTACAACCAGTGGAGCCAGGGCCTGCCGGCGGGTGTGGAGCTGTGCCCCGTCCAGCTCCCCGGGCGCGAGCGCCGCCTGTCCGAGAAGCCCATTGGCAGCCTGCCTGCCCTGGTGGACGCGCTGCTGCCCGCCATCGCGCCGCTGCTGGACCGGCCCTTCGCCTTCTTCGGTTACAGCATGGGCGCTCGCATCTCCCTGGAGCTCGCCAGGCGCCTCCAGGCCCGCAACGGCCCGCGCCCCGTGGGCCTGTTCCTGGGGGCCGCAGGGCCGCCGTCCGTCAACACCCGCGAGCCCATCCACCACCTGCCCGAACCGGAGTTCATCGCGCAGCTGCGGCGCTACGACGGCACGCCCGAGGAGATCTTCCAGCACCGCGAGCTGCTGGAGCTGGTGCTGCCCATGCTGCGCGCCGACTTCGGCATCGCCTTCACGGAGGACGGCCCCCAGCCCGCGAAGCTGGAGGTCCCCATCTCCGTCGTCGGCTCGCCCGACGACAAGCACGTCCCCACCGCGAACCTGGAGCGCTGGCGCGACGAGACGCGGAGCGAGGACGTCCGCGTCCGCCTCTTCCCCGGCGGCCACTTCTTCATCAAGTCGCAGCGGGACGCCCTCCTCGCGCACATCAGCGAGGACCTGAACCGGTGGATGGGCCGCGCGCCCTGAGCCCGCCGTCTACACCGCCTGGAACCGGGGCGGCGTGTCCCCGGCCAGCGGCACCGTGAACTGCCAGCGCACCGTCAGCGGCTGCCCACGGGGCCGGTTCACCGCTACCGCCGCCTGGTGCCGCTCCGACGGGCGCAGCTGAACGAACTGCCACGCGTCCGGCACGTCTTGCATCCGCGGGTCAAAGGAGATGCGCGGCGCCTGTCCCGGCTCCAGGTGGAAGGCGAACTGGTCCAGCGGCAGCGACAGCCCCGCGCCACGCGCCTTGATGTAGGACTCCTTCAGCGTCCAGTACTCGAAGAAGCGCTCCCGGTGCCGCTCCGGCGGCAGGGCCTTCAGCGCCGCCACTTCCGAGGCGGCGAAGTAGTGGTCGGCGATCTCCACCGTCTCCCCCTTCCGCTGCGCGTCCTCCACGTCCGCGCCCAGCTCCGCGTCCCAGCCCACCGCCACCAGCGCCATGCCGTCCGTATGGGACAGGTTGAAGCGCAGCTTCGGGCCCCACGCCCCCCGCACCACCGGCCGGCCGTACGTGTTGGTGTCGAAGGCCCAGGCCTCCGGCGCCACCGGCGCGTAGCGGGACAGCGTCAGCCGCACCAGCGCATGGCTCACCAGGTACTGGCGCTGGTGTCGCTCGAAGCGGAAGCGCTGCTGCTTGTCGCGCTCCTTCGCGTCCAGCAGCGCCCAGTAGGCATCCAGGAGGCGCCGGTCGTCGATGCGCTCGGGCTCGACAATCCATACATGGACCTCATCCGGACGCAGCGCGAGGGGCTGGAAGTCTGTCGGCATGCCCCCTTTCTACCACCGCTGCCTGCTCGCTCCTGCGTGCTTCTGCGTGGCATGGCCACTGATGGCCACTGTCTCTGACCCTGGAGGCAGATGGCACACACCGTTGCCCCCGCCAACCTTTCGCTCGCTCGTGTTGGGGTTCGCAGCGGCGGGTGGGGTCGCGACGAGGGCGGCTCGTGGCGTGATGGGGGGCAGGGACGGATGGAGCTCTTTCCAATTCAGTTACTATTCATGGTGGTTCTGATGAACCGCTATGTCCTCGGGCCATTGCTACGGCGCCTGAAGGGGCGGAAGTTCGACAGAGTCGACGACACCTACCTGCCACGAGTCGCCATCGTCATCCCGCTGTTCAACGAAGGCGAAGGCATCTACCACGGCGTTCGAAGTCTCCTGGAGCAGGACTATCCCAGCCACCTGCTGCAAATCGTGGTGGTGGATGACTGCTCCAAGGACGACAGCTACGCCTGGGCACTGAAGGCGGCGGAGGGAAATCCCAACGTCATCGTCATGCGCAACCCGGAGAACATGGGCAAGCGCAAGGGCATCAACCGCGCGGTGAAGGCCGCCACGGACGCGGAAATCATCGTGTCGGTGGACTCGGACGTCATCGTCGACAAGGCCGCCGTCCGCCAGCTGGTGCGCCGCTTCGTCAGCCCGCGCATCGCCGCGGTGGGCGGCCGAACCTACGTGACGAACCGTCATCAGAACTGGATGACGCGGATGATTGAAATCAAGTTCCACTTCGCCCAGGAGTGGCTCAAGGACCTGGAGCGCAGCTTCCGCCAGGTGATGTGCCTGTCGGGCTGCCTCACCGCCTACCGCCGCCACGTGCTGTTGGAGCTGGAGCCCATCCTCGAGGCGCGCGCCATCGCGGGCATCCCCATCAAGTACGGCGAGGACCGGTTCCTCACGCGGCAAATCGTCAAGCACGACTACGAGACCGTCTACACGCTGGACGCCTTTTGCTTCACCGCCGCGCCGTCGACGCTGGCCGGGTACTTCTCCCAGCAGCTCCGGTGGCGCCGCTCCAACCTGGTGGACCTGCTGGGCGGCCTGTCACACGCCTGGCGGCTCCACCCGGTCGTGGCGGTCCACTACGTGTCGCAGCTCGCGCTGCTCCTCTCCTACCCGCTGGTCATCGTGCACAACGTCCTGACCGGCGAGTTCTGGGACATCCTCGCCTTCCACTTCCTGGTCATCGGCTTGCTGGGGGTCATCTATCGAATCGAAACACGGCACCTTCCCGCGGACCGGCGAGTCCACGGCGCCAGTTTCCTGCCCATGGCCCTGCTGATGCCGGTGACGTACGCGCTCTTCACGCCGCTGGCACTGCTGACGCTGGACTCGGGGAGCTGGGAGACGCGGGGCAGCGCCAGCGCCGCTCCCGAGACGTCGCCGGTCGACTCCGGGGGCCGCTTTCCTCCCACCCATGCTGGTGAGGGCACTACGCCATGAACCAACGCGTCGCCAATCGCGTCAACAGCATCGCCGTCTCCGCCTACAAGTTCATCGGTTCCCTGCTGCTCGGGCTCATCATGCTCGGGCTGGTGTCCTTCCTGTCCGTTCAGGGCTTCTTCCTGGTGAGCCGCAGCTGGGTGACCCCCACGGTCATCTCGCCGACGGACCCACAGATTCTCACGCTCAATACGCAGGTGGCCGCGCAGACGTCCGCGCGCGACCACGTGTTGTCGGACCGGCGGTCGGTGGAGAACCGCATCTCCGACGCCGAGCGCACCGTCGCCGCGGAGCGCGCGTTCCAGCAGCGTTTCCTCGTCGCCCTGCGTGGCGAGCGCGACGCCAGGGACCGGGTGGCACAGCGGCTGTCGTTGCTGCGCCGTGAGTACAACAACGCCCGGGCGGAGATTCTCCAGTCCAACCGTGCCTTCGCCGGACTGGCGCGCACGCGCACCGACGCGCTGTACGACGCGCGCCTGATGGAGCAGGAGGAGAAGCTCACCATCAACCACCACCTGGCGCAGCTGGCGCAGAGCAACCTGTCACTGGCGCAGTCCTCGGCGGACCTGGAGACGCGGCTGGATTCGCTCCAGCGGGAGATTGCCGGCCTCTCAGCAGTGCAGTCCGGGATGGGCAAGAACGAGACGCCCCAGGGCATGACGTCCGACGTGCTGCTGCTGGAGCGCGAGTACACGCACTCCGTCCTGGAGCAGGCCCGCGCGGAGGCGACGCTGAAGAGCCTCCAGACAGACCTGGCCGCCCTGGACGAGGTGGCCCTGCGCTACGACACGCTGATTGCGTCGCTGCGGGCGTCGCCGTACCTCAAGGCCATCGAGAAGGACCTCACGGTCGCATTCGTCCCGTACGAGAACATCCCGAACGCCGAGCAGGGCACGCCGCTGTACGCGTGCGCGGCCAAGGTCATCTGGTGCCATGAGGTGGGCGTCATCGGGCGCGTGCTCGAGGGCGAGGTGTCCCTCAAGCACCCCATCCGCCAGTACATGCTCCGCGGCGTCATGGTGGAGGTCCAACTGACGGACGCGCCTTCCGCCCGGGAAGACCTGCTCCACCTGGGCCGGCCGCCGCTGCTGCTGTGAGTCCTACCACCCTTTGACTGGAGACGGCCTCGGAGCCGGAGACACTCGACCATGCGGATGACCGTCACTTGTGGCGCATTGCTGTCACTTGCCGCGCGCCTGGCGCTGGCCCAGCCGGCGCCTCCTCCCGCGGGAGAACTCACGTCGCCGTCCAGCGAGGACCGGGCCGCCGGTTACTGCGACTTCGTCCGCGGCGTTGGCAGCGCGGAGGCCGCGCTCGAACTGGCGCCCGAGCTGTTCGGGGCCTTCGGCGTGGTCAACGCGGGCGAAGCCAGCGGCGGCGCTGGTACCACGCCGCTGGGTGAGCCGACCCCGCGTGTGACGGCGGGGTTGATGTACGACCTCGTGGGCATCTACCGCGGTCGAGCCATCCACAAGCGCGCGGAGGCGGACTGCCGCCGTCAGCGGGCGATGACGGTGCTGGAGTCCGCCATCCGCCAGGGCAGCGGCCTGGGCGAACAGGCCGCGCTGGAGGCTCGAGCTCGCGTTCTGGAGGAGGCGCTGCCCCACGCCGAGGCGCTGCTCACGTCGCTTCGCAACGACATGAAGCAAGGCCTGGTGACGCTGGAGGAGCTGAACGCGGTGCAGGTTCGACTGGATGGGCTGCGTCAGCTTTCCAGCAACACCCAGATTGCTCGCGAGCGGCTGGCGGCACGGCCTCGGCTTCAAGAAGGTCAGCGGCTGGAGAGTGTGCTGAACGAGCTGCGAGCCGCGGATGACCAGCTCGAGACGTATAACGGCGCGCTGCGCCGCTCGCGCGCCTGGCGCGTCAGCCTGCGCGGTGGGTACGACGAGCTCATCGACGTCGACCAGGACCTGCCCCTCTTCGGGCAGCTCACGCTGTCCTACAATCTGGGCCACCTGTGGCAGGGCTCGGCCAACGCACGGGCGAGGGAAGGCCGCCGTCGCGCGACACTCGATGACGTGTCAGGCGTGCCTCAGCGGGTCAACGAGCTGGTCGCCGAGCTGCGCACCGTCCACCGCACCGAGGAGGGCCGGCTGCGTGAGGTGAGCACCCTGGTGTCGGACCTGGAAGCGCAGCTGAAGTCCATGGACGCGCTCCAGACGCGGGAGGTTCGCCGCTTCCGCGGTTACCTGATGATGGAGATTACCCGCCTGCGCGCGGAGCAGGCCTATTTGCGTGCCCATGTGGAATCGCTTCAGTCCTTCCTGGGTGCCCGGTCGCCGTGACACCGCGCCGGCTGTTCGTGGCCTGCGGCGTCCTGGCCGCGCTGCTGGGCGCCGGCCCCAGTCCAGCGAATGAAAGCCGGGACGGCGGTGTCGCGCCACAGCGCGCTCCGAAGGAACGGGATGAGCCGAGCCGCCCACGGGCTCCCCGGAAGAAAGGCAGGCCCATGCTGACGCGCGTCCCATTGTCCCGACTGAAGGTCAGTGAAGGAAGCCTGGAGCCCGGCCCCGGCGAGCAGCTCCTCGTCGACGGGCCGCGCATGCGCGCCATCGTGCATGGAAGCACGACGAGCAACGTGGCGCTGCGCTTCACCCTGCGAGGCCCCACTGAGCGCCAGGTGGCCCTGGCTTCGGGGGAGCAGCGCCAGCAGGTGGGTCTCAAGCTCTTCGCGGTGGATGCCTGCAACGTGCTGTACGCGATGTGGCGGCTGGCACCCAAGCCGGGCATCGTCGTCAACTTCAAGCGCAACCCGGGACAGCACACCAGCCGCGAGTGCGGAAACCGGGGTTACACCCTCCTGCGCCCCGAGCAACACGTCCGGCTCGAAGCGCCCTCGCCAGGGGAGCCCCACACGCTGCGGGCCCAGGTCGACGGCAAGGTCCTCCGCGTCTGGGCGGACGACACGCTCGCGTGGACGGGCCAGGTGCCCGAAGCGGCGCTCGCGCCGGATGCCCCGGTGGGCCTGCGCTCGGACAACGTCCGGCTGAGTCTCCAGCTCTCGACGCCGCCGCACTGAAGGGGGCGGCCCCTCCGCGCCAGCTCACCGAACGCCCTCGGCCAATCCGGGAGGCGCGCCAGGGGCACGCCGTCACCGGCTCCGCGCTTGCGTCGCCCCCTGAGCGCCACGGCAACCGCGCGGCGCCCAGGGGACGCGGCACTACAGCTGAGGCTGCGGGTCCGCCGCCGGCGTCTGGGGCTTCTCCTGCTCACGCTCGGGCAGCAGCTCCGCGCAGAGCGTGGACGTGTTCTGCGTGCACACGCCCCCCGCGTCCAGGTCGAACTGCCAACGGTGGCGCGGGCACACCAGGTAGCGCCCCTCCTCCACCCAGCCCTCGGACAGGTCGGCGCCCTGGTGGGGGCAGAAGCGCTGGATGGAGAAGCGCCGCCCACCGGCCTCCACCACCGTTCGCTCCCGCTGGGACTCGGTGGAGCGGATGCCCTCGCAGAACTCGCGCATGTCCTCGATCTCCACGCCCAGGAAGCCGTGCAGCACCGGCTCGTACACGTCCGGGTTGCGGCTCAGGCGCAGGCGGAACGACAGCAGGAAGTCCTCCCAGGTGAGCTTGCGGTCCAACACGCGCCCCACGTCGGCCGCGCTCGTCTTCAGCGTGTAGCGGACCTCTTCCTGGATGTCCGCCACCACGTGGACACGGCGCGCCTTGAAGTCCACGCGCAAGAGCTTCTCCGGAAGCTCCGTCAGCTCCACGTAGAGCGGCATGCCCACACGCTCGTGCAGGTCGAGGAGGTCCAGCTTGCGCTGCAGCTCCACGCGCAGCCGCTCGTGAATCTCCGCCACCTCCGCGACGAGCAGGTTGCGCCGGCGCTCGCGGAACACGGACTCCTGCCGCTTCGCGTAGTCGTGCAGGTACGCCTTCAGGTTCTCCGGCGTCACCCGCTCGGCCACCTGCGAGACGAACTCCAGCGACTTCGCGTCCAGCACGTCCCCGGGCATCGGCTCCAGGTAGCGCGTCTTCCCCTGGGGCAGGCGCTGCCGCAGAAAGGCGAAGAGCTGCGTCGCGTTCGGGAAGATGTTCACCTTCTCGAAATTGAGGTGGAACTGCGCCGGGTCCAGGAAGGCCGCGGGCCCGGCCGCGGCGATGTACGCCCGCGGCTGAAGCACCTCGAGCGTGCGCGCCACCGCCTCGAACTTGCTCTCCCGCTTCTTCAGCGAGATGGCCGCGTAGGTCTCCGCCGGGTACTCGTAGCAGGTGGGATGCCAGATGGCCCCGGAGAACTGCGCGGAGAACACGTCGATGGGCCCCTCCTCCGCGACGATGCGCCCCATCCGGTCATGGAGCTTGCAGTCGTTGATGTTGAGGAAGCACTGCCCGTCACCGCGCACCATCACCGCGGAGTCACGGTTGGTCCCCTGCTCTGACACGAACAGCTTCACGTAGCCGCCCTTGATGGGGACCTCGTGGCCGTCCTCGCAGGCGATGACCTGCTTGCAGCCATACCTGGCGAACACGTCCTGCAGTTCGGAGCGGTGGAAGCGCGGCACCAGCACCGTGAAGTCCCTCTGGCGGATGGTGGCCAGGAACTCCGGGTCGAAGTGGTCCTTGTGCTCGTGGCTGACGTAGAGGTAGCGCTCCTTGCCGGGCGTCTCCAGCTTCTCCCGCACGCGCGGCGCCAGGTGGTGGTTGCACGGCAACTGCATCCACGCCGAGTCGAATGCCCCGCGGGACGACAGCCACGGGTCCATGACGACAAGGGCCCCCGCCGTCTCCACGACGAACCCGGCGTGGCCCAGGAAAGTAATGTGCATGGGAAGTCTTCCTCTCTGACAGCCAGTGGGCCGGCCTGAGCGCCGAGCCCCGGCGAAACAGGCTGCCGGCGGCTGGCTGGCGCGTCGGCGCCCGCAAGGTGGGGGGGCCGAAGCCACACTCGCCACCCGCCCGGGAGGTGGACCTTCCCGTCCATGGACGCACGAAGGGCGCGGAGGACCTCGTCGGGTCCCCCACGCCCTCGTGGGACTGCGGACTGCTGTTCAGGCGCGCTCCCGCTCAGCGGGCGCGCCAGGCATCAGCAGCTCACTGCTCCGGCGCGATTTCGCGCACGGACAGCCACTTGAAGTCCACGTCGTCGGTGCTGTCCCAACGGAACGTGGCGATGGGGCCGCCCCACGTGAGCGGAATCGCGCCATCCGCGCCGCCGCAGTGCTCGGCGTCACCGCCCCAGTCACCGGCGTCCACGAAGTCGTAGACCTTCTCCCAGGAGACCTTGTCGGCGTTATCGTTGAGGTACAGCTCCAGGTGCACGGCCTCCTTGCCGTTGACCTGCGTGTTCCGCATCACCGTCTTGAAGCCCACCCAGCGGCCCGTCAGCGGCTCCGTCACCTTCTTGTACGGCGCCTGCTCGTAGGAGACGTGCCACGCCTCCTTCTGGAAACGCGCCTGGCCGTTGAAGTGCAGCGCGCCCTTGTAGCTGCTGCCCTCACAGCCCTCGTGGTCGTCGTTGTGCTTCCCGCCACGCGCATACATGTCGAAGTTGTCGGACTCGTCGGACGCGGAGTTGAGCTTCACGAAGCCCGTCATCTCGATGTTCTTCCAGTCATTCGGCGACTGCATGTAGCCACGGCTGGCGAGCACGTCACGGTCATACGTGGCGATCTCATTCGGCTTGTAGCCGGTGGACGTGAAGACGTTCATGCGCACCTTGTCGCTCTTGAGATTCCAGGAGCCGTCCGAGTTGCGCGTGAGGTCGTCCTGCGGATCGAAGCGGCTGTCGGACATCGCGTCGTCGGCCAGGAACCACTGCTCACCGCCGGCGACGGACGGGTGGATCATCGTCACGCCGAACTTGTCCGCGCCCGACTCGACAGGCTGCTCGGGCTCGGTCGACGGGTCCTCGGGATGCGTCGAGGGCTCGTCGGGCGGCGTGGTGGCGACAGGCCCCTCCGGCGAAGTGTCAGAGTCCCCAGGCTCCGGGGTGCCAGGGGTCTGGCCTCCGGGCGTCTGCTCGGACGGAGAGGGAGCAGGCAGCTGCGGAGACTGGCCAGGGGTCTCGGTCCGCCCTGGCGCGTTGGAATCCTCGTTACCAGCTTCACTCCCGCAGGCCGTGATGGCGGCCAGGGCGAAGAGCGCACCACACGTCGAGGACAGAAAACGATTCCGAGTCAAAATGGCGTCCTTACTGCTTGAGGCATGAGGGTGACGAGTCCCCAGGCGCCTATCGCCTGGGGTTGGCTCGACGCGTCCTTCCGTCGGGAGGGGTAGTTGCTCTCAGGGACGGTGACGCCTGGCTGGTCTCATAGCCCCGTGTTTGATTTTTCCAACCGGGACGGTTCCAAACCCATCGCCTTCAAAACCACTTCCCAAACATTTGGGATGTTTTTGACTGTCCGTATGCCCCCCGAGCGACAGAGGGAGCATGGTCGCATTTTGCCCGGGTCCTTCGGTTTTCTCGATGGAGTGTGGCTGGAATTCCTATTTGCGGAAGGCTCGGATGACTCCTATCTGACGCCCCCATATGGAAACCTTCCCAAGCGTCGGCAGCCCGGGCCTGTGGGCCGGCTTTATCGCCTTCGTCATCGCGATGCTGGCGCTCGATCTCGGCGTCTTCCACCGCAAAGCCCATGTGGTGAAGTTCAAGGAGGCCCTGGGCTGGAGCGCGTTGTGGGTCAGCCTGGCGCTCATCTTCGGCGCGGGTGTCTGGTGGAAGTTCGGGCCTGAGCCCGGCCTCCAGTTCATCACCGGCTACCTCATCGAGAAGTCGCTCTCCGTCGACAACATCTTCGTCTTCGTCGTCATCTTCTCGGCGCTGCGAATCCCCGCGCTGTACCAGCACCGGGTCCTCTTCTGGGGCATCCTCAGCGCGCTGGCGCTGCGAGCCATCATGATTTTCGCGGGCGTGGCGATGCTGGCCCGCTTCCACTGGCTCATCTACGTCTTCGGCGGCTTCCTCATCATCACGGGCGTGAAGCTCTTCCTCCAGCGCAACAAGGAGGACAACCCGGAGGAAGGTGCGCTGATGCGTCTGGCCCGGCGGACCATCCCGTCGACGCCCAACTTCGACGGGCACCACTTCTTCACCGTGGAGAACGGCCGCAAGCTGGCCACGCCGCTGCTGATGGCGCTCCTGCTGGTGGAGGCGTCGGACATCCTCTTCGCGCTCGACTCCATCCCCGCCATCTTCGCCGTGACGACGGACCCCTTCATCGTCTTCACGTCCAACATCTTCGCCATCCTCGGCCTGCGCTCCATGTTCTTCATGCTGGCCGGCGCGGTGGAGAAGTTCAGCTACCTGAAGGTGGGCCTCTCCGCGGTGCTCGTCTTCGTCGGCGCGAAGATGGCGATCATCGACTTCGTGAAGGTGCCGCCCGAGGTATCGCTGTCGGTCATCGCCGGCCTGCTGGGCGCGAGCATCGTCGCGTCGCTCATCAAGGCCCGGCACGCGCCCACCGGCGACGCCGACGCGCCCAAGGTCTGAGCCGCCGCACCGCGGCCTCACGCCGCGATTCCAAGCCCACTCCGCGCAGCATGCGGGGTGGGCTTTCTTGCGTCTGGCGCGGCGATGAAGGCGGAGCCCAAAAGCAGAAAGGCCGTGAGTCCCGATTCGGACTCACGACCTTTCTTGAGTGGGCGCAGCAGGGTTTGAACCTGCGACCCCTGCCGTGTGAAGGCAGTGCTCTACCGCTGAGCTATACGCCCTTCTGCTGTCTGCTGCCCGCCGCCGGTGTTGCCAGCGGCGAACGCGGGTGTAGATGCCATTCGCCCGCTCAGGTGTCAACGCATTTTCGACTACAGCGCGCCGAGCTTCTCATCGAGCTCGCGCAGCCGGCGCTTGAGGCCGGACAGCTGCTTGCCCAGGGCCTTGAACTCGCTGCGGGGCGCGAAGTTCAGCGCCTTCATCAGCTCCTCCTGCCCCCGGTCGAGCGCCTGCTTGCCGCGCTGGGCTTTCCCAATGGCGTTGGCAATGGCCATGGCGCGACGGTCGTCGGCCATGAGCTTCTCCATGGCCTTGCCTGACACGTTGAGGGCCTGCTTCTTCAGGTCGTCCTTGATTCCCATGGGGTCCCTCGCTCAGGGCTCGTCGATGAACTGCGTCTGCAGCTGCGCGAAGACGCGGTCGGCGATGCCCTTGTACTTCATGCGTTCGATCAGCGGCTGCAGGTCGCCCTTCATGGAGATGCGGCGCTTGAGCACCGCCTCCACCGGGTCCAGCGTCCCCTTGAGGAGCTGCTTCCAGACGCTGTAGGGCGCGCGGGCCAGGTACACCGGCTCCAGCTCGTCCAGGTCGTCCGGATCCGCCAGGACGCGCGCCTTCTCGATGCGGCAGTCACCGGGGACGACGTGCACCACGAAAGCCTTCGCCAGCTTGCCGGGCTCGGCTTCCACCACCGCCCCGAAGTCGCCCTTCCAGCCCTTGCCGGCCATGGCGCACTCGGGATCCTCATTGGTGAGGCGGACCGCTTCGTCCACCCACTCCTTCGACGGGAACTTCGCCATCTGGACTCCTAGCCCCTCCGGAAGATGCTCTTGATACTGGAGAAGAGCCCCCGGTCGTCGCTCCCGCTGCTGGAGCTGGGCACCTGCTGTGAGTGACGCGACGCGACCTCCTGGAGCGCCCGCTTGAGCTGCTCCGGCGTGTCGCGGGTGGCGAGGTCCACCTTGCGCATGCCGCTCGCTTCCTCCACCGTCACCTGGAGCAGACACTCCTCGGTGAGGCGGAAGTCGATCTTCCGGCCGGCGGCGGCCGAGGGCACGCGAACCGTGCCCAGATATTCGTTGTCCACCAGCAGGTCACTGTCCCCCTGGTAGATGTCCAGCTCGATGAAGGGCGAGCCCGGCTCCTTGGGAGGAGGCAGGCGGAAGCTCTTCACCATGGGAATCAGCGAGTTCTTCTCGATGATGCGCTTCACGCGCCCGTTGGGCATCGCGTAGCCGATGGGCATGGACAGCGCGTCCAGCAGCGTCACCGCGTCGATGCTGCCCAGCGAGTCGCCCAGCAGCGCCGCGCCCAGGGCCACGCACTCGTCCGGGTGGACGCCCTTGCGTGGCGCCTTGCCGAAGTGCGCCTGGATCTTCTGCTGCACCAGCGGCATGCGGCTCTGGCCGCCCACCAGGATGATCTCGTCGATCTCCGCGCGGGAGATGCCCTTCTCCGCCAGCACCCGGTCGCAGATCTCGAAGGTGCGGTCCACCAGGTCGCCGGTGAGGCTGTTGAGGAACTCGCGCGTCAGGGGGATGCGCATGTCCATCGGCTTGCCCTTGCGCTCGTCGATGTAGGGCAGGTCGATGACGACGTTGGGGATCAGCGTGAGGTCGATCTTCGCCGCCTCCGCCGCGTTCTTGATGCGCTGGAGCGCGATGGGGTTCTCCGTGTTGAGGTCGACCTTGGTCTCCTCCCGGAAGCGCTCCAGCGCGTACTCCATGATGCGGTTGTCGAAGTCCGCCCCGCCCAGGAAGGTGTCGCCGCCGGTGGCCAGGACTTCGAAGACATTGCCGGCCAGGTGCAGCACGGACACGTCGAAGGTGCCGCCGCCCAGGTCGTAGACGAGAACCTTCTGATCCAGGCCCCGGTTGAAGCCGTAGGCCAGCGCCGCGGCGGTGGGCTCGTTGACGATGCGCTTCACGTCGAAGCCCGCCAGCCGGCCGGCCTCCTTCACCGCGTTGCGCTGGTTGTCGTTGTAGTAGGCCGGGACGGAGATGACCGCCCCCTCGATGGGGCCGCCCAGGAACTGCTCCGCGATGGTCTTCACCTGGCCCAGCACGAAGCTGGACACATGGGGCAGCGAGTACAGCTTGCCGCCCATCATCACCGCGGCGTCTCCGTTGGCGCCCTCGACGATGTCGTAGGGGAAGTAGCCCCGGAGCTCCTCCACCGTCTTGGAGTTGTACTTCCGCCCGATGAGCCGCTTGGTTCCCCAGAGCGTGTTCTTCGGGTTGGTGACCATCTGGTCCTTGGCCACCCCGCCCACCAGCAGGTCGCCGCGCGCCGACAGCGCCACGACGGAGGGCAGCGTGAGGTTGCCGCGATCGGTGGGGACGATCTTCGGGATACGGTTGCGGACGGACGCCACCAGCGTGTTGGTGGTTCCGAGGTCAATCCCGATGATGCGAGGTCTGTCCGCCATGAAGTGAGGGGGCTCGTGCCAAAAGACGCCGCCCCTGACTCCACTGTCTATCACGTCGCGCACGGGAGTGCGCGTTTCTGGGCGCCGGTGTCAGTCCACCGGGTCCGATCCACCCGGAGGGGGACCATCCTGCCCCACGGACGCCTCGGGCTCCGCCTCCAGGGTGGACAGGATGCACCGGTCGAACGGTGCGTCCTCCCCGCCGGGCAGTTCCTGGAGGAACCGGGACGGACGCAGGAGGATCCGCTCCCCGTCCCGGGGCAGCACCGACTGGGGGTACACCAGCGCCAGCGTGTCCCGCGCCCGGGTCAGGGCCACGTAGAACAGCCGCCGCTCCTCTTCCTCCTCCTCGGGCAGGCGCGTGGCCAATGACAGCGGAAACCGCCCGTCCGCCAGCCACAGGACGAAGACGGCCCGCCACTCGAGCCCCTTGGCCTGATGGACGGTGGACAGCGTCAGGCACGCCTCCGGCCCCTCCTCTCTCAAGGCCTCCCCCGCCGCGAACTCCGACACCAGGACGATCTCCGACAGGAAGCGCGCCACGTCCTCGAAGCGGCCGGCGAACTCCGCCAGTTGGCGGACGTCGTCCTCCCGGTGCTCCTCCTCGGAGAACTCCGCCCGGAGGAAGTCCGCGTAGCCCCCGGCGAGGACGTCCTCGATGAGGCGCCCCGGTGAAGGGGACGCCTCCGGCCGGGTCAACCGCCCCATCAGGTCACCGAAGGCCTGGAATCCCTTCTGCGCCTTGCGTGGCAGGTGCGCGCGGACGTCCGCATGGGCCAGCCCCTCCGTCAGGGGAGTCCCCTCCGGCGATGCGCGCAGCGCGGTCCAGAGGTGCTCGGCCGTCGCCGGTCCCACGCCTGGGACGCGCCGGATGACGCGCTTGAAGGCCAGCTCATCCCCCGGGTTGTTCACCAGCCGGAGGTGGGCCAGCACGTCCTTGATGTGGGACTGCTCGAAGAAGCGGACGCCGGAGCGCACCCGGAAGGGGATGCCGCGTCGGGTCAACTCCAGTTGGAGCTCCAGCGAGTGATTGTGGGCCCGGTACAGCACGGCCATGTCCTCCAGGGACAGGCCCTGGTCGCGGAGCTCACCGATGCGCTGGGCCACGTAGGCTGCCTGCTCCCCGGCGTCCCGGGCGGGGACGATGAGCGGCTTGACGCCCGGGGACCGTGCCGCCGTCAGCACCTTGGGGAACTGGTTCGTGTTGAGCGCGATGGAGGTGTTGGCCAGCCGCAGGATTTCCGGCGTGGAGCGGTAGTTGCGCGTCAGCGCATGGACGGAGCAGCCCGGGTAGCGTTCGGGGAAGCCGATGATGTTGGTGAAGTCCGCGCCCCGGAAGCTGTAGATGGACTGGCAGTCGTCCCCCACCACCGTGAGGTCCTTGCGCTCTCCGGCGAGCAGATCCACCAGGTCGCCCTGGAGCCGGTTGGTGTCCTGGTACTCGTCCACGAGCACGCAGCGGAAGCGCTCGGTGAGCTGGGCCTTCACGTCCGGGTGATGCGTCAGCAAGCGCTTGAGGTGCACCAGCAGGTCATCGAAGTCCATCAGGTGCATCTGCGCCTTGCGCTGCTGGAAGCGCGCGGCGGCGGCGAGCACCTCGGGTGCCAGCGGCAACATCTGCGGCCGGCGGTCCATCAGCACGTGTGACACGGGCTGCTGGAGGTTGGCCGCCAGGGAAACCAGGTCCAACACCAGGTCTGGCCGGGGAAAGCGCTTGTCGCTCTTGAGTCGGCGCTCGGCGATGCACGTCACCATCAAGTCCCGCGCGTCCTCGCGGTCCAGCACGGTGAAGTTCGTGGAGAAGCCCAGCACGCCCGCGTACTGGCGCAGCAGCACGTGCGCGGCATGGTGGAAGGTGCCGCCGAGGATGCGCCGCACGTCCACGAAGGCGCCGGCCAGCTCCTCCACTCGGCGCGTCATCTCCCGGGCCGCCTTGTTGGTGAAGGTGAGCAGGAGGATGCCCTCGGGCGGAACGCCCCGCTCCAGCATGCGCGCCACCCGGAAGGTCAGCGTGCGCGTCTTGCCGGAGCCCGCGCCGGCAATCACCAGCACGGGCCCCTCCCCCGCCTCCACCGCGCGCAGCTGCTCCTCGTTGAGGAGCGCGGCATAGTCGATCCGCAGCGAGGGCTTCGCGGCCGGAGCCTGGAGCGTATCGGTGCGGGAGGCCATGGGGACGCAGACTCTAACCGGCCCGGCGCACCGGGACACCCGGATCAGGGAACCGGCTTGAGCGCGGTCAGCCGGGCGGACGCGGCCTCGCGGACCTGGGGCGACGGATCCCGCTCCCGGGCCACCTCCAGGAGCAGCCGCCCCACCTGCGGCAGCTTCGTCGCCACCGAGTCCAGCGCGGCGGTGCGCTCCTTCACGGCGTTCTCCAGGCGGTCACGCACACCGCGGTCCGCGCACGTCTTCACGCCGGGCGACTGCTCACGCAGCAGCAGCTCCGCGTCCGCCAGCCGCGCGTCCGCCAGCCGCTTGGCGTCCGCCGCCTTGCGCTCGAACTCCGCCAGGTCCTCGGGGAACTCGGTGCTCGCGGACCGGGCGCGGGCAATGGCCTCCGCGGCGAAGTTCGCGTTGACGGCCGCCGCGCAGAGCTGCCGCGCCGACGCCAGGGGAACACGCCCTTCGGGCGTCACCGGCTCCTCCTGCGCCACCTCCAGGGACCACAGCGCCAGCTGCCGCGCCGCCACCGCCGCGGAGAAGTGCTGGCGCCGCTCCTCGCGAATCTGCACCCAGCGCCGCAGGATGACCGGATCCGGCACGCCCGACTCGGCGGCGCGCTGGTACTCCGTGGACGCCTGGGCCAACTGGCCGGACAGGTCCAGCAGCACCGCCACCGTGAGGTACATCTCCGCGCTGGTGGCGCGCTCGCGCAGGGCATCCAGGCGCGAGGCCACCTCGTACTCCGCCACGGGCTTGGGCAGCGCCGCCAGCACCGTGCGCAGGGACTCCAGGGCGTGCTGTCGGATCAACGGGTTACGCGCCGCGCGAAGGCTCTCCAGCAGCGGATCCAACACGCGCACCGACACGTGCTGCCCCAGCTCCTCCGCGGCCTGCCAGCGGTCCAGCGCGTCGGGCGCCACCAGCGCGCGGTTCAGGTCCTCCACCCCGCGCAGGTAGTGCCCCACGTGGGCGGCTTGGGCCAGCGGCTCCGGCCGGGCCAGGGCGGCGCGCTCGGCGCGGGCGTGGGCCAGCCGCGCCGGGAAGGCGGTGAGCTTCGGGCCCAGGGGATGGGCCTTCACCCGGGCCTCGGCCTCGTCCACCAGGCCAGAGACGAGCAGGCCCTCCACTTCCAGTTGCAGCAGCAGGACGCGCGCCTCCTCGCGGTGCGCGCCGGCCGGGTGCTCCTTGAGGTACGCGAAGAGCTTCGTCGCGCCGGAGGCCTTGGCCTGCGCGAAGGCTTGAGCATCCAGGCGGGCCTCCACGTCCTGGCGGCGGGGATCATCCGGCGACGCGCGCAGGTACTCCGCCAGCTTGCGCGGATCCTCCGTGGTGGCCAGCTCACGTGCTTCCGCCTCCGCCAGCAGGCGCTTCGCCTCGTCGCGCTGGACGCCGTCCGGGTGCTCCTGGAGGAACTGGCGCCAGCCGGCGACGGTGTCCGTCTCCTTCGCCCCGTTGAAGCGCAGGCCCTCCAACAGCGTCTTCGCCGTGCGCGCCTGGGCCGCGTCGGGGTACGCCTCCAGGAAGCGCTTGTAGGCAATCACCGTGTGCAGGCGCTTCGCTTCCTCGAACTCCAGTTCCTCCAGCCGCGCCTCGGCCGCGTCGGTGTCCGCGTGCGTGGGGTACTCGCGAAGGAAGGCGCGATAGCCGTCGATGGTGTCCTTCTTCGCCGCGCGGTCATACGGCGAGGGGATGCAGCCAGTGGCCAGCAACAGGACGGCGAGGGCTCGGCGAAAGGAGGCCATGTCCCTGGAGCAATACCGCACCCGCGCCCACCCGGAAACCCAAGCGCGGACGGACGGCTGCCTGGGTAGGTTTTTTGACGACACGACTTCCCGGGCGGACCATGTGCCCCCAGGACGCTACAGGGAGGTCGCACCATGAGGACAGTCACGCTGATGGGAATCCTCGCCACGCTGGCGACCGGCTGCGCCACCACGGGCGCGCCGCTGGAGCCATGGCTGGACTCCTACAGTCTTCGCTACCGCTCCGCCTCCCCGCCCGCCTTCCCGCGCGAGTCCCTTTCCAAGCAGGTGGCCACCGCGAACCGCGAGGCGCCCGCGGCGCGTCCCGGCACGGTGGCCGCCCGCCCGGCCAAGGCGTCGGGTGGCAAGTCCCGTGCGACGCCGGTGCGAGCCACGCGCCCCACCCCCGTGGCCGGTGATGCCCGCACCAAGGTGGTGACCACGGCGCGCTCGCTGGTGGGCAAGACGCAAGTCGCACTCAACGGCCGCAAGTACCCGTCCGATTGCACCGGCCTCATCGAAGGCGTCTACGCCCAGGCCGGCGTCACCTTCCGGGGAACGGTGCAGCCCGGCGACAACGGCGTCACCGCCATGTACCGCTTCGCCCGCTCGCGAGGCCGCGTGTACTCGGAAGAGCGGCCGACCCCGGGCGACCTCGTCTTCTTCAACGAGACGTATGACCAGAACCGCGACGGGCGCCGCAATGACGGCCTCACCCACGTGGGCATCGTGGAGAACGTCAGCGCCAGCGGGACGGTCACCGTCATCCACCGCGTGCGCCGAGGCGTCGTGCGCTACCGCATGAACCTGGAACGCCCGCACCTTCGGAGGGATCCGAAGACGGGCGAGGTGCTCAACGACATGCTCCGGCACCCGGGCCCCAACCGCGAGCCCGTCCTCACCGGGCAGCTCTTCGGGGGCTACGGCAGCGTGCTGCCCAAGAGCCCCAAGGCCCAGAAGCCCGTCCCCGTGGCACTCCGGTAACGGGATCCTGGATTCCGACTACGCGCGCGCCGTCCGGTCCCACGCGGCGCGCTGCGAGTTGCGCAGGAAGCGCCAGAACCCCACGACGATGGCCAGGTTCATGGTCACGAAGTAGTACGCCACCGACGCGGCCTTCTTCGCCGTGCCCCGCTTCAGCACCCCCGTCTTCCCCAGGTACGCGAGCGCGTAGAACAGCACCTGGCTGAACAGGGTGAGCTGGTAGAAGAGCCGGTCCAGCAGGAACAGGTTCGCCACCAGCGCCATCCCCATCAGCGCGGGGGCGCACCAACGCAGCAGCTTGTGCGACCAGAAGGCGAAGGCCGGGAAGCCCGCGGTCGGCAGCAACAGCCCGGGCACCATGCGGATGCTCTGGAAGTTGCCCGCGGCGATGCGCGCCCGACGGCCGAACTCCTTGCCATAATCCTCCGTGGTCTCCTCGTGCGCCACGGCGTGCTCTTCGTAGACGACCTTGTAGCCCTGATCCAGGATGCGCAGCGGAATCACGAAGTCGTCCACGATGGTGGACGGCGGCAGCAGGGTGAACAGCGAGCGCCGGATGGCATAGAGGCCACCGTTGGCACCCACCACCGCGCCGCGCCGCCCCTCGTACATCTTGATGAGCGACTCGTAGCTCCAGTACGCGCTCTCCTCGTAGTCCTGCTTCGTGGGGTTGTAGAGCCGCAGCTTGCCGCAGACCGCCCCCACCTCCGGGTCCTCGAAGTGGCGCACCAGCCGCTCGATGGCCTCGGGTTCGATCATCGTGTTCGCGTCGGAAAGAACGACGATGTCCCCCTGCGCCATGGGGATGCAGCGGTTGAGCACCGTCGTCTTGCCCGCTCGAGGCGCCGGTGACAGCCGCACGCGCGCGTCGGAGCAGGCGCGGACGATGTCATCCGTCCCGTCCGACGAACCATCCGAACCGATGAGCACCTCGAACCGCTCCGCCGGGTACGCCAGCGCGAGGCTGTTCTCCAGCTTCTGCTGGATGCACGAAGCCTCGTTGTAGGCCGCCACCACCAGACTCACCGAGGGCAACGCCCGCTGCCCGCCAGAGCCTTGATTGCCTGTTTCCGCGCGCCGCACATCGCGGGCGTTCTTGAGCACCTGCGCGGCCCCTTCGAGCAAAAAAAGGCTCAAGGGATAGAGAAAGTAAGTGTGTGCTAGCAGCAGCACGGCACACCAGAAGAAGACCTCCGCCATCTACCCTGCCTCCCAGCACCCAGTCCTCGAAACGGGTCCGGGTTCAGCAAGAGGCGTGCCTCTTCCACGCGCTTGAAATCACAGGCAGTGGCGCCACGGAGGGCTCTTCCCTGGGTGAGGGACTGGACTTTCTCCAGCCCTCGAGACGGCGGAAGCGGTCGTCGTTTCAGGGCGAGGCGGCGTCCGCGTCAATCTGCGCGATCAGCCGAGCCGCCGCCTGGTGGTCCGGGTTCAGCGCCACGGCGTCGTCCAGGAGTGAACGGGCGGCTGCCGTGTCCTTCAGCTTCAGCGCCACGCGAGCACCGAGCAGGTAGGCGCGCAGCAGCGTGCTGTCGGCCTGGCGCAGCGCCTCCAGATCCCTCGACACCGCCTCGAGCGACTCTGGCGGCGACCCGGCGATCAGCGCGTACTCGGCCCGAGCCAGCGTGCTCCACGGGTACGGGGCGCTCTCCACGTTGCGCAGACGCTCGGCCAGGGCCAGGGAGTCCGGCGCCGCCAGGACGGAGGCATGGAGGGCGCGTGCCTTGAGCCGCGCCGCCGCGGCACTGGGCGGCTCGGACTCCGGCGCCTTGCTCAGCTGGGCCAACTGCACGTCCAGCTCCTTGCGAAGCGTGTCGGTGGTGTCACGCAGGGACGCCATTTCGCGCGCGTTGGCGTCCTGCTCCTGCTGGAGTGAGGTGCGGCGCGCCACCTGGTCGGCAAGGACGCGCATCTTCGCCGCGGCCTCCAGCCCGCGGGCGATGGCAGCGCCCCGGAGGCGCAGACGCTCGGCATCCGCCTGGGCATCCGACAGACTGAGCGTGAGCGCTACCGCCAGCTCGGCCTGGACGTCGACGTAGCCGGGATTCTCGGTGGCGATGGTTCGCAGCCGTTCGATGGCCTGATGACGGTTGGTGGAGTCATCCCGACGGAGCAGCACCGACGCACGGTCCGTCGCATCCACCACATGGGCGGGGATCTCCACCCCGCGGTTCTTCAGCGCGACGTAGCCCAGCGAGGCCACCACGATGAGTCCAAACAGGATGGCCAGCACCACCCGGGGGCGGATTCGCTGGGAGCTGCCGTGCTCGAACGCCCGCGCTCCGTCCATCGACAGGCGGGTCGACGCAATCAGGTCCGGAGGCAGCTCCAGCGGGGCCCGGCGTGATGCGGCCCCGGCCAGAGGGCCCAGGTCCGAGTCACTGGAGTCATTGAGGGCACTCAGCCCCCCTGCCCCGGCGCCCGGCGCCTCGGTGGGCTCCGATTCTGGCGGGAGCTGGATGCCATTGTCGGCGCCGGACAGCGGTGACAGGCCATAGGGGCTCGTCGTTCGGACGCCCGCGAAGGGCTCGGCGGCATCCGGTGACGATGTGGGGGCATCGCCGGACAGGCTCGCGGGCGCGGGAACGGGCGGCACGGAGCCGAAGATCCGCTTCGACCCCACAGGTGCCTCGGAAGCAGGCGGCTGAACGGCGCTGAACGTCTGGCTGCGCCCCAATGGGGCCACGGAATCGCTCGCGGGAGGCGCGGCGAATCCAACGGGGGCGCCGTCCGCCGAGGCGGAGCCCTGCGGTGCAACCTGCGCCCCACCGGCGTGAATCGGGCTCACGGGAGGCGGCGTGGGCACGGAACCCGGGTCTGGCATCATGAAAGCGCCAGCCTGAGGAGGCGCGTACGCCCCAAAGGTCTGGGTCGCGTTGCCGGGCGCCACGGAGCCAGGTCCGGCACTCCCTGGCGCCCCGTGTTGCTGTCCGGCAACCGTGCCGTAGGTCTGCGTCTTTCCAACGGGGGGAATGACAGGTGCCACTGGAGGAACCGCGCCGAACATCTGTGTCCCGGCTCCGGGAGTTCCGCCCTGCGACGAGGCGCCAGCATCGGCCGCCGGTCCCCTGAAAGGCATCGTCCCGAACGCCTGCGTCTGCGGCACGGGGGCTACCGGGGGCGCCGCCCCGAACGCCTGTGTCGCGTTGTCAGTTCCCCGCCCAGTCGCCGGAGCTGCCCCGAACGTCTGCGTGGTTCCGACGGGAGGCACCGCGCCGAACGTCTGCGTTGCGTTGCTCGCCGCGGGAGCTGCCCCGAACGTCTGCGTGGTTCCAACAGGAGGCGCCGCGCCGAAGGTCTGCGTTGCGTTGCTCGCCGCGGGAGCTGCCCCGAACGTCTGCGTGGTTCCAACAGGAGGCACCGCGCCGAACGTCTGCGTTGCGTTGCTTGCCGCGGGAGCTGCCCCGAAAGTCTGGGTGGTTCCAACGGGTGCCACGGGAGGCACCGCCCCGAACGCCTGCGTCGCGTTGTCGGCGCCCTGCCCCTTCGACGCCACCGCACCGTACGACTGCGTCGTCCCCACCGGCGCCCCCGACGAAGGTGCTTGCGCCAAACGCTCCACGGCTCCCGCGCCGAACACCTGCGTCGTCGTCGTCACGGACGAACCCGCCGTGGCGCCAGGGGGAGTTCCCGCGAAGAGCTGCGTGGACTTCGTGCTCGAGCGCGCGGGCCCTGCCCCGCCCGTCACCGCCGGAGTCGAGCGCGAGGGCGGCGGCGCACCGTGTGGCGTGGCCATGAACACGTGACCACAGCGCGTGCACTGGACGGAGGCGCCCCCCGGCGGCAGCAAGCGGGAGTCGAGGACGTACTGCATCGAGCACTGAGGGCACGAGATCTGCACTCGACGTGCTTACCACACGGGCCCGGCGTCGGGAGGCGCTCCAAGCGCCGTGGCCGCCCGGAGGGTCTGCAACTTGGCGGACCCCACGCCACGGACGGCATCCACGTCATCCCAGCTCTTGAAACCGCCCTGCTCCTCGCGGGCCTCCACGAGGCTCCGCGCCAGGGAGCGCCCGACGCCCGGGAGCAGGGCAAGCTCCTCCTCGGTCGCCGAGTTCAAATCCAACGGACGCCCCAGGGCCAGCGCCTGGGCCCCGGTCGGCACGGCGCCGTCTCCACAGATGGCCACACCATCCGGACGGATTCGCACTGACTCAGCGGCGCAGTCCAACGCGGGCGCCGTATCCGGCCAGCGCAGGCGTGCGACGACGCCCACGCCCAACACCCCCAGCGCGACGGCGGCGAGCGCGGCGGTGCGGCTCGCCACGCGCTCAGACCTTCTCGCCCATCAGGGCCGCCATCTCGGAGACGGCGGAGACGCCTTCCGGCGGCATCGGCTGATCCAACCCGAAGGCGGTGTGCAACGCGCGCACGGCCAGCTCCGTGTACTTGGCCTGGACCACGCAGGACACCTTGATCTCCGACGTGGAGATCATCTGGATGTTGATGCCCTCGGAGGACAGCGCCCGGAACATCCGCGCCGCCACACCCGAGTGATTGCGCATGCCCACACCCACGATGGACACCTTCGCGATGTCCCCGTCCGTCTCGATACCGGACGCGCCAATCTCCTCGGCGACCTTCCGCACCAATTCCTGCGCGGCGAGGAAGTCCGCCTTGCCCACGGTGAAGGTCACGTCCGTGCGTCCGTCCTTGGACGGGTTCTGCACGATGAGGTCCACCACGATGTGCTTCTCATCGAGCGGACCGAAGATCTTCGCCGCGGCGCCCGCGACGTCCGGCACACCGCACACCGTGATCTTCGCCTCGTTGCGGTCATACGCGACGCCGCGGACCAGCACATCCTCCATGGAACTGTCCTCCTCGCACACGAGGGTGCCGGGGTCGTCGGTGAAGGACGACTTCACCCAGAGCGGCACCTTGTACTTCATGGCGAACTCGACCGAGCGGATCTGCAACACCTTGGCGCCCACGCTGGCCAGCTCCAGCATCTCCTCGTAGGTGATGCGGTCCAGCTTGCGCGCGGACGGAACCATGTTGGGGTCGGTGGTGTAGACGCCGTCCACGTCCGTGTAGATTTCACAGGCGTCCGCGTTCAGCGCGGCGGCCACGGCCACGGCGGTGGTGTCGGAGCCGCCACGGCCCAGCGTGGTGACGCTGCCGGACTCGTCCACACCCTGGAAGCCCGCCACCACGACGATGTGGCCCCGAGCCAGCGCGGCGCGGATGGGCTGCGCGTCGATGCTCTTGATTCGCGCTTTGGAGAAGGTGCTGTCGGTGACGATGCGCACCTGTTGGCCGAGGAAGCTGGTCGCCTTCCCCTGCTGGGCGTGGATGGCCATGGCCAGCAGGCCGATGGAGACCTGCTCGCCGGTGGCGACGACCACGTCCTGCTCGCGCTCGTCCGGCCGGTCGGTGATTTGCGCCACCAGTTTCAGCAGCCGGTTCGTCTCGCCGGACATGGCGGACACGACGACGACCACGTCATGCCCCGCCTCCTGGGCGGCCAGGCAGCGCAGGGCCACGTTCTTGATGCGGGCCACATCACCTACGGAGGTACCGCCATACTTCTGGACGATGAGTGCCACGGCGCCTGCAACCTCCCTCTCCAGACGGGCGGGAGCTATACGAGCCCGGCCGGCGGGTGTAAAGCGCCGGCCAGCACCTCCGCACCCGTTTACGTTAGGGTGCCCGCCCTTTCGTCGCACCCATTGGAGTCCCGAATGTCGCGCCCCCGTATCCTCATCGACGGTGACACCCTGAAGCTCGAGGAAATCCTCCAGGTGGCTCGCAACGAGGCCACCGTGGAGCTGTCGCCCGACGCCGCCACCCGCGTGCGGGCCTCGCGCGCCCTGGTGGACCGCGTCGCCGCCGGAGACACGCCCGCCTACGGTATCAACACCGGCTTTGGCACGTTGGCCGAAGTCCGCATCGACAAGAAGGACCTGCGCGACCTTCAGCGCAACCTCATCCTCTCCCACGCGTGTGGCGTCGGCACGCCCCTCCCCCTTCCCGAAGCGCGGGCGCTCCTGCTGCTCCGCTGCAACGTGCTCGCCAAGGGCTACTCCGGCATTCGCATGGAGACGCTGGCCCTGGCGCTGGACATGCTGAACCGGGACGTCGTGCCCGTGGTCCCCGAGCGGGGCAGCGTGGGCGCCTCCGGGGACCTCGCCCCGCTGGCGCACCTGGCGCTCGTCTTCATCGGCGAAGGTGAAGCCTTCTACCAGGGCCAGCGCATGCCCGCGAAGCAGGCGCTGGAGCGCGCCGGCCTGCAACCGGTGGTGTTGGAGGCCAAGGAGGGCCTCGCCCTGGTGAACGGCACGCAGGCCATGTGCGCGGTGGGCACCCTGCTCCAGCTTCGCGCGGAGTCCCTGGCGGACATCGCCGACGTCGCGGGCGCCATGACGCTGGAAGGGCTGCTGGGAAGCCACAAGCCCTTCATTCCTGAGATTCACGACGTGCGCGCGCACCCGGGCCAGAAGGACGTCGCGGCGCACCTGCGGCGCATCCTGGTGGGCAGCGAGCTGGTGGAGTCGCACGTCAACTGCAGCAAGGTGCAGGACCCCTACTCCCTGCGCTGCATGCCGCAGGTGCACGGCGCGGCGCGCGAGGGCATCGCGTTCTCCCGGCGCATCCTGGAGGTGGAGGTCAACAGCGCCACGGACAACCCGCTCGTGTTCGCGGACACGGAGCGCATCGTGTCGGGCGGCAACTTCCATGGCCAGCCCATCTCCCTGGCCATGGACGTGGTGGCCATGGCGCTGACGCAGCTGTCGTCCATCAGCGAGCGGCGCGTGGAGCAGCTCGTGAACCCGTCGCTGTCCAACCTGCCGGCCTTCCTGGCGAAGAACTCCGGGTTGAACTCCGGCTTCATGATCGCGCAGGTGACCAGCGCCGCGCTGGTGGCCGAGTCCCGCGTGCTGAGCCACCCCGCGTCCGTGGATTCGATTCCGTCATCCGCGGGCCGCGAGGACCACGTGTCCATGGGCATGACGGCGGCGCTCAAGGGCCGTCAGGTCAGCGACTTCGCCCGTTCGTGCCTCGCGATTGAAATCCTGGTGGCGGCGCAGGCCCTGGACTTCCGCCTGCCGCTGAAGCCCGGCAAGGGCGCCCTCGCGGCGTACGAGCTGGTGCGCTCGAAGGTCCCCCACATGGACAAGGACCGCGAGCTGCACCGCGACATCGAGGCGGTGAGCCAGCTCGTCGACTCTGGCGAGCTGCTCGCGGCGGTGCGCTCCGCCACGGCCTGACGCCGTACGAGCGGCAGCGACGTCTCGTCCAATGACGAAGGGCCCGGAGCCGAGCGCTTGCTCTCGATGGCTTCGGGCCCTCCGACACGACACGCCCCCACGCGACGAACAGCACCGCGCGGGGCGCATCCTGGCTTCAGCGGAACGGGCCGCGCACCTCGAAGGTGACGCCGTTGCCATCCGTCCCACGCTGCGAGCTGAAGTACAGCCGCTGGCCATCCGGACAGAAGGCGGGGCCGGTGAGTTCGGACCCCGCGTGCCCCAACACCTGGAGGAATGGCGCGACAGAGCGCTCAGGGCCCGGGGTGAAGAGGCACAGCTGGAGGTCGTCACCATCCTCAGCCACGTAGAGGTCACCCGAGCGGGACACGGTGATGTTGTCCACGCCGCGTAGCGGCGACTCCGGATAGAGGTCGTCGTCGTAGAGGAGCTCCACCTTGCCGGTGGCCGGGGTGTGGGCCCAGACGCGATTGTCGCCCTTGGTCGTGAAGTAGATGGTGCCGCTGTCGTACCAGCAGCCCTCGCCGCCATCGAACGCGGTCGTCAGGAAACGGGCGAGCTGCAGCGACGCGGGAAGCGAGGCGGAGACCCTCACCCAGCTGAAGGTGGCGGTGCCGTCCAGCGCACTGCCGTTCAGCTTCGCGGCCTCCAAGGTGCCCGAGGACAGCGAGGGCCACTGGGCGGGGGTGAAGCGGTAGAACCGCCCCTCCGGCCGATCCTCCGTCAGGTACAGGCGCATGCCCACCGGGTCCACGGCGACGGCCTCGTGGGCGAAGGTGCCCAGCGCACTCCGCCGCAGGCCCTGTGAGGGGTCCTGGGGATTGCATTCCCAGACATGGCCCCCGTCCCACTCCTCACAGGACAACCAGGTACCCCAGGGCGTGGGCCCCCCGGCGCAGTTGAGCTGGGTGCCCTCGAGGATGCGGTAGGCGCTCGTCACGTTGCCGCCTCCATCGAAGCGAATCGATGAGGCACCTCCAATCAGCGGCAACTCACAGTTGGAGGTGTAGACCCAGCCGCCATCGTCGGTGGGGAAACAGGTGCCGCCGTCCGGAGCGGCGTGCCACGTGTAGCGGGTGCCGGGGACGCGCTGTCCGGTGCGCGCGACGATACGTGAGCTGAAGCCCGCGGGCAGCCTTAGCCCCTGAGCATCCGGAGCGCCGGAGATGGCACCATAGGGGCCAGGCCCCGGCCGGGCGGGAGCGGCATGAACGGAACGCCAGAAACCCGGCCCCAGGGCCAGGAGTCCGCTGCTCATCGCCGTGAGTCGAAGGAAGCTCCTGCGCTGCATGGGCATGTCTCCATTCGCCAGAAGGCCCAGGAGATTGGGTTGCCCATGCCCGCGCGCCAACTCATCACGAGTCGGTCACCTTGTCCTTTGGGCGACAAGGCGCCAGGCAGGTCACGCCAGGCCTTACACGCCGCGGCGTCGCGGCGTGCCCGCCGTCACCTGCCGCATGCTCCAGAGACACGTGATGTTTCCAGTTGAATCCTTCATGGGCTCCACGGCCGCGAGGAACGCGCGCCGGACGTCCTCGCGTGCGTCGGGCGGGAGCTGGTCGGCGTCGTAGGTGGAGGAGAGGGAAGCCCAGACCTGCTCCGGCTCTCCGCATTCCTGGACCTCGAGGTCGAAGACCTCGACATGCTCGAAGGCGAGGTCGAAGAGTGCCCTCAGCCCCTCGGTGGAGCGGAAGCGCGTGTCGCCCAGGCTCAGCAGAGGGCGAGGCTGCGCCTCGATGGCGGATTTCATCAGGGCGCGGAACACCGCGAGCGCCCCGGAAGGCATGAAGCCTCCGCCGACGACGCAGGACAGCTTCCCGGCAGGCGTCAGGACGCGGCGAATCTCGGAGAGGACCTTCTCGCAGTCATCCATCAACATGAGCGCCAGGTGGCTGAGCACGACGTCGAGGCTGGCGTCCTCGAACGGGAGCGACTGCGCCACGCCTTGAATCAGCGTGGCGGCCCCCTTCAATCGCGCCTGGGCCAGGGCGAGCTCGTCCTCGCTCATGTCCAGGCCAACGAGTCTTGGACGCGGAGGCGCCCGCCGAGCGAGCAACTCGAGCAGGTAGCCATCACCGCAAGCCAGGTCGAGCACGGTCCTCGGCCGCGCGTCCTGGGGGACTTCCGCCGCCAGCAACTCGTAGGTGGAGGCGAATCGGCTGTCCCCCCGAACCACGGGAGTCTTCGCGAACCACCGCGCGGTCACGCCCGCGAGCCGGCGGTGGTAGTCGAGGAGGTAGGACTCGGTGTCGGAGGGAGGCATGGTGCCCCATAACATAGGCGCAGCCGTTCACCGGTTCAGGCCGTGTTCGAGACTTGCCCCACCTCCCTTGAGCTGGCTGCGCAGCGCTTCCGTCGAAATCGAAGGCGTCCCATCCGGAGCCATGAGCGTCTGCCCGTCCTCGGCATAGAGCGCCGGGCGCCGGTAAAGCATCCGAAGCGCGTGCAGGTGCGGGTACACCTGTGACGCTTCGGGGTTGAGCTCGCGCAGGTGCTTGCGAAGCAGCGGCGCGAACTTCGGGCTCATGGCCGGGAAGATGTGGTGCTCCTGGTGGTGGCTGAAGTTGTAGTGCAGCCAGTCCATCACCGGATGCGTCGCCACGCTGGCCGTGTTCACGAAGGGGTTGTCCGACTCCTCGTGCGCGGCCAGCAGCCAATGGTTGGTGGCGATGTAGATCATCAAGGTGATGTTGCCGATGAGGAGCGGAAGGATGAGCGCATAGAGCGCCCCCATTGGCCCCATCCACCAGCCCACCGCGACCCACCCCAGCAGCACGAGCACCGTGAGGACGCGCTCCCGCGTTCGATGCATGTGCACATGCTTGAACTGCGGCAGCCGGCTGTGGTGCCAGAGGAAGGCCTGTCCCTGGGCGGTGAAGAAGAAGCTGAAGCTGACGAAGCTCAGCAACGAGCCCGAGCCCGGAGACATCGCGTGGAACACCTTCGCGAACCACTGGGTCCGCCACTCGCTCTGACGCGGCAGGATGTCCGGGTCCCGAACCAGGACGTTCGCCGCGCTGTGGTGTGCCTGGACGTGCCACGCCCGCCAGTTCCCGGGGGTCACCAGGAACGGGCTGAAGCCCACCCAGCCCAGGAGACTCTCCAGCGCCCTGCTGCGAAACACCGCGTGGTGCAGCGCCTCATGCGCCGCCAGCCCCACGGCCGTCACCATCTGCCCGAGCACGAACGAGATGAGCAGGCACGCCCACCATGGCAGCCGCCCGCTTCCCGCGGCCCACATCAAGACCACCATCACCGGGACCAGCCCGAACGCGACGATGCCTCGCAGGGGCTGCGGCTGGAAGGACTCCGGCGGCATCACCCGGCGCAGCTCCGACCGCAGCCACCGGGGGTCATCGGCGGGAATGGGACCCGCCTGGGGATTGGAAGAATTCATGCGTTCACCCGAAGGAAGGAGGTCTCAAGCCATGGGCCGCGCAAGGCCGCCCTCGAGCAACATCCGAAGCCGTCCCGCCTCGTCGAGCGCAGCGACGGTGCCGCACTCCAGCAGGTCGCCATCCACTCGCGGAGGAAGTGCCTTCAACGAGAGGTGAAGCGGCGCTCCACCTCGGGCGTCCACCAGGCCACGATCGAACGTGGCCCGCTGGAACTGGATGGGCGCGAACACCGCGCTCGACTCCCCATCCACATGCATCGCGCTCAGCCGCAAGGCGGCATCCAGGACGAGCGCGGGCACGGTGCTGCCCGCCTGACGAGGCTCGGTCGGCAGCCCCAATCGCGCGAACCGGGCCGACGGCTCGATGCGAATTTCCTCCAGGCAGTCGAACATCTTCCGCAGCTCGATGGGCGCACCGGCGGCGCAGTGTGGGTCGTGGACCCGCAGTGCCTGTCCCGACGGCGCCGCCGCATCCAGCTCCGGCGTGCCCCGCGGCGGCTCCGCCGTCAGCGTGAACCGCGCCTCCGCATAGACGAGGTCCTTCTCCAGCACGACCCCGGACGCGTGGACGATGTCCCCCATCAGCCGGACCCGCACGCCATGACATCCGGGCTCATCGATGAGGGGCGTGCATTCGGCGCGCAGGTGCTGACGGCCTCCCTGCTTGACGCGGATGAAGCGTGAGAACCGGACGTCCTCGATGGTGACGGTGCGCAGCTCTGGCCGCCCGTTGCCCACCGCGGCTTGCAGCATCAGGTCCAACGCCCAGGCCCCCGGCAACGTGGGCGTGCCACGCACGAGGTGGTCCTCCAGGCACGGCACACTCGCCGCATCCACGACCAGCTCGCGCTGCACGGGCCCCGCCGACAGAGAACGCGCCTCCTCCGCGGGCAAGACCTCCAGTGCGTAGTAGGAACGCTCACTCTCCGTGAGCTGGACGTTGATGGCCTGTCGAGGCCGCCCATCCACGAGTTGGAGAAAGAGCGCTTCGCCTTCCTCTGCTCGGATTCCTCGCAGATGCCGGGTGGCACCGAGCACGCGGTACTCCGAGCCCCGTGTCATGCCGATTCCGTCCCAGGCCAACCAGCCCACGCTGCACCAGCGGACCTCCTGGCTCGCGTCGCTGACCCAGGCGCAGAGCCGGTCCAGCGCCTCGTTCGCCGCGCCGTAATCCGCCTGACCGTCATTCCCGATGTAGCTGAACGCGGAGGTCAGGACGTGGAACGGCACCGGCCGAGCAAGCCGATTCACGCAGGCTTCCCGCAGGTTCCTGAGCCCCAGCAGCTTGGTGCCCAGGTTCGTGCGCAACTCCCCGAGCTGCCTGCGATTCAACTTCTTGGACGTCTGCGTGCCCGCCCCATGCACCACCAGGTCCAGTCGCCCATGCGTGTCGACGATTTCCTGGACCACGCGGTCCACGTCCGCCGCTCGCGTGACGTCCGCGGCCCGGTAGAGCACCTCGCCCGGGAGCCGGCCCAGGCCCTCCAGCGTGGCCTTCAGCTCGCGAGCGGCCAGGAAGCGCTCGAAGCGCTTGCGCAGCTCTGGCATGCGCACGCCCCGATTGCTGGCCAGCTCCGAGGCGTAGAACTCCCGCTCCATCGCCGGAAGGTCTTCCTCACGGGCCTGGAGCACGCGCAGGGGTGCCTCATCCGGATCGCTCCGCCCCAACAGGACCACCTTGCATCCAAACCGCTTGAGCAGGGCTCCCGCGAGGACTGCCGTGACGCCCCGTCCCCCGCCCGTGAGCAGGACCACCGAGCGAGAATCGAGCGTCGCCGCCGGGTCCGCCGTGACGTCCGTCACCCGCAACACGCGGACACAGCGCACCGGACCGTCGAAGCAAACCTCGATGGAGTGATTCCCGCCCGCCTCCGAGCCCAGCTCAGCCTCGGCCAGCTCGAGCGCCTCCTGGAGCGGCATGGCCGTGGTGGAGACGGCACGAACGTTCCGGGCAGGCACTTCCCGCCCGATGGACTTGAGCATCCCCGCGAACAGTCCCGACATTGGATGCAGGCACCGCCGTGGGCCCACAGCGCCAATGCACAGACTCACCAGTTCCACCTCGCCACGAGACAGGCGCTCATAGGCGCGACGGGCGGCCAGGAAGAGCAACTCCAGGGCCCCGTGCTTCATGGCCGTGTCCGCGACCACAGAGGCCTCGAGCGCCCCTGCCTCGATGCGGGGGACCGCGAGGATGACCTCGGGCTCGAAGCCAAGGGCGGCCAGCCCGGCCTCCGCGGAGGTGTCTGTCGTGAGGTCGATGTACCGGAGGCGTCCCGAATCCGAACCTGTCCCCGGACAGAGAATCCGGTGCTCCGATCCGCACAGGGCCTCCGCCCGAGCTGCAAGCTCGCGCGCGAGCGCCACGTCCTCCGCGATGAACAGCACCCGACGGCCTCTGAGATACGACGGCCGCGTCTTCCGAGCTGGCCGCTCCACCAGCACGGGCGACAGATACTGAATGGGCGCGGCGTGGTCGAAGCCTCCCGCTGCGGCTTGCAACTCGGCTCCTGATGCGCCGTTGACGGGTGACGACGCGAATTCAACAGAACGGGAAGGAGCAAGCCGCACTCCCTCTGACGGTCGGGACGGCAGTTCGCTCCGGCCGTCCGTCACGGCATCAGGATGCGTCCGAAGAGGTGACGTGGAGGCGTCAATCCGCCCTCCCTGCTCCGCTGCCCGAGATGTCGCGCCAAGCTGGCCCTCCGTTGCGGCATGGGCGTGGGCTCGCGACGAGGACTGCATTGATTCCACGGGCAGCCCGCCCGCCATCGGCTGGAGCCGCACTTCGAGCCGGACACCTGTCGCGGCATCGGGGTGGAACCGCAGCGTGCCAGCACGACCATCCGCCGCCGCGTGTACGGCGCGCAGCAACGCCAGGCTCTCCGCCGCCGAGTGCGGTGGCAGGTCGACACCCGCACCTGTCCCCTTCGCGCCACGGGTGGAAATCTGAAGGTGGCACATGGGCTTCAAGCCGAGCCTTCGGGCCTTCTCCGCCGTCGTCACCGCGAAGAGCGCCGCGCCTTCCTCGGGCTGCTGCGCCCCTCTGACTTCACCCGGCCTGCCAATGTGCGTACTGCCCACGAGGACCAGCTCGAAGCCGCTCTCCAGCAGCCCCCGCGCCGCCTGGAGCGCCGCCGAGGACGAGGCTGCCCCCGCATCCACCACGAAATTGGGACCCTTGACGTCGAGCGCCCCCGCGACACGGCCGGGCGTGACGTTCGGCATCATCCCCTGGAGCGTGTACGGCCCCGAGGGACGGAGGCTCTCCATCACCGCCGAGTGAAGACGCTCCGCCAGGGGCAGCACCGCGGCGGATGCGGGCTCGCGACGAGCCTTCTCACTCAAGCGCCGTTGCAGCGTGAACGCCAGGACACGCTGGACCGCCTCGACGCCACGGCGCGTCTTGCCCTCGAGCCCCAGCACGATGGCCGTCCCCGAACGAAGCGTTTCGAACGCCCCCAGCTTCTGGGCGAGCGCACTCCCGACCACGAGCCCGAGGTGCTGCGTCGCATCCATGTCCTCGGAGATGTCGGGCAACAGGCGCACCGTGGGCGGCAGGCGCAGTGCCTGCAGATCGAAGCGCGCTCCTACCTCGACAGGGACACCCGCTTCGGGCCGCCCGCGTCCATCTGGGAACAAGCCCTCCGCGGCCACGACCACGAGTTCGGCCTCCGATGGGATGCCCTCGCGGGACCTCGGCGCCGACGAAGGCCCCCGGTACTCCTCCAGCACCAGGTGGGCGTTGGTTCCGCCAAAGCCAAAGCCATTGGTGGCGGCACGACGAGGCCATTCGCCATTCTCCGGCCAAGGCTGCTCGCGCGTGTTCACGTCGAAGCCGGGCCCCATGGCGCGCAGCGCGGCACCGGGCGCATCGAAGTTGGACTGCACCGGGAAGATCCGGTGCTCCATCGCCTTGCACAGCTTGATGACCGAAGCAGCCCCCGCGGCCCAGCCAACGTGACCAATCAGCGCCTTGACGCTGGCGAGCTGAACGCCACTGCGCTTGCCACCAAAGACGCGGGCAATCGACCGGAGCTCGGTGGCGTCCCCCGCGGGAGTCGCCGTTCCGTGCGCCTCGATGTACTGCACGCTCGCCGGGTCAACCTGGGCCCCCGAGTAGCACGCCTCCATCGCCGCCACCTGCCCCTCCGACCGGGGCACGTTCGCCGAGCTGCTCCGTCCATCACTGGAGAGCCCCGCGCCTCGAATGACGGCATGGACCCGGTGCCCCGCCGCGACGGCGTCCTTCAGGCGCATCAGCCCAACGACGCCCGCGCCTTCACCGAAGATGACGCCGTCCGCGCGCACGTCAAAGGGCCGGCTCCCCGTGGCGGACAGTCCATTGAACTGCGAGAACAGACAGCTGTTGCCCGGCCCCGGCGAGAACACGCCGCCAGCAAGAATCAGGTCCGAGTCCCCTCGCTCCAGCGCCTTCATGCCCAGCGCCATGGCATAGAGCGACGACGCACAAGCAGCGTCGAGCAGCGTGGTGGCGACACCCTGCCCCACCACGTCCGTCACCACGGCCTGCAGGGTGGGATGCGGCGCCAGGTCACGGGAGATGGCCTCCACCCCAAGTGCCTCACGCGCCGCGCACGCCAGCGCCGCGATGTCATGAACCCGCTCCCCCCGGGCACTCAGCAGCGCCTCTCCAGCCTCCACGCTCAGCGCGGCGTCGTACTCGGCCGACCCTTCCGCCGTCGAACCGAGCAGGCACTGGATGCGCCCCGGCGACTTCGATGCCAGCGGCTTCAGTCCCTGCATGGCCTGCGAGAGGGCGATGGCCAGCAGCTTCTGCTCGCGGACGTACTGCTGGAAACGCGTCGGGTCGAAGCCCGGCGGCGGAACCAGGTCGTCATCCCGCACATACCCCGTGAGCAGGGTGTACGTCCGGTCTGGAGTTCCCGCGGGACCCGCGAAGTCCGTCACCAACTCGGGCTGCAACAGGCCCTGGTCGACGATGCCGCTGATGCCCTTCCGGATGTTCTGCCAGTACGTTTCCGGGTCCTTCGCGCCCCCCGGAAGGATGCAGCCCAGCGACACCACGGCAATGCCGCTCTCGTCGACCTCGGCGGCATCCACGGACTTCGGCTCGATGCCAGCCGACGGGGCAGACCGCTCCGCCGGAAGCAGCTTGCTGATGACGCTCACCTCGGCGGCCGTCTCCTCCGGGATGATTTTCTGGACGATGCGCGCCAGGACGCCCGTGGTTCCGCAGTCGACGAAGCGCGCGCATCCCGCGCGGGTGAGCGTCTCCACCGTCCCCAGGAAGTCGAACGAGCGCACCAGGTGCGATGCGAGCGCATCCGCCAATTCTGGCCGCCCGCCCACATAGGCGCGCCGTTCAATGGGCGAATAGACACGGCCGCGCGGCGCCTGCATGGGGACACGGCCCAGCATCTCGCGGAAGGCCTTCGCGGCCGGGGCCATGTCCGGATGGTGGAAGGGGTACCGGCTCGAAACGAAGGTGAATCCCTGCCCCCGGCCTTCCAACAGCGCGCGGAGCCGCGCGAGCTGCTCGCGCGCTCCCGCCACCACCGTCTGCCGCGCGTGGTTGCGCCCCGCGATGTGCAATCCCGAAGCGCCGCACTCCGCGATGGCGCGAACGGCCTCGGACTCCCCGAGCGCCACCGCCGCCAGCGTTCCGAAGTCGTCGGGAAGGACCTGAAGCGCTCGGATGCGGTGGCAGACGACCTGCGCGCCAGCGCGCAAGTCGAGCGCACCCGCCGCCGTCATCGCGGCAATCTCCCCGAAGCTGTGCCCCACGAACACGTCCGGGCTCGCCCCCTGTCGCTGCATCCACCGGGCGCCCAGGACTCCGGACAGGTAGATGCCCAGTTGGTCGAGCTGAGGCAGCTCATCCAGCGCACGCCGGACGTCCGAGACGTCACGCGCGGCGAGCAACGGCTCCGCGTCCACGCCGACCTCACGACATGCGGCGGCGACCCCCTGAAGCTCGCCCTCGAGGTCAGGGTCGAGCGCCTTCAATTGGAGATAGAGCCCTGGCTCAAACGAACCCTGCCCGGCGAACAGAAATGCCGTCGCGCCCGGCGGCAGCACCAGCGCGTCGGGACTCTTGGCAGCGCTCGCCGCGGGCGCCCCCTCCAACGAAACGACGCGGGATGTCCCCAGTGACGCAGGGTCCGCGAGCAGCGACTTCGCCAACGCCCGGATGGACTCCGGAAACACCTCCTTGAGTGCGGAGCCTCCCTGCTGGACACAGTCCCGGAAGCTCCGTGCCCCGGCGCGCTCGAAGATGCCGGACAACGAATCGAAGCACCGCAGGAACGACTCAGGAAACGAACACAGGGCGCCCGATGTCCGGTCCGCACAGAGAACCGTCTGGAAGCCGCACGCCACGGGCGTCCCATCGCTCTTGAGGGTCCGGAAGCAGAAGCGGATGGAGACCGCTCCCCGCTCCTCCAGCGTCGTCAGCACCACCAACCGATCTCCCAGGTTGGCCGGTGCCAGGTTGCGCGAGTAGCCCTCGTAGGTGAGCAGCAGCACCTGGTCGAAGTCGCGCCGGAACTCCGGCACGTCGAACACGTCCGGGCTGAAGAGCAGGTGCTCCCGCCCAGCACACTGGAACTTGAAGTTCGTGAGGAAGTGATGGCTCCCGTAGGCCATCGTGTCATCGAAATGAATGTCGTACGGGACCGCGAAGTAACCCATGACGATTGGCTCCGGTACGAGGTTCAGGAATCGAGCGCGAGGAGCGCTCGCACGTCGTGCTCACGGCTGTGCGACCCGCGCGGCCCCCCGGGACGCCGTGCCTCCGACGCGCCCGGCAGCAGCCCGTCCACCGTGCCGGAGAGCCCCCCATCCACCACCCAGATGGCGCCGTTCACCCGGCGCGTCTTGGGCCCCAGGAGGAGCTCGGTGACGTCGGCGACATCCTCCGCGGTGCAGATCTCCCCGCCCGGCGTCGCCGACTCCCAGCGCGCGACCCGGCTCGCGGCGTCGGGGAACATGCGCAGCAGCTCGCCATGCACCGGTCCCGCGGACACGCAGTTGGTCCGGATGCCATCCGGTGCCAGCTCCGCGGCCAGGTAGCGCGTCAAGGACTCCACCCCGGCCTTCACCACGCCCTGGCAGCCCAGGTCGTGCATGTACCGCTGGGACATGGAGGTGGACATCGTCACGATGCTGCCGCCGCCACGCCGGGCCATCAGGGGCCGCGCGCGCAGGGCGCACTCATAGGTCCCCGTGATGCAGGTGCGGAACGCCTTGTCCCAGTCGCGCGGAGTAATCCGGTCGAACGGTCCGATGAGGCCGTTGGACGCGTTGCACACCAGGAAGTCCAACCCACCGAACTGCGCCTCGATGCTGGCGAACATCCGGTCCAGGTGCTCTTCCTGCGCGACCGAGCCCCAGGCGTGGAACGCCTTCCCTCCTGCGTCAACAATCTCCTGAACCGTCCGCTCTCCTTCGTCACGGGAGTGGAACGAGTTCACCACCACCGTCGCCCCCGCGCTGGCCAGGCGAGCCGCGATGACCTTGCCAATCCCCTTCCCAGCGCCCGTAACGAACGCGACCTTCCCCGCGAAGGGCAGCACGGCTGGCGGCGGCGACTGACGCGGCGCTCGGTCCTCGCGCACGGGCGCCGCGACCGCCAGCCGGGCGCGCGCCATCTCACAGATAGTGGAAATCGTCCGCAGCCGCTGCGAAGGCTGCGGAGCATCGGTCAGGCCCAGCTCCTTGACGAGCACGGCCATCACCTCGGCCTGCTTGACCGAGTCGATGCCCAGCTCGTCCTCCAGGTCCGCCTCCGGCGTCAAGAGCGCTTCCGGATAGCGCGTCACCCGAGCGAAGACGGCACGGACCCGCGCCTCCAGGTCCTCCACCGGTGAGCCCGCTGACGACACCGGGGGCACGGGAGCCACGACAGGCGCCGGTGGAGGCGTCGCGACGGCGGCGGGCTGCGTGTCCGCGAGCAGCCGCGCCACCACGTCCGCCATCGCGCTCAACGTGCGCGCCTGAGCGCCCCGTGGCAGTCGCTCGGACGGGATGTTGAACTCGCGCCCGACCACGGCCGCGATCTCCGCCAGCTTGACGGAGTCAATGCCGAGCTCGTCCTCGAGCTGCGCGTCCGCCGTCAAGATGTCCATGGGATACCGCGTGACGTCAGCGGCACAACGGCGAATCCGCTGGAGAACATGCTCGACCGCGTAGGTGCCCTGATGAGCTGCGTGTGATGTCATTGCCGACCCCTGGTTTCCCGGTTCGCGGCAATGAATGCATCAAGGGTCTGACACGACTTGCGGAGGCGGATGTCGCCACACATTCAGCGCACGAAGAAGCTCGCACACGGGAAATATTTCCAGTGGACGCAAGTTCATCCTTGCGCTGGCGCGGGCGCGTTCACCGGCGCTGGCGGCCTGGCCGCGGGGCGGACGATGAGCTGGTCCAAGGATGGCCGCCGCTTCATCGGGAATGCATCCAGCTTCACCGGGCGCCCCGTCCTCGCGGACTCCTTCATCGCGATGATGACGCGCACGTCCGCGAGCCCTTCCCGGCCGGACGGCTCGGGCTCCTGGTCCTCCAGCACGCACTTCGAGAAGTAGAGCAACTCCGGCGCGAACTGGTCGTTCGTCGCGAAGACGCGCTCCTCCGTCTTGCCCTCCAGCGTGAGGACATGCTTGCGCTCCTTCTCGTAGCCGAACGCGGACTCGACGAGCAGATCGCCCTTCTCCCCCACCACCCGGTAGCTGGAGACCGCCGACGCGGCGTGGCTGACGCCGAACTGCGCGATGCGCCCATTCGAGAAGCGCATCAACGCGAAGGCCGTGGCATCCACGCCCTTGAAGCGAGGGTCCTGCTCCTCGTTGGTGTAGCAGAACACCTCGGTGGGCTCGTCACGGAAGAGGTAGCGCGCGGCGTTGATGGGGTACGGCCCTTCGTCGAGCAGCGCGCCTCCGCCCACGTCCACGCGCGTCCGGATGTCCCCGGTCCGCACCTGCTGCGTCAGCAGGGCCGACATCATCAGCGGCTCACCCAGGCGCCCCGAGCGCAGCAGGTCGATGGCCCGCAGGTTCGCCTCCTCGAAGTGGAGCCGGTAGGCGATCATCAGCTTGACATGATGCTCGTCCGTGACGCGAATCATCGCCTCACAGTCCTCCACCGAGGTCGCCATGGGCTTCTCGCAGAGGACGTGCACGCCCGCGCGAGCGGCCCGCTCGGTGAAGGCGCGATGCTGGGTGTTGGGCAGCGCGATGTACACCGCGTCCACGTCCGCGTCGCGCAGCACCTGTTCAAGGTCGTCGTAGCTCGCGGTGTGGCGCACGCCGTACATCTTCCCCAGCACGTCGCGCTTCTCCGCGTCGGAGGAAATGAGCGCCACCAACTCCGAGTTCTCACGGGCGTGCTGGAAGGCCGGAAGTACAGCCACCTGCGCGATATTCCCCGCGCCCACCACCGCATACCGGATTCGCCGCGAGCTGCCCTGTGCCATCGATTGCCTCCGCGTATGAGAGACACGCTGGCCCCCCAAGGCACCCGCCACAACCCACGCTCCGGGCAACGTCGTGCCGCCCGTCCGGACAGCAGGCGGCCCCCCGAGCCGCTTCAGTCCACTTCCGCGTCGTGGCGCTGATGCCACTCCGCGATGGACTCCTTCGGGTAGCGCTGGAACTTCTTGTCCTTCTTGCCCGCATGGACGGGCACCCAGTCCGGCTTGAACTCGAGCATGATGTGGACCAGCTCGGGCGCCTGGGGAAGCGGCGTGTCGATGGCCGACGCGAACGGATGGATGAGCTCCGGCCACGTCGGGTCATACAGCCACAGCGCGGAGCCGCAGCGGCCACAGAAGTGGCGCTGCCCCTTGCTCTGGTGCGCCTTCGCGTCCTCCGGATTCTGGATGCGCGCCCGGTACACCTTGACGTGCTGCTGGCCGCGCACCTTGAGCGAGCGCGCGTCCCCCGACAGGTTGATGGCGAAGCCTCCGCCCCCTTGTGTCTTGCGGCACACGGAGCAGTAGCACCGCATGAAGGGAGACGGGTGATGCGTCTCCACGCTGAACCGCACGCCGCGACAGTGGCAGGAGCCTTCGAGCTTCATCACGGGTCCTCGGAGAGAATGAGCACGCGCTACGGCTCCAAGCTATTCAGCGCGCCGCGGGCCGGCATGCCGTCCTTGCCGTTCCACCCGCCGCCCACGACGAAGCGCTCGGCATGGCCGAAGTCACCGGAGCATCCCAGCAGCACGTGGCGCAATTTTCCGCTGATGTCCGACATTTGACCCGACACCTTCCAGGAATGCCGTGAATGCTCGGCTCTGGCGCGCTTCGCGGAGCTGCGCGGCGCGCGGTAGAACGCCGGCATGTCGGACTCGGACGACTTCCGCCTCAATGCGTTGGCGCGCTACCGCAAGACGTCGAGCCAGCTCGCGCTGGAGGTCCACAGCCATTGCGAGGTGCCCGCGGGCTGTGGCGGTGTGGTGCTTCGCTGGCGAAGGCCCGGTGCATCCATCGGCCTGTCGCTGTTCTCCTACGTGAATGGCGTCCCGGACGGCGGCCTGTTCCTCGATGGGACTCCCCTCGTGGAGCAACGGGTGCTCGTCACCCCGGGTGCCCACGTCCTGTCATTTGAAGTGAACCGTCCCGGAGACAAGGGCTTCGTCCTGATGCAGGCCCGGCTGGATCCGGAGATCGCCAGCGCGGTCCACCCGAAACTGGCATCCGCTCCGGATGGCCGATGGAAGGCCACGACACGGCCACCTCCCGAAGGCTGGCGCCTACCGGACTTCGCCGACGCGGGCTTCGCGCCGTTGGTGCAACGGCCCGTTCCCGAACCGAAGACGAACGAGCGCTGGCGGTGGCAGATGATCAAGGACGACGCCACGGGCCTGGGCCTGGCCTCGAGCGCCACGAAGGCCTGGGTGCGGTGGTCCTTCCACGTGGACGACGAGGGCTTCAAATGAGCCGCCCTTCCCTGGTGCTCATCCCGCAGCACTTCGGCGCCCTCCTCTTCGACCGGCGCTCCTCTCGCTACATGCCGTTCGACGCCCCCGCGGCGGCCGTGCTCACCCGGCTCACCGAGCACACCGCGGACGACGTCATCGGTGATGCGGAGGCTGACGACCGGGACGCCGTCATCGGGCTCATCCAGCACCTGTCGATGAAGGGCTACCTCCGGATGGACGGCCGGCTCGCGGCGGCTCGCATCGACCGGGCGCCCCCACCCGACCACCTGCTGGGCCCGCTCGCCGTCCACCTGGAGGTCATTGGCGCGTGCAACCTCACGTGCACGCACTGCTTCGCGGGGGAGCTGCCGCGCAATCAGTCCCCGCTCTCCGTGAAGGAGATGGACGCGCTCTTCGCGCAGCTCGCCGGACTGGGCAGCTTCCGGCTGGGACTCACCGGCGGCGAGCCGCTGATGCGCAAGGACCTGCTGGACATCCTCGACGCGGCGACGGGCCACGGCCTCCATCCCTGCATCACCACCAACGCGCTGCTCATCGACGAACGGTGGGCGCGTGAGCTCGGCAAGCGCGAGCTGGTGTGGCTGAACGTGTCGCTGGAAGGCGCCCAGGCGGGGACGAACGATGCCGTGCGGGGCGCTGGTGTCTTCGACCGGGTGATGGAGAAGCTCGCGCTGCTCGGCCAGCATGCGCGCTTCACCCTCGCCTTCACGCTGACGCGCGACAACGTGGCGGAAGTCGAGGCCTGCGTCGAACTGGCCCGGCGGGTGGGCGCGCATACCGCCGTCTTCCGCCCGCTGTACCCCGTCGGCACCGCCACCCGGCACCCAGAGCTGATGCCCACGTTCGACGGCTACGTGGACGCACTCGCGCGGCTGGAGCGCGTCGAAGCCAATTCGGACCTCTTCGCGTTGGACCCCTTCAGTCCTTCGGCGCGCGAGGAGCTGCGCGGCGTCGTGACGGAGGGCCCGGGCTGCGGGGCCGCGAACACGGTGGCCTCCGTCTCCGTCCAGGGCAACGTGAATCCGTGCAGCTTCCTGGGGCGGGCCTTCGAGTCCGGCAACATCCGAACGCGGCCCTTCGAGGACATCTGGCGTAACGGCCAGGCCTTCCAGCGCCTCCGCGCGAAGCAGACGGGAGACCGCTTCACCGGGGGCTGCCGCGCGCGTGCGCAGTTCTACAAAGGCTCCGCGTTCGCGGAGGACCCCTGGCAGGCCCAGTCCCTGGGAGCTGCCACGGAGTCACATCCACTGCCCGTGCTCGGCGCGGAGCGGGGCCAGGGGGGCGCATGTCGGTAATCCAAGCCGCGCTGGGGAAAGCCCGGGTCCAGCGCGCCAGTGGAGACCTGGAAGGCGCCGCCGCGACGCTGGACGCGGTGGCCTGGCAGGCACGCGAGGACGTCCTGCCGCTGCTCCAGGACGTGTTGGAGCAGCTCACCGTCATCGAGAACGGCTTCGTGTTCCGCTATGTCCCCGCGGGCACGTTCATCATGGGCAACGACGACGGAGAACCCGACGAGCGCCCCGCCCACGCGGTGACGTTGTCCGCGTTCTGGATGAGCGACACGCCGCTGTCCTGGAGCGCCTTCGCTCGCCTCCTGGATTGGCCCGAACCGCCCGAGTTCCCCCCGGACGAACAACTCGACGGATTCGCCGACAGCTTCGCGTACTTCAACGACTCGAAGATTCGTCTGCAGTACTGCGAGAACGACACCCTGCAGGCCAGTGACTGGCACGCCCACGCCAGCCACACGCGATGGGAAACCGGCGACGGCGTCATCAAGACCTCACAGGAATTGTTCGGCACGCCAACGCGCGCGGGCGAGGGCCCGCTGCGCTTTGACCGGAAGCCGATGGTCGCGGTCTCCCCATCACTCGCGGAACGGTTCGCGCGGCGCTTGAGCACGCCTTCCGTCACCTATCGCCTGCCCACCGAAGCCGAATGGGAGCGCGCGGCGCGGGGCTGCTTCCGGGGCGCGGCTTACCCATGGGGGAACGAACCTCCCGATGCGAGTCGCGCGGACTTCGACCGCTTCAATGACTTCTCGCTCCGCCCCATGCGCGCCTTCCCGCCCAACGACTACGGCCTCTTCGGCATGGCGGGCGGCGTGAGCCAGTGGTGCCAGGACCACTACGACGCCGACTACTACCGGCGCTCGCCGAAGACGTCCCCTGTCTGCGTGCTGGGCGAGGACATCCCCGAGCGCGTCCACGTCCTGCGAGGCGGCTCGTGGGCGGACTGCGCGGACGCGCTGCGGGTCAGCTTCCGCTCCGCGAGCGACACCGGGGCGACGCCCAACATCGGCTTCCGCCTGGTCCGGGTTCCCTCGCGGAGGTGAGGCCAGCGGCTTGTGAGCCGCCCTACCCCACGGCGGCGACCGGCGCCGCGTCGGCGGTCTCCGGAAGCGCGTCGAAGCTCTCGAACGGGTTCTCCAACATCTCCCGGAGCGTGTTGGCGAGCACGCCCGCGTGGAACCCGTCGATGAAGCGGTGGTCGAACGTCGCGTTGATGTTCATCACCTTGCCCGGCACCACCTTGCCGTCCTCCACCACGGGCACCTCCTTCACCGCGCCGGGCGCGACGAAGATGGGCACGCGCGTGTACGGCGCCAGCGGGACATAGGCCGTGTCCAGCCCCAGCGAGCCCACGTTGGTGATGATGGCGGACCCGAAGGCGTCCTTCGGCATGCCGAACCGGCTCATGTCCAGGTTCAGCGTGTACATGAAGAAGGACAGCAGCCACGTGAAGGTGTTGAGGAACAGGTAGGGAATCTTCTGGATGGTGCCCTTGCCCTTCTCCAGGGCCACGTCCCGACGCTCGCGGACGCGGCGCACCGCCTCCTCCAGGTCGTTGGCGATCTCCTTCAGGTTCTTCTTGTCCGCGTCCTCGATGCGAGCCGACGTGAGGTCCACCTTTCCGCCGTCCGTCTGGACGACGAGCGTGGACAGCGTCACGCGCTGGCGCAGGTAGATGCGGTTGAAGCGGAGGATGGCGTTCGCGTCCGGGCAACGCCGCAGCGCCTCGCCCATGGCCTTGGCCACCAGGTGCGTCACCGTGAGCCGCACACCCGTGCGCTGACGGAAGGCCTCGATGTAGGCCATCGCCTTGTCCATGCGGACGGTCAGCGTTCCGTAGACGGTGGGGTCGTACGCCGTCTTCCAACTTCCAATCGCAAGCTTGCGAAAGCTCGACAGGTCCCGCTTGGGGATCAACTCCAGATGCGCCATGGCCCCAGTGTCGCCGCTTGGCCCACCCCAAGGGAAGGGCGGGTCCCCCGGCTGACGCCTCCGCCCGCCGCGGACTCAACATGACGCACCGGGTCGCCGTTCAAACCCGATCGGAACGGGGTCCGGACGCGGAGGCTCATCCGGCTTTTCAGGAACAACCCTGCCGGTGGGCCGCTCTCCCCACGGGCTGCCGGAGCGAGGAATTCACCGGAAGTATAAAATTCGCGGCATTCATTGCCTGCCACGCTCTCCGTGGACGTCAATTCCAAGCAACGCCAATCGATTCTCGGGAGAGGTCGGGAAGACCCATTTACATTCGGTGCCCGGGCGGAAGACCATACGCACTCCATGGCTGGCTTCCGCTTTTGTTCCGCCCTCTTGCTGATGTTTGCCCTCACGTCCTCGGCCCACGCGGCCGAGGCGGGACCTCCTGTCAACGTGCTCGACGGGTGGCGCTTCCGATGGGGTGACTCCCCCGTGGGCTCGGATGGCACGCCCCTGTGGGCGAAGGAAACGGGGGATTCGAAGGAGTGGCGGACCACGCCCGCGCTCACGGCGCCGGAGGGCCGCGGCGACCACAAGTTCATGTGGCTCAGCATCCCCATCCCCGACGGCGGCTGGACGGACCCCGCGCTGTACCTGGGCGAAATCACCCACGCGCTCGAGGTGTACGCGGACGGCCAGCGCATCTACACGAGCGGCAAGATCCGGCCGGACAGCTACGAGGTTGGCGAGAACCTGTCCTGGCACATCGTGCCCCTGCCGCGCGACGCGCAGGGCAAGCGCGTGCTGCTGCGCATCCAGTCCAGCAATCCCAACATCGGCGTGTCCCAGGCCGCGCAGGTGGGCTCGAAGTATGACCTGCTGGTCTACGTGACGCGCCAGGGCCAGGCGCCCTTCGTCATCTGCTGCCTGCTGCTGGCGGTGGCGCTCGGCGCGGGTGGCGCCTTCGCGCTCCACTGGCGGCGCCGGATGCTGGCGGGCCTGGCGGTCTCCGCGGCCAGCGGCGGCCTGATCCTCCTGGGCCTGAGCGGCATGCCCACGGCGCTGTGGGGCTCGTCCGCCGCCGCCACGCTGGGCACCACGGTGGGCATCTTCCTGCTCGTCGCCGGTCTGATGGAGTTCGTCTCGGACGCGCTGCTCGACAACCGGCGCGGCTGGTTCCAGAAGGCGGCCATGGTGTTCTCGCCCGTGGCGGGCGTGTGCGCCCTGGCGACGCTCCTGGACCTGGGCATCGGGCAGCGCATCCTCGTGCCCTTCCTCCCCGTGGCGATGGTGGTGCTGCTGGTGGTGCTCTCGGTGGCCATCACCCAGGCGTGGTTGGGCAACCCGGACGCGCGCCTCTTCGTCGGAGGCTTCGCGGGGCTCGTCCTCTCCATCGTCCTCACCATCCTCCCCGTCATCGGCCTGGTGGGCTGGTCGCTGGGCAACGTCACGCACTGGGGCTACGTCGCGCTGACGCTGTCGCTGCTGGGCATCGTCACCCGCCGCTCCATCATGGTGGTGCGCACGCTCGAAGCGCACACCCACCAGTTGGAGGCGCGCGCGCAGGAAGTGCGCAACCTGGCCGAGCGCATGGGCAACGGCGCCGGCGAGCTCGCCACGGTGGTGCAGCAGCTCCGCTCGTCCAGCGATGAGCAGACCGAGGGCGTCAGCCGTCAGGCCGTGGCGCTCCAGGAGGCGGAGCAGACGGTGAAGGAGATCCGCCGCAGCTCGCAGATGACGGCGGAGAAGGCCAGCGCGCTCGCGGCTTCCGCGGAGAGCGCCGAACAGGTGGGCCGCGAGGGAACGGCCGCATTGGAGCGCACGCTGTCGGACCTGGCGGCCATCCGCACCGAGGTCTCCGACATGGCCCGGCGCATCTTCGCGCTCGACGAGCGCACCCGCGAGGTCTCCGGCATCGTGGACTCCGTGAAGGACCTGGCGGACCAGTCCAACATGCTGGCCATCAACGCCGCCATCGAGGCGGCGCGCAGTGGGGAGAGCGGCCGTGGCTTCGGCGTGGTGGCCCGGGAGATGCGCGGCCTGGCGGATCAGTCCATCCAGGCCACGCACCGCATCCGCGAGGTGCTCGACGGCGTCAGCAACAGCATGCGTGAGGCGGCCCGCTCCAGTGAGAAGGGCGACGAGCGCGTGCGGATGAGCCTCGACGCCGTGCGGACCTCCAGCGCGCAGTTCCAGCAGCTGGCCGACATCATCGGCGACACCAGCTCCAGCGTGCGGCAGATCACCGCCGCCGTCAGCGCGCAGGATGCGGGCACCCACCAGATGGCCCAGGCCATCCAGGAGCTGTCCGGGCAGATGCAGCGCACGCTGAAGACGGTGCAGGAGACGCAGGAAGCCACCCGCTCCGTGCAGTCGCTCGCGGAGAGCATGTCCGGCATGGCCAGCCAGACGCTCAAGGCGGAAGGCCTGTCCGTGCCCGCGGCGCAGGCGCAGGCGCGCTGATTCCGCGGCCTTCACCTCCGAGCCCGGCGGCCCTCACGGCCACGGCTCGGAGGCTCCGGCGGGCGCTGGAAGCTCAGCCCAGCGCCTCCTCCAGGAAGGGCGCGGTCTGACTGAAGGGCAGGCCCACCACGTCCTCTGGTGGGCCCGCCACCACCACCCGCCCGCCCTTGTCCCCAGCGCCCGGGCCCATGTCGATGACCCAGTCGCTCGCGGCCACCACGCGCATGTCGTGTTCGACGAGGATGACGGTGTTGCCGGAGGCCACCAGCCCCTCCAGCTGCGTCATCAGCGTGTCCACGTCGGAGGGGTGCAGGCCCGTGGTGGGTTCGTCCAGCACGTACAGCGAGCTGCCGCGCTGGGCCCGCTGAAGCTCCGTGGCCAGCTTGATGCGTTGGGCCTCGCCGCCGGACAACTCCGTCGCGGGCTGCCCCAGCCGCAGGTATCCCAACCCCACCTCCCGCAGGACCGCGAGCGGCCGCTGCACCAGCGGGTCCTCGCTGAAGAAGTCGTGGGCCGCGTCCACCGTCATGCCCAGCACCTCGGCGATGTTCTTGCCCCGGTACTGAATCTCCAGCGTCTTGGCGTTGTAGCGAGCCCCCTGACACGTGGGGCACGGCGCGTAGACGCTGGGCAGGAAGAGCAGCTCCACGCTGACGAAGCCCTCGCCTTCGCACGTCTCGCAGCGGCCCTTGGCCACGTTGAAGGAGAAGCGTCCCACGTCATAACGCCGGGAGCGTGCGGCGGGCGTCGCGGCGAAGAGTTTGCGGACGTTGTCGAACAGCCCCGTGTACGTCGCCAGGTTGGAGCGCGGCGTGCGTCCAATGGGCTTCTGGTCCACCTGCACCAGGCGCTTGATGCCCTCCATGCCGGAGGCAATCCTGCCGCCGGTGGTGTGGATGACCGTGCGCTCCAGCGCCTCTCCCTCGTCCTCGTTCTCCGGCACCGCGTGGCCCAGGTGTCCGGCCACCAGATCCACCAGGACCTGGCTCACGAGGCTCGACTTCCCCGAGCCGGAGACGCCCGTCACCGTGGTGAGGACGCCCAGCGGAAAGTCGACGTCCAGTTCCTTCAGGTTGTTGCGCGACACGCCCTGCAGGCGCAGCCACCCCTTGGGCGAACGCCGCGTGCCGCGGTGCTTCTCCGCGTCGCCGAAGAGATAGCGCCGCGTCCGGGACGCCTTCACCGCCTTCAGGCCCTCGAGCGGGCCGCTGTAGAGAATCTGCCCGCCCTGCTCACCCGCGTCGGGCCCCACGTCGACAATCCAGTCCGCGTGGCGGATGACATCCACCTCGTGCTCCACCACGAACAGCGAGTTGCCTGAGCCCTTGAGCTGGTCCAGGGCCTTCAGCAGCGCCGCGGTGTCCGCGGGGTGCAGCCCAGCGGACGGCTCATCGAGCACGTACACCACGCCGAACAGGTTGGAGCGCACCTGCGTGGCCAGCCGCAAGCGCTGGAGCTCGCCAGGAGACAGCGTCGGCGTGCCGCGCTCGAGCGACAGGTAGCCCAGGCCCAGCTCCGTCAGGACGTTGACGCGCGCCAACACGTCGTGGGCGATTCGCTGGGCCACCAGCGCCTTCTCCGGATGGGCACGGGCAAGCGCCGCCACGTCCTTGGCCGTCCCATCCGCCACGGGCGCGAGCAGGTCCGTGAGCTCACTGAGCGGCAGACGCGACAGCTCGCCGATGTCGAGCCCCGCGAAGGTGACGGACAGGGACTCGCGGCGCAGGCGCTTGCCGTGACATTCGGGGCAGTCGCCGCTCACCATGTACTGCGAGACGCGCCGCTTCATCAGCGCGCTCTGCGTGGTGGCGAAGGTCTGGAGCACGTAGCGCCGGGCGCCCGTGAAGGTGCCCATGTAGCTGGGCGGCTCCTTGCGCTTGAGGGCCCGCTGCGTCTCGGCCGGGGTGAAGCCCGCGTAGACGGGCACCGTGGGCTGCTCGTCCGTGAAGAGAATCCAGTCGCGGTCCTTCTTCGGCAGCTCCCGCCACGGCCGGTCGACGTCGTAGCCGAGCGTCACCAGGATGTCGCGCAGGTTCTGGCCGTGCCACGCGGGCGGCCAGGCGGCAATCGCCCGCTCCCGGATGGTGAGCGCGTCATCCGGCACCATCGACTTCTCGGTGGCGTCGTAGATGCGGCCCAGCCCGTGGCACTTGGGGCACGCGCCCGCGGGCGTGTTGGGCGAAAAGGCATCCGAATCCAGGTGCGGCTGGCCGCGTGGATACGTGCCCGCGCGCGAGTACAGCAGCCGCAACGAGTTCGCCAACGTCGTCACGCTCCCCACGGACGAACGCGTGGTGGGCGCGCCCCGGTGCTGCTGGAGCGCCACGGCAGGGGGCAGCCCGTCGATGGCGTCGACCTCCGGCACACCCGCCTGGTCGATGAGACGGCGCGCATAGGGGGCCACGGATTCGAAGTACCGCCGCTGCGCTTCCGCGTAGAGCGTGCCGAAGGCCAGCGACGACTTGCCCGAGCCCGACACGCCGGTGAACACGACGAACGCGTCGCGCGGAATCCGGACGTCGACGTTCTTCAGGTTGTGCTGGCGGGCGCCGCGCACCTCCACGAAGCCCTGCTCGGCGGAACCGGTTGCATCTGGGTGCTGCTTCGAACGACGAGCCCTGGCCATAGGCCCCACGCTGAGTTGTCGGAAGGGATGAAATCCGGCGGCGTTGTACCCGAGGCGGATGTGGGAGACACGCGCGAACACGGGCCACGGTCCCGGGCTCGACGAACGCTCCCTGACTCACCGGCCAGGCAGTGTCAGCAGCACCCGCGCGCCCGGGCCCGGGCTCTCCACCACGCGCGCGTCGCCGCCATGGCCGCGCGCCACCTCGCGCACGAGACTGAGTCCCAGCCCCACGCCCCCCGCGTCCCGCTCCAGGCGGTGGAAGGGCGTGAAGACGTCCTCTCGGTGCGTCTCCGGGATGCCGCGCCCCTCGTCCTGGACAGCGACTTCCCAATGCGCGTCCCGGAGCGCCAGCTCCAGCCGCACCTCGGACCCACGAGGCGCGTAGCGGAGGGCGTTGGCCAGCAGGTTGTCCACCGCTCGACGAACGGCCATCGCATCCATCCGGCAGTCGGCCTCGTCGGGGCCCACCACGCGCAGCGACACACCGCGCCGGTCCGCCTCCGCCCATGCCCCCGCGGCGGCTTCGTCGAGCAGCCCGCGCAAATCCCCCTGCTGCAAGTCGAGGGCGCCGCCCGCCGCCGACAGCTCCAGCAGCGCACCGGCGACGCTGGCCAGCCGGTCCACCTCGCGCCGGTTCTCCTCCAGCACGGTGCGCAACTCCTCCGCGCCACGCTCGCGCCGCAGCGCCAGGTCCAAGCCGGTGCGCATGAGGGCCAGTGGCGTGCGCAGCTCGTGCGCGGCGCGCGCGATGAGGCGTTCTTGCGCTTCACGCGCCGCGCGCACGCGCACCGCGGCCTCGGTCAGCGCCAGGCGCACCTCCATGATTTCGTCCCGGGGCTCATCCACGGGCACGGGAGCCACCATGCCTCCGTCGCGCGAGCGGGCCACCTGGTCCGCGATGCCGTGAAGCCGTCGCGCCAGCCCCCTCGCCTGCCAGCCCTGGATGCCAATCAGCACCCCGCCCAGGAGCAGCGCCAGCACGGTGGCGACGGAGGTGAAGGTGCCCACCGCCTGGTCCACCGTCCCCAGGGACGCCACCAACTGCAGGACATGGGGCACGCCCTTCGGAGAGCGTACCTGCACCGTCAGCACGCGAAGCCGCAGGCCCGTGCCCAGGCGCTGCGTCTCCAGCCGCGACGTGGGCCCGTCCTCGGGCAGCACCCGTTCGTAGACGGTGGGTGACTCGGGTGGGAAGACGGAGAGCAGCGTCCCATCCGGGCCATAGAGCCGGGTCGCGGGGACGAAGGTACGCACCTCTCCCGCCAACGGGGAGGGCTCCACGTGCAGATGCGGGCGCCCATCCGGAGCGTCGAAGAGGCTCACACTCTCCGCCGCGGCTTGCGACAGCAGGGCTTCGTCCAGGGTCCGCTCGAGCACCACGCGGAACACCTGGACGGCCACGCCCAGCGCGGCGACCACCGCCACCACGGGCACCACCGCGCCCCACAGCCACATCCGCCGGACCAACCTCACCGAGCGCCCTCAATCACCAACCGGAAGCCCACCCCACGCACCGCCTGGATGGTCACCCCTTCCGCGCCCACCTCGGTCAGCTTCGTGCGCACGTAGCCCACGTAGACGTCCACGATGTTGGGAGGCCCATCGAAGCTGGGGCCCCACACCTTCGCCAGCAGGCTGGAGCGGGTGTGGACTTCGCCCGCGCGCGAAGCCAATTCCCCCAGCAGGGCGAACTCACGGCCCGTCAAGGCCACCTCACGGTCGCCACACGTCAACATCCGCCGCCGGGCATCGATGTGGATGGCCCCTCCGCCCCAGGACTGCGTCTGGCCCTCGGAGCGGCGGTGCAGTGCCTCCAGGCGCGCGAGCAGTTCCTCGAAGGCAAAGGGCTTCACCAGGTAGTCATCCGCGCCAGCGCGCAGGCCCGTCACCCGCTCCCCCACCGTGCCGCGGGCGGTGAGCATCAGCACCGGCGTCATCAAGCCGCGTTCGCGCCAGCGCCGAAGCAGCGCCACGCCATCCATGCCGGGCAGGGCCCAGTCGAGGATGATGGCGTCGTAGGCCACCTCGCCTGCCTGGTCGAGCGCGTCCTCCGCCGTGCGGCAGGTGTCCACGAGGTGGCCCTCTTCCCCGAGCCCCCGCCGGAGCAGGTTCGCCATCCGCTCCTCGTCTTCCACCAGCAGCAGCCTCACGGCACCGGCCTCCTTCACCTCATCATGCACGCGCCTGCGTGCGCGTCCTACCCGCGAACCATGGGTAGAGTGTGGGGAGGATGACCAGGGTCAGCAGCGTGGAGGTGACGAGCCCACCCACCACCACCGTGGCCAGGGGCCGCTGCACCTCGGCGCCCACCCCGCGAGCGAGCATCATCGGGATGAAGCCCAGCGCCGCCACCAGCGCCGTCATCAGCACGGGCCGGGCCCGCTCGCGGGCCGCCATCACCACCGCCTCACCGGGAGCATGGCCGTCCGCTTCGAGCCGCTGTTCGCGCGACATCAGCACGACGCCGTTGAGCACCGCGATGCCGGACAGCGCGATGAAGCCCACCGCCGCGGAGATGGACACGGGCAGGTCCCGAGCCGCCAGCGCCATCATCCCGCCCACGCACGCGAAGGGGACGTTGGCGAAGATGGCCAAAGCGGGACGCATGCGGCGGAAGGCGAACAGCAGCACGGCGAAGATGAGGAGGGCCACGGCGGGAAGCACCAGCGAAAGCCTTTGCCGTGCCTCCGTCAAGGTCTCGTACTGACCGCCCCACTCGAGCCGATAGCCATCAGGCGGAGTAAGCGCCTGCTCCGCGCGGCTCCGTGCCCGCTCCACCACCGTCCCCAGGTCCGCGCCTCGCACGTTGAAGCCCACCACCAGCCGGCGCTGGCCCCCTTCCCGGCTCACCAGCCCGGGCGAGGAGGTCAACCGCACGTCCGCCACGCGGGAGAGCGGCACCAGGCCTCCCGTCTCCGTGGGGAGGGGCAGCTCGGCCAGGGAGAAGGCATCGGACGCACCCGTCAACCGCAGGACGATGGGCACGCGCACCGCCCCATCCCAGGTGGCGCCCACCTCCACGCCACTGCGCACCGCGCTCACCGCCTCCAGCACATCGACCGCGCCCAGGCCCGCGCGGGCCGAATCGAGAGGGCGAGGCGTCACCTCGAAGAGCGGCACCTCCGGCGGAGCGAGCACACGCACGTCCACCGCACCCGGTTCCTGGCTCAGCAGCGCCGCGGCCCGGCGAGCCAGGAGCCCGAGTTCGGTCAGGTCCTCGCCGTAGATGCTGAGCGCCACGTCCGTCACCGCGCCCCCGAGCAGCTCGTTGAAGCGCATCTGGATGGGCTGCGTGAAGGCCGGGTCTCCACCTGGGACACGGGCTTCCAGCACCTGCCCCATCTCCTCGATGAGCGACTCACGGGTGAGCCCGGGCCGCCACGCGTCCCTCGGCGCCAACGACACGAAGACGTCCGCCATCTCCAAGCCCATGATGTCCGTGGCCACCGCGGGGCTGCCCACGCGCGAGACGACCTGGCGCACCTCCGGAATCGCTTCGAGCAGGACTCGCTCCATCCGGCCCGCTTCGCTCACCGCCGCGTCCAGGCTGATGTCAGGGACACGCGTGGTTTGAATCACCATGTCGCCTTCGTCCAACTGCGGCGTGAACTCCGTGCCCGCGCGAGCGAAGATCCACCCACCCACGGCCAACAGGAACACGGCCACGGCGGCCACGGGCACGCGCCTGCGCACGCTCTGACGCAACGCCGGGGCGTAGAGACGCTCGAACCAGCGGACCAGCAGTGGCTCACGCGCGGGGACGTGCTCGGGGCGGATGAGCCAACTCGCGGCGGCGGGGATGAAGGTCAACGACAGCAGCAGCGCGGTGGCCAGCGCGAAGACGACGGTCATCGCCATGGGCCGGAACATCTTCCCGTCCACGCCTCGCAGGGACAGGATGGGCAGGTACACGAGCAGGATGATGAGCACGGAGAAGAAGACGGGGCGGGCCAGGGACACGGCCGTCTCCTCGACGTGCTCACGGGGCGGCCGCTTCTTCTCCTCCGGCGACAGATGCGCCAGCCGGTGGAACAGGCCCTCCACCATCACCACCGCGCCATCCACCAGCAGGCCGAAGTCGATGGCTCCCAGGCTCATCAGGTTGCCCGGGATGTCCAGCGCCACCATGGCGGTGGTCGCGCCCAGCATGGACAACGGAATGGCCGAGGCGACGAGCAGGCCCGCGCGCACGCTGCCGAGCAACAGGAAGAGGACGCCCACGACGAGCAGCCCTCCTTCCAGCAGGTTCTTGCCCACGGTGCGCACCGTGCCGCGCACCAACGTGGCACGGTCGTAGACGACGTCCAACCGCACGTCCTCGGGCAGCAGCGCTCGCACATCGGGGAGCGCGTCGGAGATGGCGCCCGTCACGGCGAGCGCATTGGCATCCCGGAGCATCTGCACCATGACGTAGACCGTCTCGCCGCGCCCATTGGAGGTGGCGCTGCCAATGCGAGGCAGCGCGCCTTCGGTGACCTCGGCCACGTCGCCCAGGCGCACGGCCATGGCCCCAGGCCGGGGAATCAACGCCTCCGCCAGGTCAGCCGGCGCCCGAGGCCGCGCCACGGCGCGAATCAGGACGTGGCGCTCTCCGACCGGAAGGCTCGCGCCCGGAGCGCTGCCGGTGGCTCGCTCCAGCGCGTCACGCAACTGCGCGAGCGTCACGCCCCGCTGGGCCAGCCGCACGGCGTCCGCGCGCACCTCCAGCGTGCGCTGGTGGCCGCCCCAGCTGTTGACCTCCACCACGCCCGGCACCGTACGCAGACGGGGCGCCACGCGAATCTGCGTCAGCTCGAGCAACTGCGCGCCCGTGCGCTCCGGCGAGGACAGCGTGAAGTGGAAGACTTCGCCCAACCCACCGGTGAGCGGCCCCAGCTCCGGTGGGTCCACGCCCGGGGGCAGCGTGGAGCCGAGCACGTTGAGGCGCTCCTGCACCTGCTGCCGGGCCCGGTACGGGTCCACGCCGTCCTCGAACACGGCGGTGACAGAGGAAAGGCCATAGCGGGACAGGCTGCGCTGCTCCTCGAGTCCGGGCATGCCGCCCAGGGCCACCTCCACCGGCCGCGTCACCAGCCGCTCCACCTCCTCGGGCGTCAGGCCGGGCGCACGCGTGAGAACGAGCACCTGGTTGGTGGTGATGTCCGGCATCGCGTCCAGTTCCAGGCGGAGCGACACCGCGACGCCCGCCAGCGCGAGCACGCCCGTGAGGGCCAGGACCCAGACCCGGTGACGCACCGACCAGCGCACGAGGGCTTCAATCACGGCGTCACCTCATCGCCGGCACCCGCCTGAGACTCCAACAGCAGCGCCGCGCCGTCAGCGGCCACCGCGTCCCGGGCAGACAGCGGCCCTTTCACCAAGGCCTCCGCGCCGGAGGTGGCCAGCACCTCCACCTCCCGGCGCACGGGCTGCCCCTCACCGCCGCGCGTGAAGACGACCGTGCGCGCACTGTCGAAGGCCAGGGCGCGCGCGGGGACCAGCACCGTGTCCTCGCCCGCCGCGGCCTGGATGCGCAACCGGCCGCCCTGCCCCGCGCGCAGCACGGCGGCGGAGTCCTCTGGCTCGAACCACGCGCGCCACGTTCCATCCGCGGCGTCCACGACCGGGGACTGGCCCACCCACCGCACCGGAACAGCGATGCCCTGGGAGGACACGAAGGCGAAGCTGGCGCCCTCGGGAGGACGCACGGACAGCCGGGCCTCCAGGCGCGCGGGACCGTCGGCGGCCACCCGCACCAAGGCGGCGCTGGCCTCGGGCTGCGTCTCCCCCAGCACCGCGCGCACCTCGGTGACGATTCCTCCGATGGGGCTCTTGAGCCAGACGGTGCCGCGCTCCGCCACGCCCCGGGCTTCCCCGGGAGCGATGCCCGCTACGCGCAACACCGCGTGCGCCGCGACCAGGGCGGCGCGGGCCTCGGCCTGTTGCGTCTGGGCATCGGCCAGGTCGGGCAGCTTCGCCAGGCCCTGGGCATGAAGCGCCTCCAGGCGTTCCACCTGCCGCGAATAGGCCTCCAGTCGCAGCGAGGCGGCGCTGGCGGCCCCCGCCGCCTCCACCACCTCCGGCATCAACACCTCCACCAGCGGGTCTCCCGCCTTGACCTGCTGACCCGGCCGCGCGCGCACCTGCTGCACTCGGGCGCGGAACGGCGCGGAGAGCGCGGCGACGGCGTCCGGGCTGGACAGCACCAGCGCGGGGGCCTCCGCCAGGGCCACGCGAGACGCCGCGCGCACGGGCACCCACGCCGAAGCCGCGGAGGCGCGCGCGGGGGGCGGCGGTGGAGGAACCTCCGCGGTGGAGGAACCGGACGTGCACGCCCCGGACAGGACGAGCATCGGCACAGCGACGAAACGACGGACGAAGGGCGTCATGGCAGGGCGGAGAGCAGGAGGTGGAGCCGCGCGGCGGCGAGCGAGGCTTCGCCGCGGGCGAGCGCGAGCCGGATGTTGGCGGCGGCCCGGGCGCGGCGGGCGCGCAGGACGTCAGGCAGCGTGCTCTGGCCCGCGCGCAGCAACACGTCGGCCAGCCGCGCGGCCTCTTCGGCCTTGGGCGCCAGGGACTTCTCGACGACGGAGAGCTGCGCCGCGGTGTGCTCGCGCTCACGGAACGCCAGGGCCAGCTCCGCGGCGGCGCGCAGCGCGGCTTCCTGGGCCTCGCCCTCCAGACGTTCAGCGGCGGCGAGGAGCGCGCCACGCTCGCGCTGCCCCGTGTCGAACATCGGCGGCGTCACGCCCACCATCAGCAGGCCACTGAGCCCGCCGTAGTACTCACGCACGCCCTGCGCGCCCACCGTCACCTGCCAGCCCCGCGCGGCCCGGACCTCCGCCGCGCGGGCCCGCTCCGCCACCCCCAGCAGGCGCCGGGCCTCCGCCTCTGGAAGCTCGGAGGCGCGCGCCAGCCACCGCGCTTCTTCGGAAGGCGGCGGCAATGCAACTTCCGGCAGGGCCTCCGCGACCACCAGGTGCGCATCGGGCTGACGGCCCACCAGTGCCGCCAACGACAGCCGCGCGTGGGTCACCTCCGCCTCGCGAGCCAGGAGCGCCAACTGAGCCTCGGCCTCGAACCCTTCCGCTTCGGCCAGCTCCAACCGGGTGGCGCCGCCGAGCGCCAGCGCATCCGCGACGGAGGTGCGCAGCGCACCCGCCAACGTCGCTTCCTGCTCGGCCGTCGCCGCGGCCTGCTGGGCCGACCAGAGCGTCAGCCACGCCCGCGCCACCTCCAGCCGACGGTTCAGCAGCGCGGCCACGGCTTCCCGCTCCAGCGCCCGGGTCTCCGCGCTCGCCGCGTCGCGCTGGGCCCCCGCAAGGTTCGACAGGAAAAGCGGTTGCTCCACCGACACCGTCAGCTCGAAGCCTGGACCCTCGGGCTGGGCGCGCCGCCCCGGCATCACGCTGAGCGTGGGGTTGGCGGCGAGCCACGGCAACCGCGCGTCCCACGCCCGCCGCGTTTCCACGGCGCGTGCCAGGCTCGCGGGCAGCGCGGCTTTCGCGGCCAGCGCCTGGGACTCGGCGAAGGTGAGTGGAGGGGACTCTCGCGCCGGCGCCGCGGCGAGGAGTGTGACGAGAAGGACCCACATGCCGCGCACCCTAAGGAGGGCGCGCGCATGCCGCTTGAGGGCATCCTGAGAGAATTCTCAGAGAAGCCCTATGGGGTCTGACTGTTGCGCAGCGCCGCCGCCTGTCTGCACGCCACCAGCAGCATCACGGTGAACGTGGCCACCAGCACGAAGACCTCTTCCCAGTCGGCCAGCGGGTCCTCGTTCTCATTGAGCAGCGCCAGACTGAGCAGGCACAGCACCAGGTGCACGGAGAACACGGGCAGGGACGCACGACCCAGCGCCTCCAGCACGCGGGGGCGCAGCCAGCGGAACACCTTGGGGCTCAGCCAGCTCGCCAGCAGCGCCACGGCCAGGAAGTTCACCAGCCGCACGGGCGCCAGGGTCCACTTGTCGACGAGTGCGCCATACAGGTCCAGGTCGATGCTGAAGATGCCCACCTGGTAGCGCATCAGCAGCAACGCCACGCTCACCACCAGCGCCCCGCTGAGCAGTACGGGCGAGACGACCTCGCGCTTCTCCGGCGCCGTGGCACGGCCCACGCCCAGCCACACGCCCAGCACCCACAGGAACTGCCAGGCGAAGAAGTCGAAGGCCCCCGACAGCTCGATGCGCAGCGGCGGCCACGGCAGCACCGGGATGAACACCAGCAAATCGTAGAGCGCGCGCTTCAAGCCCAGCTGCGCCGACAACCACACCAACCCGCTCAGACACAGGATGCGCGTCCACCCCGCCTTGCGCGCTCCCAGCAGGATGAAGGGTGTCAGCAACAGCAGGACGACGTAGAGCGGGAGGATGTCGAGCAGCGGTGGACAGTAGAGCAGGAACAAGCTGCTCCACAGCGCGGTGAACGGGTCCTCGTGGAAGAAGCCCAGCAGGTTGTGGATGGCGGGACGGTGCGTCGCCATGCCCAACGTCCCGATGACCGCGAACGCGAAGGCCAGCAGCGCCACGTGGTAGCCGTAGACCTTGAGCGCCCGCTGCCAGAGGCTGCGCCACAGCACGTTCGGATCCGCCGCTTCAATCTTGTTGGCGTACACCACGCCCACGAGAAAAGCGGACAGGAAGACGAAACCCTCGGCCGCGGAGACGAATCCGAATGGCTGGTTGCTGAACGTGTTCAGTCGCGTCGGCAGGTGCGTCAGCGTCATCAACACGAGCAGGATTCCGCGCAGGATGTCGAGCTCGGGTCTGCGATTCATGTGGACGAAGGTCGGCTTGAAGGGTTCTCGGGTCAGGTGGGCCGTTGAGGATGCCCTCAATGGAGGATTCCACACTGTCCATAACCCATTCCGACAGAGCGGGCCCAGCGCCCACACGCAGGGTTCCCCCCTCCAAGGAATCCCCACGGCCACATCGCCGTCCCCCTACACGCAGTCTGTGTCACAGCGAGCACAACGCACACGTACGCTCCGTAACTGGCTAGGCTGCGGACGCCTCGGGCCCACCGGGCGCCGCCGCCAGTGGCAGCGCATCCAGGTCAGGCCCCGCGGCTGCACGGCGGGCCGGTCATGGCCCTCTCACTGCCCGGTCTCGCCGGGTACAGGAGAACCTGGATGCTCACATCGAAGAATCCCCAGCGCTTTCTGCACGCGGCACTCCTCTGCGCCCTGTCCTGGAGCGGCCAGGCGATGGCCTCCGGCGCGGAGGAGCTTGCCCCCACCGACGCGAAGGCACGGATCCATCCCCAGAACGCGAGGGCCCTGTTGCGCGCGGAGCGCCTCCTCGCGTCCGAGCCCCACTTCCTCCCCCCGCCCCTGCCCGACTGTCCCGGGATGATCGACCACGGCGTCGTCCGGCTCGGCGTCGCGCCCGCGGGGCACCTGAACCTCCCCTGCCCCACCAACACGGTCTCCAGCGGCACCTTCGGCACCCGCACGATTGGCTTGCGCTACCTGCCCACCAACGGCGAGGCCGCCGCGCCCGGGAGCGCGTGTGAGGGCTGGGGCGTCGCGAGCGCCGACCTGGGCATCTCCGGCTACAGCTCCGCGGACTGCGGCGCGTCCTCCAACCTCACGGTGGAGATCAACGCGCCATCGCCCATCTCCACCATGTCGGTGGTGCGCGTGGGGAACACGTTCCGGGTGACGCACATCTACACGCCGTCGCCGGTGACGAACCATCTGTACCAGGTGGACGTCCTCATCGAGAACATCGGCACGGCCTTCATCTCCGACCTGCGCTACACGCGCGGCATCGACTACGACATCCTGCCCAACACCTTCTCCGAATACGTCACCGTCGCGGGCACTGCGGGCAACCCCTGGGTGGTGAGCGCGGTCGACAACAACTTCGTGTCACTGGACCCGCTGGCCATCAACTACTCGCTCATGGGCGGCACGGGTGACTTCACCAACGTGGGCCCGGGTGACCTGGGCGCGCAGCTCGACTTCCGGCTGGGCTCGCTCGCCGTCGGACAGGTCCGCTCCTTCCGGACGTTCTACGGCGCCGCGGGCAACCAGGCTGACGCGCTCAACGCCCTGTCCGCCGTGGGCGCGAGCACGTACTCGCTGGCCAAGGGAAATTGGAACGGCACCGGAGACCCGCTGAGCCCCACCGGCGCGCCCGCGGGGACGTTCGGCGCGACCACCGGCCAGCCGAACACCTTCATGTATGGCTTCCGCCCGCCGGAGTCGCCGACGAGTTGCACGGTGGAGTGCCCCGGCTTCCTGTCCCACGGCGTCTACACCGTGGACCACTCGGGCGACCTGGACCGCTGCGTCGTCAACGGCCAGTACGCGAACAACACCGTGGCCGTCACCTACCTGTTCGGCGAACGCGTCGAGTTCACCTGCAGCGACTACGGCAGCCCGCATGGCAATCCGTGCAACGTCGGTCCCGGCGCCGACACCTGCAACCTGACGGCCTTCCAGAGCCTGTGCAGCAGCCCGACGTTCGCGCGCTACTGCCTGTAAGCGGCCCCGCGCTCAGACCTTCAAGCTCGACTGCGGCGGCGCGTCCGGAACGCGCCGCCGCAGGAGCGAAGCTCCCACCAACAGCGCGACGCCCGCCGCCACCGCCCCACTGGTGAAGGGCGCACCAGGCCCCAGCCGCGAGTAGAGGAAGCCGCTCCACACCGGCCCCACCACGCGCGCGAGCCCGCCCGCCGACTGCACCACGCCCAGCACTCCGCCGCGCAACTCGCTCCCCGCGAACCCGGAGGCCAGGCTGGCCATCAGCGGCTGCAACAAGCCCGTCCCCGAGCCCACCAGCACCATGGCCAGCACCAACATGGCACCGTGGCCCGCGGCGGCGATGCACGTGAGCCCGGCCCCCATGCACGCGGCGCCCACCAGCACCAATGTCGTGTCCCGGACCCGGCGCGTCAGCCAGCCGATGACGAAGGCCTGAAGCACGAAGGTGACCAGGCCCATCAACGCGAAGAGCCGCCCGATCTCCTGTTCGCCCCAGCCGAAGCGCGCCTGGGCCAGCAGCCCCAGCGACACCTGGAGGTTCGTCATCCCGATGAACACCAGGAACGTCAACGCCAGCACCGCGCCCAGCCCGGGCCGGGCCAGGACGTCGGACAGCCGGACCCGGGGACGGCCTGGCGCCTCGTGCCGCTCCGCCCGCGGGCGGTGTGTCTCCGGAAAGAAGAAGAGCACGCCGAGCATCGCCGCCGCCGCCATCACCGCGCCCGCCAGCGGTGGCGCCCAGGCGCCATGCACATGGAGGAAGCTGCCGATGACGGGCCCCAGCACCATGCCCAGGCCAATGCCCGCGCCGACGAGCCCCATGCCCGCGGCCCGCCCTCGCTCGTCCGTGACGTCCGCCACCGCCGCCTGACACGCCGCCAGGTTGCCCGCGGTGGCGCCCGCGAGCAGCCGCGACGCGAACAACCACGGCAGCCATTGGACGTGGGTGGAGTACGCGAACAGGGCCATGGAGATCGCGTTGCCCAGCAGGCTCAGCAGGATGACGGGGCGGCGCCCCACCCGGTCCGACAGCCGCCCCAGCACCGGCGAGGCGACGAGTTGTGCGAGGGAGAACAACGCCAGCAGCACACCCGCCGTCGTGGCCGTCCCGCCCATGGACTCCACGTAGAACGGCAGCAACGGGATGATGAGGCCGAAGCCGACCAGGTCCAGGAACACCGTGACGAAGACGAGCGCCCGTACCCGTCGCTGCACGTTCCGGGGCACGGGAGAAGTCCATGATGGCGGGGGCATGCGCCAGATGATTGACGGCCCCGCCCGCCAGGGAAACAGGTTTCGCATCCGGCCCTGCCGCGGCGTCCAGGGGGGCCTGCGCGAACCGGGCCTGCGCCTATCAAGACGCCCTGCCCGCCAGGGTCCGCCTCAGCGCCGCTTCGCGGGAGGCGGGCCCACGGGCCTGGGGACCAGCAGGTCCTCGAAGAGGGAGAACACCTGCTCCGCCCCGCGCTGGAGCGCCGGCACGCCGCTGTGCGCCCACTGTTCGAGCAGCCACCCATCCGTGGCCTGTCCGATGCCCATGAGGGATGCCAGCAGCAGGGACTCCGGCACATCGCCACGCACCGCGCCCAGCGCGCGCCCGTCCGCCAGGACGCGTTGGAACCACCCCACCAGCGGCCCTTCGAAGCGCAGCCACGCCTCCTGGAGCTTCGGATGGGTGCGCGCTTGCGACATGCTCCGGAGAAGCCGGGCCGAGCGCTCGTCGTTCACGATGTGCGTCGTCAGCGCGAAGTACCGCTCACGCAGGGTGCGCCAGAAGCCGTCCGCGTCCGCGGGACGCTGCCAGGCCCCGAATCGCTGCGCGAGCGTGTCCAACGTGAGGGCCAGCACGGCGGCATAAAGGTCGTCCTTGCCCTCGAAGTAGTAGTACGCGACGCCCTTCGAGAAGCCCGCGCGCTCCAGGATGCGGTTGTAGGAGGCCCCATCGAAGCCGTGCTCCGCGAACTCCTCCGCGGCCACGGCGAGGAGTGTCTGTCTGCGCTCGGGGTCGAGCCTGCTGGCGCGGGGACGGGGCATTGGACGCAGCGCTTCTATCAGGATGCGCCAGGAGTGTCGCCGAGCGCCGCGCGATGCAGTTGATGCCACGCGACGATGGCACGGTCCGCCCGGATGAGCGTGCCGTGGGTCAGCGCACCGGAGCGAGGCAGGCTGGAGCGGACCATCCGGTAGTCGTCCGGCTGGATGAAGCGGAACTCGAACGCAATCGCCAGCCGGGCAGCGAGCCACCGGAGCCCCGGCAGCCGGACGTATTGCTGGCGGAAGCGCGCCGCGATCCACGTGTGCTCGGCATCCACGGGCGTGCAGACGACGGCGGCGACCAGCCGGGGCGTGAAGCGCAGGTGAATGACGCCCGGGTAGCCCACGTCGATGGCGAAACGGAACCCCGTCCCAGGCGGACGTGTCTCCTTGCGCAGCCAGCCGACGGTGCGAATGGCCCCCGCGTCCACGTGGACCTCATAGGGGTCCAACCGCGTGTAGCCCGGCGGGACGTAACGCCGGTGCGCGAAGGGAAAGTGATGGAGGTCCATCATCCCCTCCATGACCCGGGTGAAGCGTGCGTTCCAGACCTCCTCCACCGCGGCGCTGCTCGAATCAGGCTCCGGCGCGTCTGCGAGCCAGGGCAGCGGAGGAAGGGACGCGGGCACCCTGCCCCCCAGCCACGCCCAGATGAACCCATGCGCCTCTCGCACCGGATGCATGCGCAGCGCGAGGCCTCGCGAGGGCTTCGCGTCACGCCCCTCACAGGGCATGGCCAGACAGGCGCCGCCACCCTCGTAACGGAAGCCGTGGTAGGGGCATTCGAGCGCCCCCTGCCGCACGCGTCCGAGCCCGAGGTCCGCGCCCCGGTGAGGACAGGCCGCATCCGCGCAGTGGGCCTCGCCCGCGGCGTCCCGCCAGAGCACGAGCCGCCGCCCCAGGCGCTGGATTCCCAAGGGCCGTCCCGTCCCGAGCGCCGGTGACCGCGCCACCGCGTACCAATGCGCCGCCCACTGCTCGGCGTGCTTCGAGCCTGTCGCCTCGTTCATCGAACACCCAGCCTAGACCGATGGTTGGACCACTGGTCTAATACTGACGGCCGACATGGGGGCTCGCAACCGAAAACGCGTGGGCGTGGCTGCCTGGCCGGCTCAGGACGCTTCCGGGCGGGGCGGGAAGCGCGACAGCAGCTTGTGCACGGCGTCGTTGATCTTCTTCTGGAGTGCATCGGGCGACAGGTTGCGGTGGAGCTCCGCCTGGGCCGTGCCGCGCCAGACCAGCCGCTGCTCCCGGGCATCCACGCCGTCGAGGATGAGCGTGCCCACGTCGTATTCGCGGACATAGGTGCGCGGGCCCCCCATGCCGTACGGATAGCCGTAGGGTCCGTAGAAGGAACTCCAGGGGCTCCAGTATGGGCCCCAGGGGTAGCCATAGAAGGAGTCCACCGTGTCGACAGACACCTTGGTGTCGATGGCGCCCTGCCACCCCACGAGAAAGTCCGGGTCCTCGCTCATGTCCACCCTCTGGTAGCCACGAGCCTTCAGCTCCTGGTCCACCGCCATGCGCACGCGCACGTCGATGATGTCGTTGTAGACGCGGGCGTCCTTGCCCTGGGGCTGCGGCAGCCAGGCGTACCGGCGGAAGTCTTCGATGCGCTCGACGGCCGTGGGGTCATAGTTGGTATTGACGCGGATGCCCGAGCAGGCCGCCAGCGCCAGCCCCAACAGCACGGGGGTGATTCGGAACAACAGCCGCATGGGAGCCTCCTGGATGTCGGGGCGCGGACACATCGCGGCCCCGGCTCCCTGCAAACCTAGGCGTCCGTCACACGCCCCTCGGGTACGGCCCGGCCGTTCGGCGGCTGTGGCGGAGCCGGTCCGGGCGAAAGGTCCGCCCGCTCGGGATGAAACCGCCGAATCCGTTGTTCGGTCCGCGCCTTCGCACGCCAGACCGTCTATATCCCCGGTTTTCGGCTCGCAGCCCTCTGTTTCAGGAGCAATCCTTGACACATCCCCATCGACGTTTCCCCGGCGCCAGGCATGTGCTGGTCTCCGCGTGCACCACTGCGCTGCTCACCTCCTGCGCGTCTTCCACCTCCGCGGAGAAAGCAGAACCGCCCGCGCCTGTCGCCACGGCGCCCGCCGAGGCGCCCGCGTCCAAGCCGAAGCCCACGTATGGGACCTTCGGCTTCGACACCCCGGGCATGGACCGCGACATCGTGCCGGGCAACGACTTCTACGGCTTCGCCAACGGCACCTGGGTGAAGCGGACAGAGATTCCGCCGGACCGCTCCAGCTACAACATGTTCACCACGCTGGCGGAGCAGGCGGACCAGCGCAACCGCGAGCTCATCGAGGCGCAGCGCCAGGCCCCCGAGGGCAGCGAAGCCCGGAAGGTGGGCGACATCTTCGCCAGCTTCATGGATGAGGCGGCCATCGAGGCCAAGGGCGTGGCGCCGCTCAAGCCGGAGCTGGAGCGCATCGCCGCCATCGGGCAGCGCAAGCAACTGGCCACGGTGCTGGGCGCCACCCTCCGCGCGGACGTGGACGCGCTCAACATGGGCGACGTCACCACGGACCGTCTCTTCGGCCTCTGGGTGGCCGAGGACCTGAACGAGCCATCGCGTTACGCCCCCTACCTGCTGCAAGGCGGCCTGTGGCTGCCCGACCGGGACTACTACCTGGTCGACAACCCGCGCTTCACGGAGCTGCGCAAGAGCTACCAGGCGCACATCGCGGCCATGCTGAAGCTGGCCGGCTTCGACGACGTGGAGACCCGCGCGGGCCGCGTCTTCGCCCTGGAGCGGAAGATGGCCCAGGCGCACGTGTCGCAGGTCGACACGCGGGACATCTCCAAGGCGAACAACCCCTGGCCGCGCGCGGAGTTCGGGAAGCGCGCGCCCGGCCTCGCCTGGAAGGAGTTCTTCGACGCCGCGGGCCTGGGCACGCAGGAGCAGGTCATCGTCTGGCAGCCGAGCGCGCTGACGGCCCTGTCGAAGCTCGCCCAGAGCGAGCCCCTGCAGGCGTGGAAGGACTACCTGGCCTTCCACGCGGTGGCCCGCGCGGCCCCGTACCTGCCCAAGGCCTTCGTTGACGAGAGCTTCGCCTTCAACGGCAAGACGCTGAGCGGAACGCCCGCCCAGAAGGAGCGCTGGAAGCGTGGCGTGGACGCCACCAACCTCTCCATGGGCGAGGCGGTGGGCAAGCTTTACGTCGCGAAGTACTTCCCGCCGGAGGTGAAGGCGGAAGCGGAGGCCATGGTCCGCAACATCATCACCGCGTTCGAGAAGCGCATCGACGCGCTGACGTGGATGTCGCCCGAGACGCGGACCCGCGCCAAGGAGAAGGTGGGCACGCTCCAGGCAAGCATCGGCCACCCGGAGAAGTGGCGTGACTACTCGGGGCTCGACATCGTGGCCGGTGACGCCTACGGCAACGCCGAGCGCGCCGTCCGCTTCGAGTACCAGCGCAACGTCGCCAAGCTGGGCCAGCCCGTGGACCGGAAGGAGTGGTACATGGTCCCGCAGCTGGTGAACGCGCTGAACTCACCGCAGCAGAACTCCATCATCTTCCCGGCCGCCATCCTGCAGCCGCCCTTCTTCGACGCGAACGCGGACCCGGCCGTCAACTACGGCGGCATCGGCGCGGTCATCGGTCACGAAATCGTCCACAGCTTCGACGACGTGGGCGCCAAGTTCGACGCGCGCGGCAAGCTGGAGAACTGGTGGACGAAGGAGGACGAAGCGAAGTTCCAGGCCGCGGGGAAGGCCCTGGCGGCCCAGTACAACGAATACCGCCCGCTGCCGGACCTGTCTGTGAATGGCGAGCTGACGCTGGGCGAGAACATCGCGGACATGGCGGGGGTGGCGGTGTCCTATGACGCCTACCAGCTCTCCCTGGGCGGAAAGCCCGCGCCTGTCATCGACGGCTACACGGGTGACCAGCGCTTCTTCCTCGGCTTCGGTCAGGTGTGGCGCGCCAAGTACCGCGAGCCGTACCTGCGCCGCATCATCATGACGGACGGCCACGCGCCGGGCCCGTACCGCACCGCCACCGTGCGCAACCTCGATGCCTGGTATGGCGCGTTCGATGTCCAGCCCGGGCAGACGCTGTTCCTGTCTCCCGAGCAGCGCGTCCGCATCTGGTAGACGTCATTTGACGACATCTCCTGGGGAGAAGGACTGAGATGCCCTCACCCCCGCCAGGCGGTCTCATTCGCGGCCGCCTGGCGGTTCGAATTCAATGCCACACATGAAGGCGTTTGAAATGTCGCTCCTGGCAAGCAATGGCCCCGTGCTCGAAACACAGCGTCTCATCCTCCGGCCTCCCCGAGCCGAGGACCTGGATGGCTTCGCGGCGCTGTCGGCCGACCCGGAGTCGGCGCGTTTCATCGGAGGGGTCCAGCCGCGCTCGATGGCGTGGCGCACCCTGTGTGTGATGGCGGGCTCGTGGTCGCTCCAGGGCTTCGCGATGTTCTCCGTGCTGGAGAAGTCCACGGGCGCGTGGGTGGGTCGAGTGGGCCCGTGGAAGCCGGAGGGCTGGCCTGGAACGGAGATTGGCTGGGGCCTGCTCCGCGAGCACTGGGGCCGGGGCTACGCCACGGAGGCGACGGCGGCGACCATGGACTGGGCCTTCGACCACCTCGGCTGGACCGACGTCATCCACTGCATCGTGCCGGAGAACACCCCGTCCCAGCAGGTCGCGCTCCGGCTGGGGTCGCGCGTGCTGGGACAAGCACACCTGCCACCGCCGCACGACACACTCCGCGTCGACCGCTGGGGGCAGAGCCGCGATGAGTGGCGTGCTCGGCGGAGGTAGGCGCCGCGTTGCTCCAAAGCAGGGTTCGCCTGTCCGTCCCCTGGGGTGGCTGGCACCCAAATCGCCAGGAAAGACGGGAAGTTGAGGGACCGCCCAAGCGCATGTTACGACCGGCGACGGCCAGTCCCTCCTCCCCCGCATTGGCCATTCGGAGCCGGCTTTCCATGAGCGAGCGCAACGACGTCCCGAGGACCACTGTTCCCGTGGCCCCCCTGCCTGTGTCTGGCGCGCCCGCGAGCCCGAACGCTCCGGTCACGGAGACGCAGGCCCAGGCCGCGACCACCGCCCCCTCGGCTGCCGCCAACACCCGCGCCGAGGATGAAGCGCGCGAGCGCATCGCATCCCTGGAGCGCGAGGCCAAGGCCCTCAGCACCGCGGAGCCCCACACGGCGGCGCTGCTCTTCCACGAGGTGGGCCTGCTCTGGGAGGAGCCGCTCAAGAATCCGCGCAACGCCGCGGTGGCGTTCCAGAACGCGTACAAGCTGGCGCCGCGCTACCTCGTCAACATCCGCGCCGCCCGCCGGCTCTTCGCGGACGTGGGCAACTGGCAGATGGTGCTCCAGTTGATGGACGCGGAGCTGGCGGCCACCGACGACGCGCGCCATCAGGCCGCGCTGCTCTTCGAGAAGGGCATCATCCTCCAGGAGCGCCTGTCGCGGGACGAGGAGTCCGCCGCGTGCCTGAAGCAGTGCCTGGAGCGCCGGCCCACGGACGTCGTCGTCCTCACCCAGCTCGAGTCCGTCTACGCCGCGCGCAACGACGCACTTGCGCTGGTGGAGGTGTACCGGCTGATCGCCGCCACCGTGCAGCAGCCTTCGCTGCGCGCGCACTACCTCACCGCCGCGGGCCTGCTGCTGGAAGAGCGGCTGAAGCAGAAGGAAGGCGCCGCGGCCCTGTTCCGTGAGGCCTTCGCGCTGGACCGGTCGGACCTCCAGCTCCTGGCGGCCATGAAGCGGCTGGCCGAGCGCGAGGGCCGCGTGGATGAGCTGCTCGCCGCGCTGGGTGCGGAGGCGGCCGCGCTGGGCGCGCAGGCGGCGCCCGCGTACCTGCAGATTGCCAAGGTCTACGAGCGCAACGACCGCAAGGACGACGCGCTGGCCGCGCTGCTCGCCGCGCGGCAGGTGTCGCCCAACGAGCCCCTGGTGCTGAGCGAGCTGGCCGGCATCTACGAGACGCAAGGCCGCTTCGAGGAGCTGTCGGACGTGCTGCTGGCGCGCGTGGGCTCGCTCAACGACGAGAGCGAGCTGGTGGCCACCAACCTCCGGCTGGCGGCGCTGTACGAGGAGGTCCTCAAGCGCGAGTCGGACGCGGCGGCGCGGTATCAAGCCATTGTCGCCCGCATTCCCGGCCACGCGGCCGCGCTGGCGGGCCTGGGCAAGCTGTACTACCGCATGCAGGACTGGGAGCGGCTGGTCGCCGTCTTCGACGCGGAGGTCGCCGCCGCCGAGGACGCGAAGCAGAAGGCCGCGCGCATGTACAAGGCGGCCGAAATCCTGGAGGAGCGGCTGGGACGGCAGGAGGACGCCATCTCCCGCTACAACGCCTGCCTCCAGTTGCAGCCGGGCTACCTCCCCGCGCAGAAGGCCCTCACGCGCCTCTACGAGCGCCAGGGCCGCTTCGCGGAGCTGGTGGCGATGTATGAGCAGGACCTGCTCCAGACGAGCGACCGGGATCAGCTCATCACCACGTTGAACAAGATGGCGGTGGTGTACGAGGACCGCCTGGGCGACCTGGACCATGCCATCGAGTGCATGAAGCGCATCCTCGACCTGGCGTCGGACCACCTGCCCACCATCCGCAACCTCGCGCGGCTCTATGAGCGGGCCAGCCGCTTCCGCGAGCTGCTGGAGACGCACGACCTGGAGGCGTCGCTCGCGGGTGACACCAAGCAGGTGCTGTCGCTGCTGCACCGCAACGCGGAGATTCTCGACGAGAACCTCAAGGACCGCGCGGGCGCCATCTCCGCGTATGAGCGCGTGCTGGCGCTGTCCCCGTCCTACCTCCCCGCGCTCAAGGCGCTGGGCCGGCTGTACGCGCAGGATGGCCGGTGGGAGAAGCTGGTGGACATGTACCGGGCGGAGTCGGAGAGCTCCGCCTCCACCGAGCAGGCCGCCGCGCTCATCTACAAGATTGGCGAGCTGTACGAGCAGCGGCTGAACCAGGACAACGAGGCCATCGCCTCGTACAACGAGGCGCTGATGCTGGCGCCCAGCTACTTCCCGGCGCTGCGCGCGCTGGCCCGCATCTACCGCGCGCAGGCCGCGTGGGAGAGCCTGGTGGAGGTGCTGCGCGCCGAAGCCGCCAACCGCACCGACCCGCTGGAGCGCGCCAACGCCCTCTACCAGGCGGCGGCCATCTGGGAGGAGCAGCTGCTTCGGCCCGAGCTGGCCATCGACACGTATCAAGAGGTGCTGCGCCTGACGCCGGCCCATGCCGCCACGCTTCGCGCGCTGGAGCGGCTGTACCTGGCGCAGGACAACGTGAAGGAGCTGGTCGGCATCCTGGACCGCGAGACGCAGGTGGGCAGCACGCCCGCGGCGAAGGTGACGGCGTACCTGAAGCTGGCGCGGCTGTACCTGGACCGCTTCCAGGAGCCCTCCCGCGCGGCCCAGTGCTGCGAGGCCGTGCTGACGCTGGACGCCGGCAACCTCACCGCCCTCACACTGCTGGAGCGCATCCGCGCCTCGGACCGGCCGCGCCGCGCCGAGCTGCGCCAGCGCATCGCCGACCGGGTGAATGACCCGCGGCTGGCCATGGCCCTGCGGCTGTCCGCCGCGGTGGACCTGGACAAGAGCCCCGCCGAGGGCACGCTGGAGGCCTACAAGCGCGCATTCGAGGCCGACCCGGGCGATGCGCGGCTGGCCTTCGTGCTGGAGCGCGGCTTGCGGCAGGCGGGTGACGCCGCGGGGCTGGCGCGCCTGTACACCATGCGGCTGGCATCCGCGCAGGACGCCGACGAGGCCCTGGAGATGCTGCTGCGCACCGCCGAGCTGGCGGACACGCGCTTCAACGACTTGGAGAGGGCGGCGGCGCTGTACCGGCAGGCCCTGGAGCTCCAGCCGCAGTGCCTGCCCGCGATGCAGGGAGCTCGCCGCGTGGCCTTGAAGCGGGGCGACTTCGCGGGAGCCCGCGCCGCCCTGGAGGCCGAGGCCCAGGTGTCGCGCGATCCGCGTGGCGCCATCGAGGCGCTCATCGGCGCGGCGAAGCTGGCCGTGGGCCGGCTGAATGACGCGGACGGCGCCACGGCGCTGTACCGGCAGGCGCTGGAGAAGGATCCGCTGCACGCGGGCGCTCAGGCGGGCTTGGAGGAACTGCTGGCGCAGCGCGGTGGCTCCGCGGACCTGGCGGCCCTGCAGGAGCGGCGCGCCGAAGCGAAGCTCGCGCAACGGGACGGACTGGCGGCGGCCACGGCGTTCGTCAGCGCGGCGCGGCTGCACCACACCGCGCTGAATGACCGCGCGCGGGCGCTGGCCCTGCTGGAGAAGGCCCTGTCCGCGCAGCCGGGGCACCCGGAGGCGCTGGAGCTGCGTGGGGCGCTGCTGCTGGAGGCGCAGCAGTACCCCGAGGCCGCGGCCATGCTGAGCCAGCGCGTGCAGCTCGGCGGCGACCCGCGCGTCCTGGCGCAGTTCCACATGACGCTGGGGAACCTGTACGCGTCGCACCTCAATGACCCGAGCCGGGCCGCGGCGCACTACCAGACGGTGCTGGCCACCCTGCCCCGTCACCTGGAGGCGCTGGAGCGCCTGGCCGGGCTTCACACGCAGGCGCGCAACTGGGCGGGCGCGGTGGACTGCTTGCACAAGCTGCTCCAGCAGGAGCTGCCGCCGGAGCCGCGGGCCCGCTTCACGCTGGAGCTGGCGCGCACGTATGACGAAGGGCTGGGCGACGCGGGCGCGGCCACCCCGCTCTACCGCCGCGCGCTGGAGCTGTCTCCGGGCAACCCCGCCCTGGTGGACCGGTTGGTGGTCCTCTACGAGCGCGCTCGGAACCTGCCGGAGCTGGCGCAATTGCTGGAGGCCCAGGCCGCGGGCCAGCTGGCCGTGGAGCCCAAGCGCGCCGCGACGCTGCGGATGCGGGCCGCGGACCTGTACGCGGGTCCGCTGTCCGAGCCTGCTCGCGCCACCGCGCTGTACCGGCAGGTGGTGGATGGTGATGGCACGAACCTCCAGGCCCGCGCGGTGCTCGCGGAGCTGTACGCGCGGGACTCGTCATCGGTGCCGATGGCCATCGAGGAGCACCGGCAGATTCTCCGGCAGGACCCGACGCGGGTGGACAGCCTGCACGCGCTGTTCAAGCTCTGGGAGGGCCTGAAGCAGCTCGACAAGGCGTTCTGCGCGGCGGCGGCGCTGCACTTCCTGCGCTCCGCCAACGAGGTGGAGCTGGCCTTCTACATGGAGGCCCGCACGCGGCTGGCGCAGGAGGCGCGCGAGGCGCTGACGCAGACGGATGTGGACTCGGTGCTGATGCACCCGGGGGCCCGGGGCCCGCTGCTCGAGGTGCTGCGCGCGATGGGCGAGCACCTGGAGAAGGTGTACCCGCCCAACTTCGAAATCGTGGGCGTCAATCCGAAGGCGGACCGGCTCAAGCCGGACTCGGCCGTGTACAAGGCCATCCGCGCCGTCGCCCAGGTGTTCGGCGTGGAAACCTTCGAGGCCTACCAGGCGCGGCGCGGGCTGACGGTGCTGGAGACCACGGAGCCCATGTCGGTGTGCATTGGCCAGGACGTGGTGCGGCGCTTCAACGCGCGCGAGCAGAAGTTCCTCCTGGGCCGCGCGGCGCTGGGGCTGCTCAACAAGACCGCGGTGCTGGAGAAGCTGTCCCAGGGCGAAACGGCGGACCTCTTCGGCAGCGCCATCCGCCTGCACGCGCCGCAGTTCGGCGCGCTGGGGCGGCGCAACGACGAGTCGGTGAAGCAGCTCAAGCGGGCCTTCCCGCGCAAGGCGCTCAAGGCGCTGGAGATGCCAGCGATGTCGCTGGGCGACGCGCAGAAGGTGGACCTGGCGCCCTGGCTGGAGGCCCTCGACTACTCGGCGGACCGCGCGGGCCTGCTGATGTGCGGCGATGTGGCGGTGGGCCTGGGCATGGTGCTGCGCGAGGACCCGAACTTCGCGGGTGCCCGGCTGGATACGCCCGAGCCCATGATCCAGGCCGTGCGCGAAGGTGAGCGCCTGCGCACGATTCTGGCGTGGACCTTCACGGACGACTTCTTCCGGCTGCGCCAGCGGCTGGGACTGGGGCTGTAGGCGCTTTCGGAACGCGGCGGGAGCCCTACTCCCGCCGCACCACCGCGCCTTCCGGCAGGCCCGTGAGGATGCGCGTCAGGGCGTCATCCACGGGCCCGCGCTGGGCGGACTCCACCGTCACCTTCACCCGGTAGTCCTTGTCCGAGTCGAACTCCGGGTAGGAGCCGATGGCCACGTGCGGCATGTCGAGCGCCACCCGGTCCAGCACGGCGGCGATGTCGCTTTCCCCCAGCCGGAGGTAGAGGCAGCTCACGGCCACGGGCGACCCGCTCAGCCGCGCGAGCACCGTCTCCAACTGCATCCGGAACAACTGCGGCACACCGGGCAGCAGGAAGATGTCATCCACCGTGAGCACGGGGAACCACATGTCGGCCTGGGGAAGCAGCACGGCGCCCTCCGGGGCATCGGCGAGCCGCAGTCCCTCCGCCGTCACCGGCCGCTCCTCGGTGGCACGGGACATGATGAGGTCCAGCATCTCCTGCAGCCGAACCACGTTCCGCCCCATGGCCAAGGCCACCGCGCGCACGGTGACGTCGTCATGGGTGGGACCGATGCCGCCGCTGGTGAAGACGTACCGCGCCTTGCGCCGGGCCCGGGCCACTGCGTCCACGATGGCATCCACGTCGTCGAGGACCGTCTCCACCGAGTGCAGCGGGATGCCCACCTCGCGCAGGCGTTTGATGAGGTGCGGCCCGTTCAGGTCATGGACCTTCGCCGTCAAGACCTCGTTGCCGATGATGACTGCCGCTGCGCCGGTCCGCTCCATAAGGGGCGGGATTCTAGTCGAATCCGACCGGGGATGGTGACGCGTCAATACGCGCGCCATGCCAGCCGCAGTTTGCGATTCCCGAACGAGCTCGGGCCCCGGTCAGTCCACTCCGATTGCAGAGCGCCCACCGCGTGCGGCGGCACTCATTGGACGCGCTTGAGGTACGCGTCCGGTGCGCAGGGCCGCAGCCGGCTGAGCGCAGCCTCGGCGCCCTGCCTTGATGGCAGGAAGCTGGCCACCACCCACTTGTCCCGGGTGAGCCGCGCGAAGTCGTTGGTGTCCACCATGAGCAGCGTCGAGCCCTTGCAGTCCGCTTCCAGCTGCGCCTCGGCCGCGCGGGCCGCCGGCGCCGAGTCCTCCGTACGGAGGATGACGGCCCAGGCTTCGGCAGGCCGCTCCACCACCTTCTTCCGTCCCACGTCCCAGCGCAGCTCGGAGAGGGCCCAGCTGTCCGCCGAATCGCCCACGCCGATGTCGAGCGTGCGTGAGAAGAGGAGCCGGTCGTCCTGGACCTCCACGCTGGAGGAGGTGGGGCCCTGCCCCTCGGTCCCTTCCCAGGCCCGGGTTACGCCCTTCGCGTCTGCGAGGAACAGGGCATGCTGGCGGTGCACATGTTCGTAGCCGGCCGCGTGGGTGATGAGAAGCGCCGTCGGCCCGCCCTGGAGGTCCACGGCCCGGAGATGGAGGGCCCAGGAGGTCGACTCATCGCCACCGGTCCAGTTCCATCCAGGCGCCGTGGCCTTCGCCACGTCGCACGTGAGCGCATCATACGACTCGGACAGTGTCGCCGTGCGCTTCGCGTCTCCGCGGCGAACGCGCAGCGCGCGCTGGCCCTTCTTGCACGGCATCGCCACGGCCTCGATGCGCGGGTCGCTTCCCGCTGAACCCAGCACCTGCTCCTGGGCGCTCTCCGGCGCGGCTCCGCTGAGCAGCACGACGGCGGCGAGGGCGAGGATGGCGCCCAAACGTCGGCGCATGGGACTGGGAACCTGGGGCATGGGCATGGCCGTCTGGGCCTCCGCGAGCAGCGCTTCGCGGAACTCTGCACGCACTCCGCGCCTCGCAAAAGGGGGCAGGCCTGGAGACCGGCCGCTTCACCGTGCTCACGGCATTCGCTGGTGAGCCTCCTCCACCGGCGTTGAAGCGAACCTCCGGAAGAAGCTGTCGCCGTTCCAACGCGGACGCTCGGGGTTGTTGGCCACGGTGAGGGTGAGGTCCGAGAGCAGCCGAACGAACTTCGCCGCTGCCTCCCGGTCCATCGGCTGGCGCAGGTCATCGGAGGGCGCGTGATAGTGCCGAGTGTGCCAGGCCTTCATCGTGCGCTCCTCGGGAGAGCCCGGCGCATGGCCGAACTTGAAGAACAGGGCGGGCACGCCCTTCCGGATGAAGGCGTACTGGTCGCTGCGGATGAACAGCATGCTGTTGGGCTCGGGGTCCGGCACCAGCGTCACCCCATGGGCCGTGGCCACCTGCTGGAGCGGCGCCTTCAAGGAGGACTCCTCCTGCCCCAGGGCCAAGAGGTGGCGGAGTGGGAACAGCGGAAGGAACATGTCCATGTTGAAGTTGGCGACGATGGAGGACATGGGCACCGTCGGCTTCGCCGCGAAGTAGTGGGCCCCCAAAAGCCCCTTTTCCTCTCCCGTCACCAGCAGGAAGAGCACAGAGCGCTTCGGCTTCAGTGCCTGGAGGGTCCGTGCCATCTCCAGCACCGCGGCCACGCCCGTCGCATTGTCCATGGCGCCGTTGTAGATGGCGTCGCCCTTCACCGGCACCCCGACGCCGACGTGGTCCAGGTGGGCGGTGAGCACGACGTATTCCTTCGCCAAAGTGGCATCACTGCCGGGCAGCACGCCCACGACGTTGGCGGACTTCACCGGAGATTCCTTCCACTCGGCCCGCGCCTCGAGCCGGGTGGGCAGCTCGAAGCGTGGCAGCGGCCGGTTCGCATCCGCCATCGCCAGCACCTCCTTGAAGGAGTGCTGAGCGCCAGCGAACAGCTTCTCAGCGTGGCGGGAATTGAAGATGACACCCACCTTCAGGCCCTGATTTTCGACCAGTGACGGGTCGGCGAAGGTCATGGCCGGCTCGAACCGCGACGAGGCGATGCGCGCCCAGGGCAGCTCCTCGCTCTTCGGATTCCACAACACCATGACCCCCACCACGCCTGCCTTCCGGAGCACCTTGACCCGCTCCTCGAGCGAGCTGTGGTGGGCCCGGAGCGCACCGGGGATATGGTCGGGCCCGCCGTAGAGGATGACGACCACCTTCCCTTGGAGATCCAGCCCTGCGAAGTCGTCATGTCCCGCCTCGGGAATCGAAAGGCCGTACCCCACGAACACCAACGGGGCATCCACCTGCCCCGACTCTCCCAGGGAGGAGGCGATGATGGCATCGCGGCCGATGACCAGCGGCATGCGCCGGTCACCCCGCACGAGGGCCAGCCGCGAGCTCGCATCCACCAGTCGCCGCGAGACCAGCTCCACCGCCTGAGCGTAGTCATCCCCTGCGCCCGGCTTGATTCCCATCGCGGAGAGCTGCTCCACCACGTAGGTCGCGGCCTTCTGATAACCCTCGCTGCCCGTCTCCCGCCCCTGCATCGCGTCATCCGCGAGCACGCGAACGTGACTCCACCAGCGCTCCGCTTCTGGAGACGCGGCGGCGGAAGCCATCGCGGGCAGGAGGACGAGCAGCACGAATGGCAACGGGCGGCGGAACATGGGAGCACTCCATGGCAATGGCCTGCATCGACTACGCCTGACGGGCGTCGCGATTGCCTCGGCCCGGGAACATCATCGGCAGGCGCGCTCCGAGACGACGCATCAACGGCCAACTCCTCACGGGCGTTCCCACTTTCCGCTGATGCAATAGGAATCGCTGAGAGAACAGACACGTCAAAGCAGAGGGCTGACACGTCATTTCCCAGGCGACGCCAAGAGGCTGGCCAAGGCACTGCAAACCAAGCTCACCACCTTCCTGGCCCTGCCGGACGTCCAGAAGGCCATGGAGGGGCAATGGTCGCTCGTCTGGGGTCCAGCGGTGTTCGTGGACGAGGAAAGCCCACTGAGCTACGCGGACAATGTCATGTACGTCGCGGCGAGCCCCGACCAGTCCGTCTACGTCGTCGCCATCGCCGGAACCAACGCGTCTTCCAACTATGACAAGAATGAAGAGGACAACAGCGTCAACACCACCCAGCTCTGGACGGCTGCGTTCCCGAGCCTGCCGTCCTACGGAGTGCCTTGGGGAATCAACCCCTGGCCCGTTGTCTCGACGGGGACCGCGCTGGGCGTCAACGCCCTGCTGGGCATGACCGACACGCTGACGACCCAGCAAACCTTGGTGGAATTTCTACGCTCGGTGAGCGCGACGGGTTCGAAGACGCTCATCTTCAGTGGCCACAGTCTGGGCGGCGCGCTGGCGCCGACGCTCGCACTGGCCCTGTTCAATCCATCAGGTGGGCCACTCAGCACCGGGGACTGGGACCACGTCTACGTGCTCCCGGCCGCCGGTCCCACCCCTGGCAACCAGGGACTCTCCGAGTTCTTCGAGCAGGTGTTCCCGCCGGTCAGCCTGAACCTGCCCCAGCCCCAATACGCCTGGAACCAGAACATCTGGAACAGCCTCGACGCCGTGCCACACGCGTGGGTCGTCGACAGCCTCAAGGAGATTCCCACCCTCTATCCCGCGAACTGGGATGGTGGACAGGTCCCCGCGGACATCACGAAACTGGTCAACCTCGCCGTCCTGGCCTCGGAAGCTGGCGGCGCCCTTCCCGGCCCCTACACGCAACTCCCCAACATCAAGGTGCCGGGCACCTTCCACGGCTCCAATCCCATCACGACCGAAGACCAATTCTGGGCCGAAGTCGCGTACCAGCACCTGGAGGCCTATCAAATCCTCTTTGGTGTCCAATCGCTGGTTTCCGAAGGCTCCCGGGCCGCACTCCAGAAGATGTTCAAACGGTGGCTGGGCGCCCTCTCGCGAATGCCCTCCCAGAGCGTGAGTCGCGCCGCGGCTGCACGCTGACGCGCCCTACAGAGAAACTGCGCCGGGGAGGAGCCCCGCCCCATCGGCAGCTTCCTCCCCGGCGGTGAAGCGCACCTGTCGAAGCAAGCGGCCTGATTGCGACCGACCTGGTGTCTCGACAATCCGGTGCGGTAAATAACCGCCAATTCGAAGGAGACCATGACCGTTAATCTTCATGTCATCACAGGCGGCCCCGGCTCCGGTAAGAGCAGTCTCATCGAGGCGCTGGCGGTGGAGGGACTCGCGCACATGCCCGAAGCGGGCCGTGCCATCATTCAGCATCAGGTCGCAATCGGCGGCCATGCCCTCCCATGGGCTGATCGGACGGCCTTCGCCGAGCTGATGCTTGGATGGGAGATGCGAACCCACAAGGAGGCCTGCGAACTACGCCGTCCTGTCATCCTGGATCGCGGCGTTCCCGACGTCATCGGATACCTTCGGGTATGTGGTCTTCCAGTGCCGCCACATCTCTGGAAGGCCGCGGAGCTGTTTCGCTACAATCGACGTGTCTTCATCGCGCCGCATTGGCCCGAAATCTTCGCGCAAGACGCCGAGCGCAAACAGGCCCCCGACGAAGCGGAGGCGACCTATCGTTCGATGGTCGAGGTCTACACGAGCCTTGGCTACGAGTTGCTCCCCCTTCCCCTGGCATCGCTCCCGGAGCGGGTGCGATTCGTGCGCTCGAATCTCGAGTAGGCCACGCGTGCTGTCTCAACATGGGGGCGGCAAGAAACAGGTTGACGCACAAAATCCCCCCGAGAATACTCGGAGTAACAATCAGGCATTTCTACAAGAAGGACTACACCATGGGACTCGCCGAGCGTCGGCGCATCGCCGCCATCAAAGACTCTCACTCCGCTCGATTTCAGTCGGAGCTCAACGCGGCGATTGGATTCGAGTTGCCGTTTGAGATTGATGTTGCGAGCTTCCCCGAGGACAAGACGATCCTTGACTGCTACGACAGCTACTACGAGTCATATGGCCCGGGCCTCGTCGTCAATGTGATGAAGGAAATCTGCAAGGATGACATGGGCCGTGAGGCCGTCAAAGCCAAGTTCAACAGGATTGTCTTCCTGAATGTCGCCAAGAGTCCCGACGACCCGGGCACGAAGAGTATTGAAATCAAAGACCAAACCCTCTTCGTGCGTGAGAGCTTCTACGGCTACTCAGACCAGCTCTATGGCGACTCTGAACTTCAGTCGGCCCTCGAGGCAATGCTCTAGCGACACCCGGGCGCACTGAAGACCTCCAGCGCTGGGCTCAAGTCAGGCCGGGGCGCCGGGATCGACCACGGCCGGGGCGTTCACGTCGATACCGTCCCGGCGCAGTTCGTCCGAGGTGGCCGCCACCGCCAACGTGCCGGGCGGGTTGTCGTACCAGCCTGGGTCCGCGTAGCTCTCCAACCGTTCGCGAACCTTGAGCACGGTGAACATGCCTCCCGCCGTGATGTAGTCGTGCTTGCCCTGGGCCCCCAGCATGGGAATGGAGTTGGGCGGAATGGGCATCCCCATCTCGCCCATCTCCGCCATCCCCGTCTGGCCCATCGTCATGTAGCCCGGCAGCAGCGTGCGGACCTTCGCGTCCAGGCCCCCCGGCTTCACGCCAATCATGTTGGGGAACTCATGGCCCATCTGATTCATCATGTGGTGCGTCATGTGACAGTGCAGGGCCCAGTCCCCGGGCACGTCCGCCACGAACTCGATGACGCGTGTGCTACCCACGGGGACGAGCACCGTTCCCTCCGGCTGCTGGGCGGACTCGGGGACGCGCCCGCCATCCGTCTCGGTGATACGGAAGTGGAAGCCGTGCAGGTGGATGGGGTGGTGGTTCTGCGGGCTCAGGTTGCCCAGCCGGATGCGCACCCGCTCGCCCTGGCGCACCACGAGCGGCTCCGTGCCCGGGAACGCCTTCGCGTTCATGGTGAGCACGTTGAAGTCCGTCATCTCATTCGGATTGGGCCGCTCCGTGCCGACATCGATGCGCCATTCATGCAGGAGGATGACGAAGTCCCTGTCGACGCGGGGCCCCACGGGTCGGCGTGGGTGGATGATGAACATGCCCGTCATCCCGAGACCAATCTGCGTCATCTCGTCATGGTGCGAGTGGTACATGTTCGTACTCGCCTGGCGCAGGGTGAACTCGTACCGGAACGTCTCGCCCGGAGCGATGGACTTCTGGCTGAGGCCGCCCACGCCATCCATACCGCTGGGAAGCAGGAGTCCGTGCCAGTGAACGGTGGTGGCCGCGGGTAGCCGGTTCGTGACGTAGATGCGCACCCGGTCACCCTCCACCGCTTCGATGGTGGGCCCGTGGACTCGGCCGTTGTAGCCCCAGCAGGAGGCTTTCAGTCCCGGGGCAAACTCATGCCCCACCTCCTCGGCCACCAGGTGGAAGACCTTCACGTTGTTCACGACCTTCCACGGCAGCTTCGAGCCATTGGGCACCACCACGGGCCGGTAGTCCCGGCGGGGCATTCCGGGGCGCAGCCAGTCCTGCCGCGCATACTGCTGTCCGCAGTCAGCCGCGGAGCTCTCGCGAGGCCCGCATGCGCCTGGGACGGGTGACTGGGCGCGCGCCGCGGAGCCACTCAGCAGCAGCGTGCCTCCCGTGAGCGTGGCTCCCGCCGTGACCAGCATGCTCCGCCGCGTCAGCGTTCCCTCGGCGTCAATCGCCGGAGCGTTTCCAGGGCCTCCCCTACGCTCCAGAGGTCCAGGGGCGTCATCCTCACGGCCCGGTGCGCCCTCGGCGTCAGTCGTGCGGGTGCTCATGGGGGCTCTCCGTGCCATGGGTGACGTCCTGACCGTTCCCGGAGGGCGTCCCGGGTTGTGCTGGCTGCGCGGGTGGGCCGGGCGGCCCAGGTGGTACGTGTTGAGAAGGCTGCGAGGGCGATGACGTGGGTGCCGCACTGCCCTCCCGCAGCCGGCCACCCACGAGTTGCTCGAGGTCTGCCCGCGCCATCCAGTAGTCGCGGACGGCCTCGATGTAGCCCTGATACGCCTCCACCTGGTCGCGCTTGGCGGAGAGCAGTTGAAAGAGGCCTATCTGCATGGCGTTGTATTGGAGTTGCGACTGCTCGACGACCTTCTCACGAAGGGGCAACACCACTCGCCGGTAGCGGTCGGCCACCAGACGAAGCGCCAGCAGCCGGGCGCGGGCGGCGCGCACTTCCGAGCGGGTGTTGACGGACAGCTCCATCAGCCGCCGCTCCCCCTGGCGGTGCTGCGCTTCCAGCCGGGCGATGAGGGCCTGTCGCTGGTCGAAGATGGGCAACTCCAGAGACAGCGTCGGGCCAAAGAGCCTGGGGCCGTCCGCGTCCTGGTGCTCGTGAACGCCCACTTCCACGCGCCCGAAGAAGCGAGCACTCCGCGCGAGCTCCAGCGCATTCCAGAGCAGCATGACCTGCTTTCGGGCGGCGGCGATGTCCAGCCGTTGACGGATGGCGAGCGACTCCAGGTGCGCCAGTGAGACCTCCTGGTCAGGCAGCGGCGGGAGCTTCTCGGAGAGCGTCCATTGCGTACGGGGCCCCCACAGCCCCATGAGGCGGTTGAGGTTCTCCCGTGCCTCGACCAAGGCGAGCTCACCCTCCGCCAGTTCGAGCCGGACTCCCTCGGCGGCGGCCTGCTCACTCGCAAGCTCCAGCTCGGTGATGTTGCCCGCTGTCCGCAGCCGGGCGGAGAGGTCCGCCGCCGCCACGGCCGCCTGAAGCGCCATGCGGCGCAGCTCCGTGAGCTGTTGGAGGGCCTGCACTTCGCTGAAGGCCTTGCGCACCTTGGCCGCGGTGGCCAGCGTCTCGTGCGCCACCCGTAGCGTGTCCGCCATGAACTGCTCCCGGGCGACGCGCTTGCGCAGCGGCAGCGTGAAGAGATCCACGAAGTCCTGCACCAGCGAGACCTCGTGCTCTGACACGCCACGCCCGGAGATGGGAAAGCCGATGCTCCCGTCCAAAGTCGGGTTGGAGAGCAGGCCGGCCTGAACCATGTCGGCCTGCGAGACTCCCAGGTCCTCGTACGTGGCCTGGAGCGCCGGATTGTTGAGCAGGGCCACCTCCACTGAATGGTCCGAGGTGAGGTCCTCCTTCAGGAGCGCGTCGAGATGGCGCGCGACCTCGGCGTCCTCCGGAGTGCCCTGGTTCCAACGCGTCTTGCGGCCCAGCCGCTCCTCGACGAGCGCCGCAACCTCCGCGTGGCCTCGCTCCTTCTGGATGGACGCGCACCCTCCTGCTAGCAGTGCCGCACCCACGAGCCAGGACAGCCTCACGGATGCCCTCCGTGCCCCGGGGCATGGTCATGGTCGGCCGGTGCAGCGCCGGGCGCCCCTGCGTCCCCTTCCTCCGTGCCTCCAGGCATCTCCGGAACCAGCTTCATGCCGCACTTCGGGCACCTTCCTGGCTGGCTGGACTGCACTTCAGGGTGCATTGGGCACGTGTAGCCGACAACGCCTCCATCCGAGGATGCACCGTGATGGGAGTGCCCCATCTGTCCTTGCGACATGTCAGGCGCAGGCACTTCCGGAGTGGAGGCCGCGAATGCGGTCAACTGGGGCGCAGGCGGGGCCTCGGGCGCATCTGGATTCGACGGGTCCATGGAGGCGGGCAGCCTCTTCGGCTCGGAGACACAAGCAACGAAGGAAACGATGCTCGCCAGCAGCCATCGGTTTCGGCACATGGGGCCCTCGATGGGGGTGCCGTACCACCTGCATCCGCATGCCGAAAGCCATCGGTGGCGCTCTGACTCTCCAAGACATTGAGACTGTCAGGAATACGCTGTTTGGGCCGAGAACACAGAGCACGCTGTTCAAGAACTGAGGTCGCCTCGTCTGGATGTGTATTCCGGCGATGGCGAGCAGTCGGTGTTGGCGGGCACGACGAAGCGCCGGAATTTGGACCGGGCGTCGTCGTAGCGCGAGCCACAATCACTACGTCGAACCAAGCCGCATGAGGACTTCGGCAACGCCATCCAGGTGATGCGGGTTCTCGTTGCTCATCGTGTTGAAGCCACACTTCTCGAGGACGCGGATCGACGCGAGGTTGTGGAGAGCGACCCACGCATGAAGCGGCCGGGCGGGCTCGAGCATGAGAAACTCAGAGAGGGCCCGAGTGGCGATGCCTTTGCCCCAATGCTCGCGACCAATCCAATAGCCGACGAGGCGCATGGCATCCTGTTCCCAACTGCCGATGTTCCCAACGACCTCGCGGCCCATGACGATGGTGCGGGTGACGTTTTCAGGGCGGAGAACCGTTGTGCGCCAGTGGGTCATGAACGCATCGCGCTCCCGCGATGAAAATGCCGCCATTCGCAGCGCTTCTGGGTCGCGCTGGTGTTCGAAGAAGATGGGAAGGTCCTCATCTGCGACGTTGCGTAGGATCATTCTGAAAAGGCTCCATCCAGTCTGCGCCGAGGTTGCATTGGAGCTGCGAGGCTCCACCGCGCGACTGTAAGTCCCCGCGACGGTCTGCGTCTCCCTCTTCGAGCCGGCGATGAACGCCGCTCGATGATGGAGCCACCCGATGAACCCGAATGATGAGACCCTCCTGAAGGTCGAGGGGATGTCCTGCCGGTCCTGCGTCAGCCACGTCAACACCGCGCTGCGGAAAGTCGAAGGCGTGCAGGACGTCAACGTGCGGTTCGAGCACGGCCAGGTCCTCGTGAAACACGACGCCGCGACCGCGAACGTCAACAGCCTCATCGAGGCGCTCCGCGACGCCGGGTACGAGTCCGCCCCTACCGCATGAGCTGCCCCCGCGTGCGGACGGGCCCCCTTGCCCGTCCGCACCACCAATCCCCTCGTGTGAGCCGCCGTCGCGGCAATGACAGCCAACATGCGCGTGAAGCCCAGAAGGACTCGGGCTCCGCGCGGCCTGGCTGTGCCCATCGATTGGAACAGCCGGGCAGGTCGCGTTGAAGCCGCGGTCAGGTCATGCCTTCGCGCTCCCGCAGCCCCCGGCCTTCTTCTCGGCGCCCGGCGTCGCGCACGTGCAGTCCAGACAGCCGTGCGAGGCGCACGTACCGCACGAAACCTCCAACTGTTTCTTGAGCGCCTTGCGAGCACGGTGCAGTCGCACCGCCGCGTTGTTGGACGTGATGCCCGCCTCCAGGGCGAAAGCCGGGACGCTGACGCCCTCCACCTCCACACGCCGCAGCGCCTCGGCATACTCGGGCTTGAGGGTGCCGGCCAGCCGCCCCACGCACTGGCAAACAGCCTGCGCCAGTTCCGCTTCCGGGGCATGGCCCTCCTCGAGCTCGCTGGCCAGCGAAGCCAGCGCGCGCTCCGTCGTGCCGCGACGCCGGTAGTGGTCGATGACCGCGTTGCGCAGCACGCTGTAGAACCACGCCATCAGCGACTCATCTTCGCGGAGCGTCTTCGCCTTGCCCATGCCGCGGACGAACGCATCCTGAAGGATGTCCTCCGCCACCGCGCGGCTCCCAACCCGACGCTCGAGGAAGCGCAAGAACTCCCGGTGGTTCTCCACCAGGCTGGAAATGACGTCGGCGGACAGGGGCCGCACCACGCCATCGGTCTCCGTGCCCGCTCCCTGATTCATGTCACTCATGCCGTTCAGGTACAGGGACGGAGGACCTGGTGCAAGCCGTCCTCTGCCCCTTCGCCATCAACCAAAGCGCACGTCCGGATTGATGCCGTCCGCGTCCATGCGCACCGGGTCGGCCTTTTCCGCCACCGTCCCCTTCGGGTGCACGTACCAGCCGCTCCCATCTTCGGTGTCCGGGTTCTCGCGCACCTTGAGGAGCGTGAACATGCCGCCCATGTCGATGGGGCCGAAGGGCCCCTTGCCGCCCTTCATGGGAATGCTGTTGGCCGGCATTGGCATGCCCATCTCTTCCATGCCGCCCATGCCATCCTGCCCCATCGTCATGTACCCCGGCACCAGCGCCTGCACCCGCCGGTCGATGGCCCGTGCGTCAGCGCCCAGCGTCACCGGAGCCGCGTGTCCCATCTGGTTCATCACGTGGTGGGTCATGTGGCAGTGCATGGCCCAGTCACCCGGTTCGTCCGCGACGAACTCGATGACCCGGGTGCTCCCCACCGGCACCAGGATCGACGTTTCCGGGTAGCGGGCGGACTCGGGGACGAAGCCCCCATCCGTCCCCGTCATTTCGAAGGACAGGCCGTGCAGGTGAATGGGGTGGTGGTCCATGGCGGACAGATTCCCCAGGCGGATGCGCACGCGCTCCCCGCGTCCGATGACGAGCGGCTCGGTGGCCGGGAAGGCCTTGGAGTTGAACGTGAGGACATTGAAGTCGCTCATCGCGTTGGGGTCCGGCCGGCGCATGCCTGGAAGCACCTTCCACTCGTGCGTCATCAGCGCGAAGTCGCGGACCACTCTCGGGCCGCGCGGACGCTTCGGATGGACGATGAACATGCCCATCATCCCCAGCGCCATCTGGGTCATCTCGTCATAGTGCGGGTGATACATGTACGTGCCCGGCTGGTTCAGCGTGAACTCGTAGGCGAAGGTTTCTCCGGGGGCGATGGGGCGCTGGTTCAGCCCGGACACGCCATCCATGCCATTGGGAATGATGAGCCCGTGCCAGTGCACGGTGGTCGGCTCGGGCAGCCGGTTGGTGACGTAGATGCGAAGGCGGTCTCCCTCCACCGCCTCGATGGTGGGCCCTGGCGTCGAGCCGTTGTAGCCCCACGCGTCCACCTCCAGCCCAGGGGCGAAGGTGTGCTTCACAGGCATGGCCACCAGATGGCCCACCTTCACGCCCCCCACCTTCCTCCAGGGCAGCGTGGAGCCGTTGGGTGTGGTGACGGCCACCTGCCCACCCGGAGCGACGATGCTCCGCGTCCTGGTGCGTGCGCTGGCGGGAGCGGAAGGCACGGCGTGGGACTGTCCTTGCGCGAGGGCCTGGCTTGCGACCAGCGTGCCCCCCGCGAGTGCGCCGAGCTGAATGAACTGCCTGCGGTCCATGGTGGTGTGTCCTCTCAATGTCGAAGTGCCGTGAATGCGAAGGTCAGTGCGCGTCCGCCGCGGCGGCCGGACCGGAGCTCGCGCTCGTCGACGAAACGCGGATGGAGCCCAACTCCAGGCCTTGGTGACGGCCCGCCAGAAGCTGCTCCAGCGCCGAGCGGGCGCGGTGGTGGTCGAGCAGCGTCTCCACGTAGGTGCTGGCCGTGTCCGTCACGGCGGCCTGGGCACGCAGCACCTCGAAGACGCCCACCTGCATGGCGTTGTACTGGAGCACCGTCTCGTCGAGCACCTGGCGCCGGGCCGGCAGGAGCACGTCACGGACGTGCCGCGCTCGTCGCCCCGTGGACTCCACTCGGCCGCGGGCCTGACGCAGCGAGGCGCGGATGGCGGTGGCCGTGGCCTCGTACCGGGCCTTCAGGGACTCACGCGAAGAAAGGGCCGCCATGCGCACGCCCTGCTTGCGGTCGAACAGCGGCAGCCCCACCGTGAGGTGCGCCCCCATCTCCCACCGGTCCTCGTCCTTCTCCCCGTGGAAGCCGCCGGACAGGTGGGGCAGAAACCCCTCCGTCCGCGCGAGCCTGTGGCGCCGGTCGGCGGCCTCCATGCGGCCGCGCAGCTCGGCCAGGTCGAGGCTCGCCTCGATGGCGCGCGCCTCCAGCCCCTCCCCCGAATCCAGGTCGTTGGCTGGGTCGGCCAGCGGCGAATCCACCGTCCACTGCGTGCGGGGACCGAAGAGACCCAGCAACACGTTGAGGGCCTCGCGCGAGTCCAGCAGGGCGTTCTCGGCTTCTGCCACGGCCAGGCGCGCGGACTCCACGGCGGAGCGCTCGGTGGCCACCTCCAGTGCGCGGACGTTGCCTGCCTTCTCCAACTCCACCGCCGTGCCGTAGCCCGCCTGTGCGACTTGCAGCGCCCGGTTGCGCAGCTCCAGTTGCTGGTGCCGGGCCTGGACCTCGTAGAAGCCCAGGCGCGTGCGGTAGGCAAGGTGCAGCACCTCGCCCGCCGTGAGTGCGCGCTCGGCCGCGCGCTCGGCCTGGGCCACCCCGCGACGCTGCGGCAGGAGGATGAGCTCGGACAGGTCGTACTCGAGCCCGATGTCCCCTTGCAGAGGCTGCCCGCCACGGGTGGGATTTCGCACCTCCAGCTCCACCTCTGGATTGGGAGGAAGGCTCATCTGCACCAGGTTGCCAGTGGCGACGCCCAGCGCGTGCATCGCGGCGCGCAGGTCGCGGTTGTTCAGCAGGGCGATGCGGACGGCCGTGTCGGCGGTGAGCGGCTGGGCCAGCAGCGCCTGCACGGCCGCGTCCGCGTCCTCTCCCCGGAGGGCCTCGCTGGTGAGCCCGACCATCGGGTCCCCAGGCGTCCAACGAGCGCTGAGCGTCGTGTGCACGTCACGCGCATCATTCGCCAGGGGGACGGTGACGCATCCCCCCAATGTGAGCATGGACGCAACGAGGGTGCCTGCGGCGGGCCGCTTCCAGCGTGACGATGACCAGGTATTCATGGTGCCTCTCTCCGTCGCGGGCGGCTAGTGCTGGTGATGGTGGTGGCTGGGGGCGGGACTGCCGGCATCCGGGGCGCTATCGGAGTGCCCCCCGTGTCCATCGTGAGCGCTCCCCTGCTTCGCGCCATGCCCCGTGTGTCCAACATGGCCCGCGTGCCCGCCATGGCCCGCGTGCCCGCCATGGCCCGCGTGCCCGCCATGGCCCGCGTGCCCAGAGGTATGCCCCGTCGCGTCGCCTTGCCGAGCGGTGCCGCCATGACCGCCTGGGTGCCCTTGATGGCCCGCGTGGTCGCTCCCCTTGACTCCGTTCTCGGAGGCAATCCCCGACGGCGCGCGCAGCGGATCAGCATCTGTCAGCACTGCGACCAGATTCGGACGGGGGGCCTCCGGCGCACGCAGCGAAGTGGGCGACGTGGAATCCTCGTCGAGCGCGCTCCAGGGAGCGGCGGCGCAGGCGGTGAGAGGAGACAACAAGGAGAGGACGAGGAGCTTCTTCATGATGGGATTCCTTTCGGAGCAGGTGACCGGCTTCGGCCCCTTGGACGTGGCAGGGGCCGGCGACTTACAGGCCCGGGGCTCAGACCTCTGCGATGAGGCGGCCGCGCAGCATGCTCATCCCGCAGGTGAAGTCGTACGCGCCGGGCGTGAGCGCGGGCAGGTCGATGGTCACCACGCGCCCGGTGGGCAGCGTGCGCGTGACGCCGAGGTCGCCGAGCACGATCTGCTCCGAGCACGCGGAGCGGTCCGTGCGCAGGACGTTGAGCTTCACCGGCACGCCCGCGCGCACCACGATGCGGTCGGGGCGGTAGCCGCCGTCCACCATCAGGTCCACTTCCTGCGCGCCGCCGACCTCGCTCCGGGCCCGGGTGCGCTGGCGCGGGCCGAAGAAGAACAGGACGGTGGCCGCCGCGGCCAGCACGCTGCCAGAGACGACTCCCACTTCGATAGAATCCAACATGACGCGCTCTCCCTGGACGCAGGTTCCACGCAGCGGGCCAGGGAGCAGGTCGCGCCCTCATGTCCACCGCGTTCACCCCTGTTGACGGGCCAGGAGCCGGGCTCTTACAGGTGCCGTGAATGCACGAACGCCACGGTCCCGAATGGAGGACCGTGGCGCCGTGGGGACTTCGGGAGGAAGGTCTGGCTCAGGCCGCCTGGGGCGCTGGCAGGCGCAGGCGCCGCAGACGCAGGCTGTTGAGCAGCACCGACACACTCGACAGGGACATGGCCACGCTCGCCAGCATCGGTGACAACAGCCAGCCTGTCAGGCCGTAGAGCAACCCCGCCGCGACCGGGATGCCAAGCACGTTGTAGAGGAAGGCCCAGAACAGGTTCTGCCGGATGACCCGCATCGTGGTGCGAGCCAGGCCGAGTGCCGCCGGCAGTCCTCGCAAATCGGAGCGAAGCAGCGCGACGCCCGCGGCATCCCGGGCCACGTCCGTCCCCGTCCCCATGGCAACTCCGAGGTCCGCCTCCGCCAGGGCCGGCGCGTCGTTGATGCCATCCCCCACCATGGCCACGCGCCGTCCCTCCGCCTGGAGCGTACGCACCACGTGCGCCTTACCGGAGGGCAGTACACCAGCGAAGACCCGGTCGATGCCGAGCGCGCGCGCCACCCGTCCGGCCGGTCCCTCATGATCGCCCGTGAGCATCACCACGTGCAGCCCCATGCTCCGCAGGGATTGGACCACCGTGGCGGCCTCCTCCCGCTCTGGATCCGCGATGCCGATGGCGCCTACCCAGCGCCCGTCCACCGCGATGAGCACGGGCGTCTGCCCGTCCGCCGTGAGCGCGCGTTCGGCGTCCTCGCTCCCGGAAACGCCCTGTCCGTCCAGCATCCGACGACTGCCCACGAGCACCCTGCGCCCACCAACCTGGGCCTCCACACCATGTCCCGGAGTGGCGGTGAACGACTCCGGCGTGCCGACCTTCAGGCCCCGGTTGGAGGCCTCGGACACGACGGCACGGGCCAGCGGATGCTCGCTCGCCGATTCGGCGGCGGCGGCGAGGGTCAGCACTTCCTCCTCCGTCATGCCGCTCGCGGTGAGGACGCGGACCACCGCCGGGCGTCCCTGCGTCAGCGTGCCCGTCTTGTCGAGCACCACGGTGTCGATACGGCTCGCTCCTTCCAACGAAGCGGCGCTCTTCACCAGCACTCCGAGCTGCGCCCCCCGCCCCATCCCCACCATGAGCGCCGCGGGCGTGGCCAGGCCCAGGGCGCACGGGCAAGCGATGACCAACACGGCCACCGCGTTGAGCAGGGCCATCGTCAGGCGCGTCTCCTCGGGGGCCAGGACGAACCAGGCCGCGAACGTGGCGATGGCGATGAGCAGCACCACCGGAGTGAATACGCCGCTCACCACGTCCGCGAGGCGCGCGATGGGCGCCTTGGTGCCCTGGGCCCGCTCCACCACCTGGACAATCTGCTGGAGCGCGGTGTCACTCCCCACCTTGGCCGCGCGGAAGACCAGGCGGCCCGTGCCGTTCATCGTCCCGGCGAAGACCTCCGCGCCCGCGGCCTTCTCCACCGGCAGGCTTTCCCCCGTGAGCATGGATTCGTCCACCGAGGAGGCCCCCTCCACGACGGAGCCATCGACGGGGATGGACTGTCCCGGACGCACCACCACACGGTCCCCCACCCGCACCTCGGCGAGTGGAACCTCTCGCTCGACGCCATTCTCCAGCACGGTGGCGATGGAAGGGGCCAACGCCTGAAGCCGCCGGATGGCATCCCCGGCCCGGGTGCGTGCTCGCGATTCCAGGAAGCGCCCGAGCAGCACGAAGGCAATCACCGCGGCCGCCGCCTCGAAGTAGATGGGAGGTGCGGCTCCGTGCCCACCATGACTTCCGTGGTCCCCGGTGACCATGAACGTCGGCCACACGGTGGCCACCACCGAGTAGATGAAAGCCGCGCCGGTCCCGAGCGCCACCAGGACGTTCATGTCCGCCGACCTGTGCCGCAACGCGGCCCACGCCGCCCGGAAGATGGGACCACCGCTGTACGCCATGACTGGCAGCGTCAGGCCGAGCTGCACCCAGGTGGAACCGGTGAAGTCGAGCGCTCCGTGGGACATGGCGAGGACAACCACCGGCAAGCCGAAGAGCACGGCCACGGCGAGCCGGCGCCGGAGCCCTCGCTCCTCCGCGGCGTCCGTCTCTTCCGCGGTGGAAGCCTGCGGCACCTCGGCGCGATAGCCAGCGTCGGCCACCGCATCGGCCAGTGCGCTGACGGACGTGGCCCGAGCGTCGAAGAGTACACTGGCCCGGCGGGTGGCGAAGTTGACGCTGCACTCCTGGACCCCCTCCACCTCGCTCAGAGTGCGCTCCACGCGGCGCGCGCATGCGGCGCACGTCATACCCGACACGGCGAGGTCCATCCGCTCCAGGGCGCCCGCGGGAGACCGGGACGAGGCTGCTTCAACGGCATTCATGGGGCTTCCTCCTGCCCGCGAGCTAGCGGGTCACCCCACTGACGCGCCTCCCCCGAAAGGCTTACACCTGCGAAGAGGTCCAGCCGCGGTGGCCAGCGCCTCGCGCGCCACCCGCAGCGTGTCGGCCATGAACGGCACTTCACGGCTCCGTGGAACGACGCCGCTTCACGTTCCACCTGTGACCGTGACGGTTACAGCGAAACCCATCTGGGTACTCAGGACAGGTGCCGCGACACGGCAACCCCGCATGAACAGGCGCGTTCAGTCCTCGGCACGCGTTGTGCTCCGGCGGACCGGACCCACAGGATGCCGGACGTCCCCGAGGGCATCCTCACACTGGGAGCAACCAAGCGATGAAGAAGAGCCTGATGGGACTCCTTGCTGCACTCCCCCTGATTGCCGCGGCCCCCGCGGTCGCGAGTGACGAGCACGCCAAACAGAGCGAGCACGCCGGGCACGGCGAGCATTCCGCGCACGGAGGCGCGGCCAAGAAGGCCGCTGCGCCCGCACAGAAGCCCGCCTCGGCCCCGGCCACCAGGAACGGCGTCCAGACCGTGGACCTCACGGTGACCTCCAAGGGCTTCGAGCCCTCGGACGTGAAGGTGAAGGCGGGGCAGCCCGTCCGCCTCGTGGTCACGCGCAAGACGGCCAAGACGTGCGCCACGGAGATTGTCATGGCCGACCTGGGCATCAACAAGCCGCTCCCCATGGACACGCCGGTGACCGTGGAGTTCACCCCCAGCAAGTCGGGCACGCTGCGCTACGCCTGCGCGATGGACCACATCAGCGGGCTCGTCACCATCCAGTAGACCGCCGTTCCGGGCAGGCTGCGCACCGAGGTCGCGCGCCTGCGGGCCACGCCACCACGGCGGCCTGGTCCCCTCCTCGCCCGCACCTTCCATCATTCGTGAAGAGACTTCATGCATCGCAATCGCTGGTTCATCGGGGCAGCGCTCGTTGCCCTCCTCGCAATGCTCGCGGCACTCGGCCTCGGCCAGGAGGATGATGCCGCCATGGCGACGCTCCGGCAGCCGCGCGTGGCACCGCCCTACCCTGAAGACATCCCGTCCACGGGCCGCGTGCGCGAGTTCGAGCTCGTCGCGGCCCCGACAGCCCTCCCGCTTTTGGATGGCCGGAGTCTGGAGGTCTGGGCCTACAACGGCCAGGTCCCCGGCCCCACCCTTCGCGCCACCCATGGCGACACGGTCCGCGTGCGATTCACCAACAAGCTGCCGCAGCCGACGACCATTCACTGGCACGGCATCCGGCTTCCGAACGGAATGGACGGCGTTCCCGGAGTGACCCAGCCTCCCATCCCTCCTGGGGGAACCTTCGTCTATGAGTTCAAGGTGAAGGACGCAGGAACCTACTGGTTTCACCCGCACCTGCGCGGGAGCGAGCAAGTCGAGCGAGGGCTGTTCGGCGTGCTCATCGTGGAGGACCCGAAGCCCGGCCCTTTCTCACGCGAGCTCGTCTGGGTGCTCGACGACTGGCGACTCGACGCGGGTGGCCAGATTGACGGCCGATTCAACACGCGCCACGACCTCGCGCACGACGGCCGCTGGGGGCAGGTCTCCACGGTGAACGGCGCTGTCCAGCCAGAAGTCCCGCTGCAACCCGGCGAGCGGGTGCGCCTGCGAATGGTCAACGTTGCAAACGGGCGCGTGTTCGCACCTTCCTTCGAAGGGCTGGGCGCATCTGTCATCGCGATCGACGGGCTGGCCACGGACCGGCCGCTGCCGGCCTCCCGCTTGGAGCTCGCTCCAGGGAACCGCGTCGACCTGGACTTCACCGTTCCCGAGGCGCTGAGCAACCCGCGCCTGGAGGTGATGGACCACTTCACACGCAGGCCGTTCCCTCTCGCAACGCTGGTGGTCTCTGGAGACGTCGTGCGGCCGCCCGAAGTGGCAGCAGTTGCCCCGCCCCCGAGCCCTGACCTCTCTCCAGCGCGTGCACTGCTACCCGCGGAGACCTTCCGACTGAATGCTAGGCGGGGAGGCCCCTTCGGCATCGAGTGGACCATCAATGACGAGGCGTTCCACCACGAGGGGGAGCATGCCTCCGCGCACCACAAGGTCTACCGGCTCCCTGCCCACCAATGGGCCACGCTGCGTTTCGTCAACGAGTCCTCCCGCCTGCACCCCATGCACGTGCATGGCCAGTTCTTCCGCGTGGTGGCGCGCAATGGTGCATCGGTGGACGAGGGGCACTGGCGCGACACCGTGCTGATTCGTCCAAGGGAGACGGTGGATGTGGCGATGTTCCCGCAGGACGTGGGGGCCTGGATGCTCCACTGCCACATCCAAGAGCACGCCGAGGCCGGGATGATGACGCTCGTGGACGTCCATGCGGAGGGCTCCCACTAAGCCAGCCCCCGGCCCATGACAGTGTGACCAGCCTGGTCACACCCGGCCCTCTTCTCGCCAACATGAGGGAACGCCGCCCAGGAATGAGTTCAGCCACTTGCAGCGCGCACCACATGGGCCTGCCTGTTGCTAAACCCCTACCTTCGTTCGCCAGGGGATGTCGTGTCCGGAACCGCTCGCAGGCTCTTCTACGCCTTCTCGCTCCTCGTCCTGACCTTCGGCGCGGCAGCCTATGCCGCGCTCGAGGGCATGGCGGAGATCCACGAGGCCCTGCACAGCGTGCGGCGGCAGGAAACAGCCGTGCGCACCACGCTGTCGCTCGCGACCTCGGTCAGAGACCTCTACGCACACCAGGCGCACACCGTCATCCTCGGCAACGCCAGCCACCTGCCGCTCTACGACAGCGCCTATCACCGCGCCATGGAGCGCCTCGAAGCGGTCCAGGCCCAGGCCACCACCTCCGAGGAACGCGCCCAGGTGGAGACCATGCGCCGCACCACGATGGAGCTGGACCGGCTTTTCCGCGAGGCGCTCGTGCCAGCCGTGCTGCGCGAGGACCATGCCACCGCGGCCCGTGAGCACGCCAGGGCCCTGGAACTGGTCGACGTCATCCAGGAGAGCGCGGACACTCTGGCCTCACACTACGAGCGCGCCATTGGCAAGTTCGAGGAGCACGCGAGCACGGTCCAGCACGCCAGCTTCCAGTGGACGGTCGCCATCCTGGCCGCCGCAGCCCTGCTCGCGGCGGGCGTAGGCCTCTACATCGGACGCTCGGTGGCCCGCCCGGTGTCGCTGCTGGAGGCCGGCGCCGCCCGTATCGCCGCGGGCGACCTCATGACGCGCATCGCGCTGGACCGCCCGGACGAGTTCGGAAGGTTGGCGCAGCAGTTCAACCGGATGACCGCCGCGCTCCGTGAGCACCAGGAGCGCCTGGTTCAAAGCGAGCGGCTGGCGGGCATCGGCCGCCTGGCGGCGGGCGTGGCGCATGAAATCAACAATCCCCTGGGGGTCATCCTCGGCTACGTGCGCCTGCTTCAGCGCAAGGCGGAGGGTGCGCTCGCGGACGACCTGCGCATCATCGAAGAGGAGACGCTGCGCTGCCGTGACATCGTGGAGGGGATGCTCGACCTGTCGCGGCCACTCCAGGTCCCGGGCGAGACGCTGGAGTTGCGAGAGCTGGTGGAGGAAGTCGTCTCCCGGCAGCGGGAGTCCGCCCAGCTCTCCGCGGCCTCCCTGACGGTGGAAGGCGAAGCCCGGGTGGCAGGCCATCCGCAGCGGCTGCGGCAGGTGGTCACAAATTTGGTCAAGAACGCCATGGAGGCCGCGGGCCCCTCGGGACAGGTGACCGTGGCCATCCACGCCCACGAAGACGAGGTGGCGCTTTCATTCCGCGACAGCGGGCCCGGCCTCTCTCCCGAGGCACAGAAGCGGATGTTCGAGCCCTTCTTCACCACCAAGCCCCACGGCACCGGGCTGGGGTTGGCGGTGTCGCAGGCCATCGCCCAGGCCCATGGTGGCCGCATCCAGCCGCGCAACCTGCCTGGACGTGGTGCGGAATTCACCCTGCATCTCCCCCGGAGTACGCCGTGACGGACAGACCGAGTGTTCTCGTTGTCGACGACAAGGAGAACATGCGCCACCTCATCACCCGCATCCTCGGTGACGCGTATCACGTGAGGACGGCTGAAGACGGAGGCCGTGCACTCTCCCTCATCCAGACGCAGTCGTTCGACGTGGTGGTGACGGACATCCGAATGCCGGGAGCGGACGGCTTCGAGGTGCTCAAGGCAGTCAAGCAGCACGCGCCCACCATCGAGGTCATCCTGATGACGGCGTACGCCTCCGTCCCCAAGGCGGTAGAGGCCATCAAGGAGGGGGCCTATGACTACCTGCCCAAGCCCTTCGACCCGGACGAGGCGTCCCTGGTGGTAGCCCGCGCCCTCGAGCGCAAGCGGCTCAAGGAGCAGGCCGCCTCACTGCGGCGCGAGCTGGAGGGCATCTACAGCTTCCAGAACATCATTGGCAGGAGCGCGCCCATGCGTGCGCTCTACGGCCTGCTGGAGCGCGCCTCCGAGCTGGACATCACGGTCCTCATCACCGGGGAGACGGGGACGGGCAAGGAGCTGGTGGCGCGGGCCATCCACCACCACGGCCCACGCAAGAACCGACCCTTCATCGCGGTCAACTGCGGCGCGCTGCCCTCCGAACTCATCGAGAGCGAGCTGTTCGGTCACGCCCGGGGCGCCTTCACCGGCGCGGTAGAGACCAAGGCCGGTCTCTTCGAGGCAGCCTCCGGGGGGACCATCTTCCTGGACGAGATTGGAGAGCTGCCCCTGTCCGTCCAGGTGAAGCTCAACCGCACGCTCCAGGACAAGGAGGTGCGCCGTGTCGGAGACGCGGTTGCGCGCCGCATCGACGCACGCGTCATCACCGCCACCCACCGCGACCTCAAGGCCGAAGTGACTGCGGGCCGCTTCCGCGAAGACCTCTACTACCGGCTCAATGTCTTCCCGGTACATCTGCCGTCCCTGCGGGAGCGGCGCGAGGACATCCCCCTGCTGGCCATGCACTTCGTACAGAAGGCGGCGAAGACCTACCGGCAGCCGGTGGATGGCCTGGAGCCGGACGCGCTGCGTGCGCTCACCGGGTACAGCTGGCCGGGCAACGTGCGCCAGTTGGAGAATGCCATCGAACGCGCGGTGGCCATCACCACGGGCTCCCGGGTGGGCCCTGACGCACTCCCCCCTGAAGTCACGGGCGGACAACAGGGAGCACTGCCCGCCGACCCTCTGGTGAAGATGCCCTTCCGGGAGGCGGTGGACCTGGCGCGGGACCGTGCATCGCGCGATTACCTCATCGCCCTGCTGCGGGAATTCGGGGGCAATGTGACGCGGGCCGCTGAGCGCGCGGGCATGGAGCGCGAGAGCCTCCACCGCCTCCTCAAGCGCTTTGGCCTGCGTTCCGATGACTTCAAGGAGTCACCTTAAGCAACACATGCAATCAGGCGACATTCACAACCGAATGCGTCCTATGGAGGCCGGGGAACGACGGCCTCATGTCCGTGGACAACGAGGACGGCAAGAGCCTGACCGGCATTGACGCCAGCACCCTCGATGTGCCGCGTACCTAACCGCTGGGCTTCATCACCAACCAGACCGCGGGAACGCTCAGCATCGTCGACGTAGCCTCGCACACCGTTCGGAAGCCCCCTGTGAGGTGACCTGTAACTCCGCCGCTCACAGGTGCCACGGGCCCCCTCCATGCACAGCGTCCGGCGCGGCGGACGCCTCTGGCTTGTTACCCGAGCTGACGAGCCGCGCGGGTTCGCCCTCAGAGCCTTCCTAACAGGCAGTCATGGGCCCGCTTCGGGCGGCAGGCCGCTTCGCTCGGAACTGTAAGAAGGAACGGGGTGCTTCGTGATCCCCGGCAAAGGAAGCGCGACGATGACGACTCATCTCCCCCCAGAAGCTCACACCGGACACCACCCTCCGCAGCTGCCGGAGGGCAAGGCGAAGGACCCCGTCTGCGGCATGTTCGTGGATCCCCAGGCACCGAAGGGCGGCAGCCACGTGCACGAGGGGCACACGTACTTCTTCTGCAACCCGAAGTGCCGCGAGAAGTTCACGGCCGAGCCGCGAAAGTACCTCGCGCCCGAGCCCCAGCCGCCGGAGCCTGCCCCCGCGGGCACCCTGTACATCTGCCCGATGGACCCCGAGGTGCGGCAGGACCATCCCGGCACCTGCCCCAAGTGCGGCATGGCCCTCGAGCCCGAGCAGCCGGTCCTCCAGACGCGCACCGAGTACGTCTGCCCGATGCACCCGGAGATCGTGCGTCCCGAGCCGGGGGCGTGCCCCATCTGCGGCATGGCCCTGGAGCCACGGACCGTCACCCTCGAGGACGCACCCGACCCGGAGTACCTCGACATGCGGCGGCGCTTCTGGGTGAGCGTTGCCCTCTCGCTCCCTGTGTTCGTCCTGGGCATGTCCGAGATGATTCCGGGCCAGCCCATCCAGCGCCTCATCCCAGGGCCGCTCATGGCCTGGGTGCAGTTCGCCCTGGCGACGCCCGTGGTGCTGTGGGGGGGCTGGCCCTTCTTCCAGCGGGGCTGGGCGTCGGTGCGCAACCGGCACCTCAACATGTTCACGCTGATTGCCCTTGGGACGGGCGCCGCCTACGGCTTCAGCGTCTTCGCCACCCTCTTCCCCGGCCTCCTGCCCCACGCCTTCACCGGCCACGGTGGCCACGTTCCCTTGTACTTCGAGGCCGCGGCGGTCATCACCACGCTGGTGCTGCTGGGGCAGGTGCTGGAGCTCCGAGCCCGTCATGCCACCTCGGGAGCCTTGAAGGCGCTGCTCGGGCTGGCTCCGAAGACGGCGCGGCTGCTGCGCGAGGACGGGCGCGAAGAGGACGTGGCGCTGGACAGGGTCCACGTGGGTGACCGCCTCCGCGTCCGACCGGGAGAGAAGGTTCCCGTGGATGGCGTGGTCCTGGAGGGCGAGAGCGCCGTGGACGAGTCCATGGTGACGGGTGAGCCGATTCCCTCCGAGAAGACACCTGGCAGCCGCGTAACAGGAGGGACGGTCAACGGCACCGGCGGCTTCGTGATGCGGGCCGAGCGTGTCGGCCGCGACACGCTCCTCTCCCAAATCGTACAGCGGGTGGCCGAGGCCCAGCGCAGCCGGGCCCCCATCCAGCGTCTGGCCGACACCGTCTCCGGGTGGTTCGTGCCCGCGGTGGTGGTCATCGCCGTCCTGACGGCGTTCATCTGGAGCATGTGGGGACCCGAGCCCCGGCTCGCCCACGCGCTGGTCAACGCCGTGGCCGTCCTCATCATCGCGTGCCCGTGTGCCCTGGGCCTGGCCACGCCCATCTCCATCGTGGTGGGCATGGGGCGTGGTGCGCAGGCCGGCGTCCTCATCCGGGACGCGGCGGCGCTCGAGGAACTGGCGAAGGTGGACACCCTCGTCGTCGACAAGACGGGCACCCTCACCGAGGGCAGGCCGAGCCTCACCACGGTGGTGACCGCCCCTGGTTTCGACGAGGCGCGGCTGCTTCACCTCGCCGGCAGCATCGAGCGCGGGAGCGAGCACCCGCTCGCGTCCGCCATCGTGAAGGGCGCAGAGGCACGGGGTGCCGTCCTCACGGAGACACACGGCTTCAAGTCCGTGACAGGCCAGGGCGTGACGGGGCGTGTGGATGGTGCGCAGGTGGCGCTCGGGAATGCCCGGCTGCTCGAGGGACTCGGCATCGAGGCAGGGGCGTTCCTGGAGAGGGCGGAGGCCCTGAGGCGAGAAGGGCAGACGGTGATGTTCGTCGCCGTGGACGGAAAGCCGGCCGGGCTGCTGGGCGTGGCCGACCCGGTGAAGGCCAGCACCCCCGAAGCCGTTCAGCAGCTCCGTGCCGATGGGCTGCGCCTCGTGATGCTCACGGGTGACAGCCGGACGACGGCGGAGGCGGTGGCCCGGCGCCTGGGCATCGACGAAGTCCACGCGGAGGTGCGCCCCGAGGAGAAGAACGAGATGGTGAAGCGCCTCCAGGCCGAAGGGCACGTGGTGGCCATGGCCGGAGACGGGGTGAACGACGCGCCTGCGCTCGCCCAGGCCAACGTGGGCATCGCCATGGGCACGGGCACTGACATCGCCATGGAGAGCGCCGCCGTCACGCTGGTGAAGGGTGACCTCCGCGGCATCGTCCGCGCCCGGCACCTGAGCCGGGGCACCGTGCACAACATCCGCCAGAACCTCTTCTTCGCGTTCATCTACAACGTGCTCGGCGTCCCCATCGCAGCGGGGGTCCTCTACCCGTTCTTCGGACTGCTGCTGAGCCCCATGATTGCCAGCGCGGCGATGAGCGTCTCGTCCGTCTCCGTCATCGGCAACGCCCTGCGGCTGAGGCGGCTGGACCTCTGACCGCCGCCCCGCCGGATTCTCGGCCCGGGCGGCGCTCGTGCTGGAGACGAGCGACACGAAGCAGCAGGAGGTGGATTTGTCCGCGTGGCGAGGCTTGGGTCCGCCACGCGGTCATCCCGCAACCGCCGGGCGGGAATACCGCCCCAGACCGCTCAGCGCTTGCGGGCCAGCAGCTTGCGAATCTCTACCAACGACGCGGTCGTCACGGCCTCGATGCCCTGCTCGCCGTCGATGTGGACGATGCGCTCGTGCTGCTCCCGGCGGCGGATGGCGGCTACGTACTGCTTCGCAATCCGCCGCTGAGCCTCGTCCGCCTCGAACAGCTCCGCCGTCCCGCCGCGTGCCTTGCGGCGCCGTGCCGCCACCTCCGGCGCCACGCCGACGAACAGCGTCAGGTCCGGCGACACCGCGCACGCATTCACCGCCTCCACCCATTCCATGGGCAGCGACGCGCCCTGGTAGGCCAGGGACGACAGGACGTAGCGGTCACACAGGACAATCTGGCCCGCCGCCAGCGCCGGGAGCACCCGGGCCGTGAGGTGGTCCGTCCGGTCCGCGGCGAACAGCAACGCCAGCGTCTCCGGCGCCAGCGGGCCCGCCCCACCGGGCAGTCCCAACCGGCCCGTGAGCGCCTGGCGAATCATCGTCCCCACGGGGCCGTCAGACGGCTCCCGCGTGGTCAGCACCGAGTGCCCCTCCGCGCGCAGGGCCGCGGCAAGCCGCTCCACCTGCGTCGTGGTACCAGCCCCATCCAGTCCTTCCAGGACGATGAAACGCCCAGGACGGCGCGCGGTGGCCTTCTTCCGGGCGGCGCTCACCGGGGAAGCAGCGCCGAGGGGTCGTCCAGCCGCAGCTCGCTGCGAAGGGCCAGCATCGACTCGTATTGCTTCAGCTCATCCACCAGGAACTTCCGGCCCGAGCGGTAGCTGATGAAGGCGTAGACGAGCAGCGACACGGACACCAGGGCCGCCGCCCACGCCAGCAGGGGCGTGCGAAGAGAATCGTAGAAGAGCTTGCCCGACGCCCCACCCACCAGGAGGGCAATGACGGTGGACACCCCCGCGCGGGCGAAGCGTGTCGTGCTCTCGCGGGTGGAAAGACTGGCCTGGAGCTGGTCGAGCCGAGCCCGGAGTTCCTGGGTATTGGAAGTCATCACGGCGCCAAGCACCCTACATCACTGCGCCCGTCACGTCGAGTCGGCGTCTACCCACCAGCCAGCCGTAGGCCCTCCAACGACCCCCTGCCAACCTCATCCCCGCCATCATCCCCACATGCGCCCGGCTACCGGTTGGCTTGCGAGCCACCGTCGCCCACGCTACATGCGCGACTCATGCAGCCCTCCGCCCGGACCGAAACCTCCATGAGTCACGCCAGCGAGATCTCCTCCATCGACGACGCCATCCGTGACATCCAGGAGGGCAAGTTCGTCATCGTCGCCGACGATGAGGACCGCGAGAATGAGGGCGACCTCATCATGGCCGCGGAGAAGGTGACGCCCGAGCACCTGGCCTTCATGGTGCGCCACACCAGCGGCATCGTCTGCATGCCCATGCTGGCGGAGCGGCTGGACGAGCTCCGCCTCCCGCAGATGGTGTCGGACAACACCGAATCCCATCGCACCGCCTTCACCGTCTCCGTGGACTACCGCCACGGCACCCACACGGGCGTCTCCGCGGCGGACCGCGCGAAGACCATCCGTGCCCTGGTGGACCCTTCCAGCAAGGCCGATGACTTCCTGCGCCCCGGGCACATCTTCCCGCTCCGCTACCGTGAGGGCGGCGTCCTCCGCCGGGCCGGCCACACCGAGGCCACCGTGGACCTGTCCCGCCTCGCCGGCCTGTCCGCCTCCGGCATCCTCTGCGAGCTGGTGAAGGACGACGGCACCATGATGCGGATGCCGGACCTCAAGGTCTTCGCCCGCGAGCACAAGCTGTCGCTCATCACCATCGCGGACCTCATCGAGTACCGCCGCCGGAAGGACCGGCTGGTGCGCCGCGAGCCCGGCCAGCAGACCGTCAACACCCGCTACGGTGAGTTCACCGCCCTCACCTATTCGTGGCTGCCCGACGGTGTGAAGTCCCTGGTCCTGGTGAAGGGCGACCCGGCGGCGCGGCCCAGCACCCTGGTGCGCCTGCACGCGGCCTGTGCCCTGGGTGACGTGTTCGGCTCCCCGACGTGCAACTGCAACGTGCTGCTGGATCAGGCGCTGGCGCGCATCGCCCGCGAAGGCTCCGGCGTGCTGGTGTACCTGCCTGGCATGCACGGGGACGACTTCGGCATCCACCACAAGCGCAACAACGACGGCAGCAGCGGCCCCACGCGTGGCCCCCAGGAGTCGCGTGACCTGGGCATGGGCTGCCAGATTCTCACCGACCTGGGCATCCACACGCTCCAGGTGATGACCAACTCGGACATCACCTACCGCGGGCTCGCGGGCTTCGGTCTCACCATCGAGAAGCGCGTCCCGCTCCAGCCGGACTGACGCGCCCCTCGCCGGGCGGACCGGGCCCGTGGTTCAGCCCAGGTCCGCCAGCGCGCCCTTCACCGCGTCCAGCGTCGCGGGCAGTTCCACGGGCGGGTTGGCGAACTGGCTCGTCACCTCCGCCAGCGAGCCGCGGTGGTAGCCCACCTTGAAGTCGGCGAACTTCAGGCCGTGCGCGGTGGACACCACCGCCACGCGCGAACCCCGGGCAATCACGCCCTGCGCCACCAGCTTCTCCAGGGCCGCCAGCGCCACGCCCGTGTGCGGACAGGTGAAGGTGCCCTCGCGGTCCGCCCGCGCGGCGGCGTTGGCCAGCTCGGACTCGCTGGCGTCCTCCACCACGCCGTCGAACGCCTTGAGCACCTTCACCGCGCGCTTGAATGACACCGGGTTGCCAATCTGGATGGCCGACGCCAGCGTGGGCTCGGCCCGCAGGGGCACCAGCTCCTGGAAGCCGCCCCGGTACGAGCGCGCCAGCGGGTTGGCCTTCTGGGCCTGCGCCACGGCGATGCGCGGCCGGCGGGTGATGAGCCCCAGCGACAGCATCAGCTCGAAGCCCTTGCCCAAGGCGCTGGCGTTGCCCAGGTTGCCGCCGGGAATCACCACCCAGTCCGGCGGCTCCCAGCCCAGGTCCTGGCAGAGCTCCACGGCCACCATCTTCTGGCCTTCGATGCGCAGCGAGTTCATCGAGTTGGCCAGGTACAGCCCCGTGTCCGCCGTCACCGCCTGCACCAGCTTCATGCAGCCGTCGAAGTCCGTGTCCAGCGACAGCACCCGCGCCCCATTGGCAATGGGCTGCACGAGCTGCGCGAGCGACACCTTGTCGCGCGGCAGGAACACCACCGCCGGAATCCCCGCCGCCGCGCAGTAGGCGGAGAGCGCCGCGGACGTGTCGCCCGTGGAGGCACACGCCACCGCGCGCAGCGGAACGCCCCGGGCGCGCATGTGCTTCACCGCGGAGACCAGGACCGTCATGCCCCAGTCCTTGAAGCTGCCCGTGGGCGAGACGCCGCACTCCTTCAGGTCCAGCGCGGCCAGCCCCAGCTCCGCCGCCATGCGCGGCAGCGGCTTGAGCGGCACGCGGCCCTCGCCGAGCGAGACGATGTCCTCCGCCGGCAGCTGCGGATACGCCCACTCCCGCTTGCCCCACACGCCCGAGCCATCCGGCAGGCGCGCGGAGCCGAAGCGCGTCTCGAAACGGCGCTTCCATTCCGCCGCGGAGACCGTGCGCAGGGCCTTCACGTCGTGCGCGACTTCCAGCAGGCCGCCGCAGCGCGGGCACCGGTACACCACGTCCATCAGCGAGGCGCGGAAGTCACAGCCCTCACTGCACGCGTACTCCGCGCGGAAATCCGAAGCCGACTCCTCGCTCATGCCTCCTCCTGTGCCCGCGTGCCACACTCCGGACAGGCCTTACCGGGCCGCACGCGAGTATGACACGATGCACAAGAGCGCCAGCCATCGTCGTCGCCAGACGGCCGTCCAGGCGCCGCTGCCACGGTGGGCTTCGCCCGAGGCAGGCGCATGCCGCAGTTGTCGCAGAGCAGGCCCTCGGCCTGGGTGATGCGGCAGTAACGGCAGACGACGGCGCCCAGCGGCGCGGCGGTGCGAACGCCATCGTCCGGGGCACGTCCGGTGTCCAGCTCGGGCATGGGCGTCACCGGAACAGCCCCCAAGTCCCGGGCGCGTGTCAGTTGCAGGTCGGGAACCACCTGCGCCGGCAGATCGGGCCCGGAACGGAGCCGCGTCACGTCCAGGTCGGGCAACACGGCCGCGACCACCGGCGCGCGGCCTCCGGCATGCGGTGTCACCTCCAGCTCCGGCAACGTCGCGATGGGCGCGGTCTCCGCCACGGCCGCGGGGAACCGCTTGCCGCAGACGTCGCACTCCGTCCCTTCGGGCTGAACGTGGTCGCAGAGCGGACAGATGATCATGATGTGCGAACGTTAGCGGGCCGCCGCCGACATGGCGAGCAAGCGGATAGAGAGCCTGCCTCCCGCCTCGCTGGGTCAGGAGCCACCCGAGCCCAGGAGGTCACCCCTGCGAGAGCGGCTGCCCCGTCATGGGAACGAAGCGAACCGGCAGCAGGGACTCCACCTGGGGCACCTCTCCGGGCCGGAGGGCGCGCTGGATGCGCAGCAGTTGCTGGGTGCCCCCCTGGGGGCCCACCGGAATGAGCATGCGTCCGCCCGGCTTGAGCTGGGAAAGGAGCTGAAGCGGAACGTCTGGTGGCGCCGCGGCGGCGAGGATGGCGTCGAAGGGCGCCTGGTCCGGCCAGCCCAGTGAGCCGTCTCCTTCCCGGAACGAGACATTTTCGAAGCCCTGCCGCCGCAACACCTCTCGCGCCGATTGGGCCAGCTCGGGGACGATTTCCACGGAGTAGACCTCTCTGCACAGCAGGGACAGCAGCGCCGTCTGGTAGCCCGAGCCAGTGCCGATTTCGAGGACCCGCTCGTCCCCCTGCAGTTGGAGCGCCTCCGTCATCAGCGCCACGACATAGGGCTGGCTGATGGTCTGCCCATGCCCGATGGGCAGCGGCGAGTCCGCGCTCGCCTCTTCGCGCAGGTCCTCCGGCACGAAGTCCGCGCGGCTCAGCCGAGCGATGGCCTCCAGGACTCGCGCGTCCTTGATGCCGTGCCGCGACAGGTAGTCGGCCCTTCCCCAGTCACCCATGCCCCTAGCCTAGTCATGACGGGCGCCCTAACCCACCCGCGCGAGCGCGAGCCGCCCTTCCCAGCGTTCCTCGAGCGCCTTCACGAGGCCCTGGTTCTCCTTCGCCTTCATGTCCGGGTCCTTCTCCAGGATGCGCCGGGCCTCGGACTGCGCCATGGAGAGCAGGTCGCCATCCCGCGCCAGGTTGGCCACCGCCAGCTCGGGCAGGCCACTCTGGCGCGTGCCCAGGAATTCACCCGGGCCTCGAATCTCCAGGTCCTTCTCCGCGATGACGAAGCCGTCGCTGCTCTGCTCCATCACCGTCAGGCGCTCGGCGGACTCCCAGGAGCGGGCGCTCCCGGCCACCAGGTGGCAGAAGCTCGCCGCCGCGCCGCGCCCCACCCGGCCCCTGAGCTGGTGAAGCTGTGACAGGCCGAAGCGCTCGGCGGATTCCACCACCATCACGGAGGCGTTGGGCACGTCCACGCCCACCTCCACCACCGTGGTGCAGACGAGCAGGTGCAGGCGCTTCTCGCGGAAGTCCTCCATGACGGAGTCCTTCTCCTCCGCCTTCATCCGTCCGTGCAGCAGCCCCACCTTCGCGTCGGGGAACACCTTCCGGAGCTTCTCCACGCCGCGCGTGGCGTCCTCCAGGTCCAGCTTCTCCGACTCCTCCACCAGCGGGTAGACGACGTAGGCTTGGTGCCCCTTGGCCAGCTGCGCGCCCACGGACTCGTAGACGAGCGCGCGCTGCTTGTCGTTGAACACCCGCGTTTGAATGGGCGTGCGGCCCGGCGGAAGCTGGTCGATGACGGACAAGTCCAGGTCGCCGTACAGCGTCATGGCCAGCGTGCGGGGAATGGGCGTGGCCGTCATCACCAGCACATCCGGCTTGGGCCCCTTGCTCATCAGCGTGTGGCGCTGGAGCACGCCGAAGCGGTGCTGTTCGTCGATGACGACCAGGCCCAGGCGTTCGAAGGAGACGTCTGCCTGAAGCAGCGCGTGCGTGCCCACGGCCAGATGAATTTCGCCTCGGGCCACGGCCTCGCGCACCTGGCGCTTGGCCTTCGCCGTGCCCGCCGCGCTCACCAGGCCCACGCGGTAGCCCAGCGGCTCCATCACCTTGCGGAAGTTGCGCTCGTGCTGCTCAGCGAGGATTTCCGTGGGCGCCATGACGGCCACCTGGTAGCCGGCCTGCAGTGCGATGAGGGCGGAGACCATGGCTACCGCCGTCTTGCCGCTGCCCACGTCTCCCTGGACCAGCCGGTTCATGGGCTCCGGGCGCGCCATGTCCCAGCAGAGCTCCTCCACCACCCGCGCCTGCGCGCCGGTGAGCTGGAACGGCAGCGCGTTGCGCGCCTTCGCCAGCCGGGGCTCGGACACGTCGAAGGAGATGCCGACCTCCGCCTTCACACCCTGCCGCTTGAGGGCCATGCCCAGTTGGAGGAAGAACAGCTCGTCGAAGGCGAGCCGCCGGTGCGCGGGGCTCTGGTGCGCGTCGAGCGCCTCCAGGTCCGCGTCCCCTGGCGGGAAGTGGATGAAGCGCAGCGCGTCCGGCAGGCCCATCAGGTCCAAGCGGCGGCGCAGGTCGGCGGGCAGCGGGTCATCCAGTTCGTGCGCGTACTGCTCGCCCACGCGGGAGGTCAGCTCGCGGAAGGAGCGCTGCTCGCCGCGCTCGAAGCCCGGATACACGGGGACGATGCGGTTGAAGTGGACCGACGTCGTGGACTCGAGGTCCTCCGCCGGTTCGATTTCCGGATGGGGCATCTCCCGGCCCGACATGGTGGCGCGGACCTCGCCGGAGAGGACGATGCGCTTGCCCACGGTGAACCGGCTCTTCAACCAGGGGCCCGCGTTGAAGTACGTGGCGGCGATGCTGCCCGAGCGGTCCCCCACGACGGCGCGGAACATGCGCCGGCCCTGACGGCCCGCCACGAAGTCGGCCACCTTGACGATGCCCACCGTGACGCCTCGCTCGCCGGGCTCCAGTTCGGCGATGGTGCGCAGCTGGCGGCGGTCCTCGTAGCAGCGCGGCAGCATGAAGAGGATGTCGCCCATGCGGCGCAGCCCCTTCTTGTCGAGCGCCGAGACGAGCCTGGGCCCCAGCCGCTTGCCCAGCGTCTTCAGCGGCGACGCCAGCGGCCCGGAGCGCGGCGCGATGGAGAGGAGCTTCGCCTCGGAGCGAGAGGCCTCCGCCGCGACCGCCCGCTTCTTCTTTCGCTGCGCCTTCTCCTTGCGCGTCTTCGCTCCGGGAACCGCCTCTGGCCCCGTGTCGAGCGCGGCCTGACGGAGCCCCGGCTTCGCCCGAGACGACGGCGCGCCCTGCCGCCCGGTGGCGGGCTGCGGCGCGGCGACGTTCGACTGCGGTGGCCGCGTCGCCGGCGCCATCCGCGGTGGACGGGCAGGCAGGAGGTCCGAGTCCATTCCGGCCTGCCGTCCCCGAGGCCCATCAGGGCTCATGCGCGGCATGGGGCCCTCAACGCCGCTTCCGCGCGCGGGGGCCGAGGCTCCACGCGAGGCCGGTCCTCGAGGCGCGTCCGGCCGCGGGCCCGACGTGGGCAGTGGCTCCGCCGACTTCCAGGGCGGCACATACCCCGGGGGCGTCGTGCCTCCCGCGCCCACCGGAGCGCCCTGCGTGGACCTCGGCCGAGCCGGAACCGCGCCCTCCATCGTCACGCCGTGCAGCTCCGCGGGCAGCTCCACCCCGCTGACCTTCAGCCCGGCCACGACGCGCCGCAGCGCGGCCTTGCGGCGCTCGGGCATGGCGTGGTCCACGTCGGGCAGCGCGGCCCTCAAGTGGTCCAGCGCCCGTGCATCCACGCCACTGGCCCCGGCAAGCGCGCGCTCCAACACCGGGCGCAACGACTTCACGGTGGCCAGCATCGCGAAGTCGCGCTGGCACACGTACCGGAGGGGTCCAACAAGGCTGGCGAGCGGGTGGTTCACGCGGGGGTTCCGCCGTACATCCTACGGAACGAGGATGACGTCTCCCACAAAACGAGACCGGGGAAGCGAGCCCTGGCCCGCTCCCCCGGCAACTCACTGCGGCTTCCGAGGCTCAGCTCTGGCTCGCCGAGGCCTCTTCCTCGGGCTCCTCGAAGCGGATCTGCTGGACTTCCAGCTCGCGCACGCCGCCGGGGCTCTGAACCGTGGCGATGTCACCCACCTTCTTGCCGATGAGCGCGCGCGCCACCGGTGAGGTGACGGCAATCCACCGCTTCTTCAGGTCTGCCTCGATCTCCCCCACGAGCCGGTAGCTCACCGGCTTGTCGGTTTCGGTATCGAGCAGGTCCACCGTCGCCCCGAAAATGACCTTGTCGCCGCCCAGCTTCGCCGGGTCGATGACCTCCGCACGCGCAATCCAGTCGTTGAGGGTCAGGATGCGCCCCTCGATGTGCGACTGCTTCTCCTTCGCCGCGTGGTACTCCGCGTTCTCGCGCAGGTCACCGTGTGCGCGAGCGACCTCGATCTCGCGCGAGATCTTCCCCCGCTCGACGGACTGGAGGTGCTTCAGTTCCTCCTTCAGCTTGCGCAGTCCGGACGGGGTCATCGGGATGTTGTCGCTCCCGCTGCTCATCGACACAGCTCCTTCCACCACTCCCAGGTTCAAATAAGATGGAGGGCCGGCGCTCCTCTTCCGGAGCCCGGCCCCCGCGACCAAACAAAAGCCCAATGTAAGGAACCACTGACAAGTTGGTCAATGAAACCCGTACAGGGAACGGGGGGATGGGCTGGGCGCGCGCCCTTTGACCCGCTAGTCTGCCCCCCGTGCTGTCCGTCCAGGAATTGCGCGGGCTCGGTGCCGCCCTGCCCTCCAGTGCCTTCCAGCGTCAACTGGGGCCTTTCGCACTCATCCAGCGCCCGCCTTCCGAGGCCTCGACCGCCGTGCTCGCCCCCACCCGCATGGCGGCGCCCTCGGAAATCGAACAGGGCATGCTGGCCTTGCTGTTCGAGTTCGAACACCTGCGCGTGGCCACCCTGCCGCCGCTCAACGCCACCGACCGGCTGCGCATTGGCCGCCGCATGGACTGCGACCTGGTCGTCGATGACGCGTCCGTGTCCAAGATGCACGCGGAGCTGCGGTGGAACGAAGCCGACCAGCGCTGCACCGTGCAGGACCTGGGCTCCACCAACGGCACCTTCCTCAACGCCCGCTCCCTGGGTGGCCGCGAGGCCGTGCTGCGCGACGGCGACATCCTGAGCGTGGGCAACGTGCAGTTCTGGTACCTGCTCACCCGCACCCTGCATGAGCGCCTGCGCGCGGGCGAGGCCACCGGGCTGGGCTCGCGCAGCGGCTGAGCCTTCACACTACATACAAAGGTTGACGCCGCCCCCACGCCGTTTCCGAATGGGACAGGAGCCCGCATGTCCACACCGCCACGCGACGAGCGCGACTACTTCGAGCGCATCTACACCGTCACCTCGCAAGTGCCGCATGGGCAGGTGGCCACATATGGGGACATCGCCGCCATCGTCGGTGATGGCTGCGATGCCCGCGTCGTGGGACATGCACTGGGCGCGTTGGGCGCCCGCGCGGACAGCGTGCCCTGGCAACGCGTCATCAACCGCACGGGTGGGATCAGCACCTCGGGTTACGGACAGCGCGAGGCCCTGGAGGCGGAGGGCGTCACCTTCGACGAGCGCGACCACGTCCGGATGGCGTCACACCATTGGACGGGCCCCAGTGAGGCGTGGGCCCGCGCACATGGATTCCAGCCGTTGCCTCCGCGTGAAGTGAAGACTCCGGACGCGCAATTGAAACTGTTCTGAACAGGCGCTCGCCTTCCCGTCTGCTTGCGTCGAGGCACAGACGCGCGAAAGTTCGGATTCCGGCCACGGGGCCGGCGTCCAAACATGTCGCTCGCGCTGCTCCGCTGGGGAGTCTTCATCCTCCTGTGTCTGTTCGCGCCCCAAGCCGTCGCCGGCGACGCAAAGCCCCGGCGAAGTGAGGCGAAGGGCAGTCGGCTCGTTCGTCTCAAGAACGGGCAGTTGCTTCATGCCGACGCCGCGGACGCGTACCGGCGGATGAAGGCCGAAGCGCGTTCGAAGAACATCTACCTCTGGGTCCACAGCGGCTACCGCTCCCCCGCGAAGCAGCGCCGGCTCTATGAGCGCTACCGCAAGGGCAAGGGGCCCCAGGCGGCACGGCCCGGGCGCTCCAACCATCAGCGAGGCCTCGCGGTGGACCTGGTCATCGGCGGCGTCAAGACACCGACCTATGACTGGCTCGTGTCGAATGCGTGCCGCTTCGGCTTCAAGCGCACGGTGCGCTCCGAGCCCTGGCATTGGGAGTACCGCCCGCGCAGCACCCGCGAGCCGAAGCCGGGACGTGACTGCGTGGGCCGCCCCTTGAAGCGTCAGCGGCCCCAGTCTCCGCCCGTGGCGAGCACCGAGAAGAGCTGAGGCGCGCTAGCTCCAATGGCAGCGTGTCGTCAATCCGGCCCCAGGGCATCCCGACCTCACGGGTTGGTGCCTTTTGTCTGGGGGGACTGATTTTTATCAGACACCTCGATTACGGTGAGCAGCCATGCTCGTCGTCACATCGAACCTCGAAGCCGTCACCGTCCACGCGGAGGGGGCGCTTTGTACGCGGGTCGCCACGATTCCCACGGCGGGGGGGATGCTGCCCACGCAGGTGCGAATCAATGGACTGCCCCTGTCGCTGCAACCCGGCTCGCTCCGGGCGTCCGTGGTGCACGGCCCGTCGGGACTCGCCGTGCGCGACCTTCGTCCCACCTATGACGTCCAGCTTCCGCCTGAAGTCGACGTGCCCGCGGAGCACCGCGCCTTGGAAGAAGCCGAGCACCGCCTCGCCGACCTCACCCAACAGCTCGCGCGCGTGGGGCAGGAACTGGATGCGCTGTCGAAGCTGTCCCCCGGGTTTCCGCCCCGGCCGAAGGAAGCGCAGGAGCCCCGGGACGCCCCCGTGTCCGCGATGCTGTCCCTCATGTCCTTCGTGGACACCGAGCTCGCCGCGCTGCATTCGCGGAAGCTGGACCTGGAGCGGCAGCAGCGTGACGCCGAAGCCGAGCTGCGCTTGCGGCGCAACCGCGTCGCCGAAGCCTCTTCGTCCGTGCGAGGCCAGCGCGCCCGCGTGTACCGCGCGGTCGTGCTGACGCTGTCGGGCCCCCTCCCCGCGGACCTGGGGGCGCGGCTCGCGCTCGAATACGCCGTGCAGGGGGCGCGCTGGGTGCCCACCTACGACTTGCGCCTGCCGCGCACGCTGGAAGAGGGAACGCTGCGCATGCGCGCCTCCGTGCTCCAGCGCACCGGCGAGGACTGGACCGGGGTGAAGCTCGCGGTCTCCACCGCGGACCTCGCCCGGCATGCGGAAGTCCCCGAGCTGAAGGCGCTGCGCATTGGCCGCCATCAACCGGCTCCCGCGCGTTCGGGCTGGAGGGAGGCGCCACCGGGGCTCGAGGAGCTGTTCGCGGGCTACGACGCCACGCGGACGCCCACGCCGGTTCAGCCCGAGCTCCCAGCCGAGCCCGAGCCCATGCCCGCCGGCCTCGAGCAGCCCCGGAAGAACAAGCGCAGTGCCGTGCCCGTCGCGCCCAAGCCCGACTTCGCCATGCCGGAAGCGGCCGCGCCACCGCCTCCGCCGGCGGCGGCCCCTCGAAGTGCTCCGATGCGCCCCAGTGCCGCTGCCCCCGAGGATGAGGAGACGCGATCGCGATCGCGAGGTGGTGGCCTGATGTCGCGCGCGCGCCGACCGCCACCTCCGGCCGAGTTCGAGGAGGAGCCCGAGAGTTCATTCGACGATGACGGAGACGGGCTCAGCATGGATACCGCCTCGCTGGGCGGTGGCGGTGGCGGTGGCGAGCGAACACCTCCGAGGCAGGAGCCCTCCGACGCACTGCTGGACTACGACCGCCTGACCATGCCGCCCGCGGATGACCTGGGCGCGCGTGGCAGGTTGCAACCGCGCCCCGGGCACCTCACCCAGGAGCTGGTGGCCCTGGCGGAGGTCCACGCGCAGATCGACATCACCGTGCGAGTCGCCCTGAGTCTGCAGGAGACCTCTTCCATCTGGGCCGCCCCCGCGCCAGCGTGGTCCCAGCCGCCACGCACGTCCTCGCCGCACTTCGATGCGCGCTTCGATGTGGAGACGCGCGCGGACGTGCCTTCGGATGGAGCGTGGCACACCGTGCCGGTGTTGTCGGTGCCCGTGGGGCTGTCCGCGGAATACGTCTGCGTCCCCTCCGTGGAGCCGCGTGCGTTCCGCACGGTGCGCGTGGAGAACCGGACGCCGTATCCGCTGCTGGCAGGTCCCGTGGACGTCACGCTGGAGAACGAGTTCCTGATGACGTCCCCCTTGCCCACCATGGCCCCGGGCTCGACCCAGCGGCTGGGGCTCGGTGTGGAGGAGTCCATCAAGGTCGCGCGCAACACACGGTTCGACGAGGCGACGGGCGGCATGTTCGGCGGCTCGACGATGCTGACGCACCACGTGTCGGTGGAGCTGGCCAACCGGCTGAGCAATCGCGTCCTGGTCGAGGTGTGCGAGCGCGTGCCGACCGTTCCCGTCCACACGGAGAAGGACATCAAGGTGGAGGAGTTGGAAGTGGCCCCGCTCTGGCAGAAGCGCCTGCCCTTGCCCGGTGAAGCGAAGGTGGAGGGCGAGCGCGCGTGGCGCGTGGTGCTCCAGCCAGGTGAAGCACAGACGCTGAAGGCGACATGGACCGTCAAGATTCCGGGCAACAAGATGCTCGGCGGCGGCAACCGGAGGACATGATGGGCACCCCTTTCACCCTGCCCGTGGTCAAGGTCACCGTCCTCGAGGACCGGGCGCTCGTCGAGCGGCGGGGGGAGATTCCCCTGTCGGTGGGAACGCAGCGACTGGTCATCCAGGGACTGTCCCCGCTCGCCGTGGACCGTTCGCTCCAGGCGAAGGTCGCGGGTGGCACCATCTCCCAGGCACGCATCCGCCGGGCGACGAAGCCGCAACCACCCGAGGCCGAGCGCGAACACCGCACGGCGCTCGGAAAGCGCGTCGCGGAGCTGGAGCAGGAGCTCCGGCGCGTGGTCGCGGACGAAACCCGGCTGGCGGCGCGGCTGCGGCTGTTGGACACCGCGCGCGCCGATGTCCACCGCGCCATCTCCGAGCAGGCAGGCGCCGGACAGTCGCGGCCGGAGACGTGGCGGGAGCAGTTGGAGACGGTGCGCCGCGAGCAGCTGTCCGCGGACTCGGCGCTCAGGGAGGCTGCGCGCCGGACGTTGCGACTGCGGGAGCAGCTCGACGAAGCACGGGCCTCGCAGACGGCTGTCGAGCTCCTGGAGCCAACGGTCGACACGCAGGCCGAGCTGGAGGTGGGCCACCCCACGGGCGGGCCCGCCACGCTGTCCGTCACGTACCTGGTGCCCTGCACGGCCTGGCGGCCGTCCTACCGCGCCACGCTGTCCCGCGAAGCCTCCGGTGAGTCCGTCACCCTGGAGTGCGAGGCCGTCGTCTGGCAGCGCACCGGCGAGGAGTGGAAGGACGTGGAGTTGGCGTTCTCCACCGCGCGGCCCACGCTGGGCGCCACGCCGCCGCGGCTCCAGGAGGACCGGCTGTGGCTGCGGGACAAGACGGAGCGCGAGAAGCAGGTGGTGGAGGTGGCCATCCGTGAGGAGGTCATCCAGACCGCGGGCGAGCCCGGCGCTGCCCGGCGGGAGGACGCGCTACCGGGCATGGACGACGGAGGTGAACCGCTGACGGTGACGGCCCCGCATCGGGCCAGTGTGCCACCGGACGGCGAGCCCTACCGCGTGCCCCTGTTCCAGTTCACCGCGCCCGCGACCTCCGAGCTGGTGGCCATGCCGGAGCAGTCCCCCCTGGTGCACCGCGTGGCCCGGTTCGACAACACGGGCCCCACGGTGTTGCTCGCGGGCCCCGTGAAGCTGGTGCGGACCCACGGCTATGTGGGGCGTGCGCAGCTGCGCTTCACCGGCAAGGGCGAGCGCGTGAAGCTGGGCTTCGGCAGCGAGGACGCGCTGCGCGTGGCGCGAACGGAGGACGTGGGGCGGGAGACCAGCCGGCTCACCGGCCGCAAGGTGACGACGCACAAGGTGCGGCTGTTCCTCTCCAACATGGGCGCGAAGGCGGTGCCGGTGGCCATCGAGGAACGGATTCCCGTCTCCGAGGTGGAGTCGGTGGAAATCCAGTTGCAGCGGGAGAGCACGAAGCCCGCGCCCGCGCGCGTCAGCGAGGATGGCATCGTCCGCTTCGAGCTGACGGCGTCGCCCCGCTCGCAGCAGGAGCTGGCGATGGACTACGTGGTGACGAGCGCGGCGAAGGTGGCCGGGCTCTGAGCAGGCCCGGGTTCCACCGCGAAACAGCCCCGGGGGGCCGGGACTTCCACCGTGGTTCCGGCGGAAGCATTCATCCCCCCGGGAGGAAGCCCCATGTGCGTCACTCGCGCGGTGTCCACCATCGGCTTGCTGATGTCTGCCTGCCTGTCCTCTCCAGCCCTGGGAGCAGAGCCGCCCCCAGCGCAGGAAGCGACGCTCCCGCCGCCACAGCTCGCGGTGGAGGTCGGTGGGACGCTGTCTCCGATGCGGCATCCCGCGACGGAGGTGCCAACGCTGCGTTCACGGGTGAAGACGGTGAACGCCCGAAGCGGAGCCGCGCGCCTTTCCGGCGGACTCCACTTCAACCTCCTCCGTGGCTCCGAACGGAGCGACTGGTGGTGGACGAACGGCATCGACTGGTACCTGGCGGGTGGTGACGTCCAGGTGCTGGCGCTGCGGCCGGGGCTGGAGAAGCGGTTCTCGCTGACACGACACGTGACGCTCGGGGTGAGCGCGTTCGGCAGCGCGGCGGAGGTCTCACTGCCCACGGGGCAGATTGGTCAGGTGCAGCCAGGGGAGCCGGGCTACACGCCCATTGGCGGCAACAACTTCTATGAGGGCCGCATGCGCAAGTGGGCCTTCGGCGCGGGCGGACTGGCTGCGATCCAGGTCAAGCTGAGTCGTTACGTCCATGCGCGCGTCCATGGGGGCTATGCGCGCTACTTCGAACAGGCGGACGGGCTCCAGCCGACGCCTGATGCGGCCGCGTTCACGGTTTCGCTCGACGGCCCGTTCGCGGGGGCGCTGCTTGGACTGGACCTCTAGAAACCGCGCCTCGAGCGCCCTACTCGGCGTCGCGCACCAACGCGCGGACCTGCCGGGCGGCGAGCCCTCGAGGCACGAGTTGGAAGAGCGCATTACGAATGAAGCGCCCCGCTGAACTCTCCCACTGGGCCACGCGCCCCAGGCTCCAGGAACGCGTCACGAAGCTGTTGGCACGCTCGAGCCGGCGTTGCTCGTAGGCCGCCAGCGCCGCGTCCACGGGGCCCTCCGCGGCCAGCAGCTCGGCCAGCACCACGGCATCCTCGATGGCCTGACACCCGCCCTGCCCCATGTTGGGCGTCATCGGGTGCGCGGCGTCTCCCAACAAGGTCACCCGGCCCCGGCTCCAGCGGCTGGCGGGCGGCCGGTCGTGGATGTCCGTGCGGATGATGTTCGCTTCCTCCGTCGCGGCAATCAGGTCCGCGATGGGCGCGTGCCACCCGCCGAAGAGGGACTGCAACCGGGCCCGTGTCTCCCCGGGGGCATCCTGCCCTCCGGCCGGAGCATTCTGCGTGGCGAACCAGTACGTTTGCCCGAAGCCAATGGGCACCACACCGAAGCGCGCCCCAGGCCCCCACGTCTCTGAAACAAGTCCCGGCGTCGCGCTCGGGACGTCTGAGCACACGCCCCGCCAGCTCGTGTAGCCCGAATAGCGCAACGGCGCGTCGCCCAGCAGCGCCCCGCGCACCACCGAACGCAGCCCGTCCGCGCCCACCAGCGCATCGCCCGTCACCGAGCTGCCGTCCGACAACCGCACCGTCACCGTCTGCCCGTCGTCGTGAAACGCCGTCACGGTGAGCCCCATCCGGACGTTCTCCTCCCCGGCATGGGCCAGCAGCACGGACTGGAGCCGCGCCCTGTGGATACACACCAGCGGCAGCCCCAACTCCTCCTGAATTCGAGTCACCGGAAGCCGCGTGAGCGCCGAGCCCGACGGCTTCAGAATCGCGCTGTCCGTGGGACACGCACCGGCCTGGGCCACCTCGTCGCACAGGCCGACGCGGCGCAGGGCCGCCGAGGCGTTCATCTGAACCGTGAGGCCCGCACCCACCCATTTCAAGGTGTCGGAGCGCTCGAAGACAGTGACGGAGAGGCCCGCGCGCCGAAGCGCGCAAGCCAGCGTGAGTCCACCAATTCCAGCCCCAGCCACGAGAACATGCCTGGGCGATGACGTGCTCATGCGCCGCGCTTTAACAGGTATGCCGTGGCGAGTCGCGATTCATGTGCAACACAGTAACGAGAGGTCCGTGCTGCACCACCGCCACGTCGTTGCCGTACCGGGTCTGGCGCTCCGACACGGACGTCACGGGCGCGGCTCACCCGAACCAGCGGCCCGCTTCGGGAGCGAAGACGCGGACGCGTTCGGCCAGCGACGGCGGCAGTCGCGCGCGCAACGTGGCGTGGACGGATTCAGGGGGAAGCGCCTGGCTGAAGTGCATGAGGACCAGGGCCTCGTTGCGGAACTGGTCCGCGCGCGCGAGGAGTTCGTCCAGGTGGAGATGCGCCTTCGCCTGAGCGTCCTGCACGGAGTGGCGCGCGTCGACGAAGGTGCACTCGAGGATGAGCACGCGCGAGTCGAAGAGGCCCGGCTCCGTGTCCAGGACGCGGGACAGGGTGTCGGTGGCATAGGCCAGCTCCAGCCGCTCCACTTCGTCAAAGAGCGCTTCGCCTGCTTGCCGCCGCCTGGCGATTTCCTGAGGCGGGAGTGACTGGTGCTCGGGGCGGAGCTTCGCGACACGGCGGAAGAACTGGTAGCCGAGCGACGGCACCGGGTGATGCGTCCGGAACGCGCGGACAAACAGACCTTGCCCCAGGGGCCGCACGTCCCCTGGCAACATCGGCACGGTGTGCACCTCCATGGCGGTGTGGTGCAGCCGTGACATCACGGCGAGCGACGCCTGGACGTTCGCCTCGATCTCCGCGGGCAGGAAGAGCTGGGGTGCGCCCTTGCCGATGAGCCGACGGATGCCGAGCAACGAGCCGAGCCCGCTGGCATGGTCCGGGTGCGCGTGGCTCAAGAAGATGCGGTCCGAGCCACAAAAGGAACGAATGGGTAGCCCCACGTCGAGCACGACGTCCAGTTCGGGGACCTGGAGCGACGTGTACACGCCGCCCACGGACACGCCTCGGACGGTGTAGGGACCTGCCTGGACTTCAGTGAGCATCGGCACGGACACTATCCTGGGCATGGACGAGACACGCGACGAAAGGCCCCTGCTGGGCCAGGATGTGCGCATCGTTGCGCCTCCCTTCCCATCAGGGCCCCCCATGGAAACCTCATCTCTCCAGGAAGTCGTCGCGCCAGAAGGTATCTGCTACGGCTGCGGCAGCAAGAACCCTCACGGCCTGCACATCCAAAGCTACTGGGATGAGGACGGCATCCACGTGGTGGCACGCCACACGCCCGATGCCCGGTACAGCGGCTGGCCGGAGCTCGTCTACGGCGGGCTGATTGCCATGCTGGTCGACTGCCATTCGAACTGGACGGCCATGGCGTACCACTACCGCGCCGAGGGCCGCTCACCTGGCAGCTCGCCGGTCATCGAATGCGTCACCGGAAGCCTGGGCGTGAAGTTCATCAAACCCACGCCCATGGGCGTCCCGCTCACCCTCCGTGCACGCGTCGAGGGCGAAGTCGGACGCAAGAGCCGAGTCCTCTGCGAAGTCTTCGCGGGTGAGACGCTGACCGCAGTGGGTGATTCCATCTTCGTCCGCGTCGACACGGCCCAGTTGAAGGCCGCGGCGCACGGCCGCGAAGGCTGACGCGAACGACGTCGTGCCCTACCCCTTGTCGGGCACTGGCAGCCCCAGCTCGGCGCGCAGCTCCGCGGTGCTGCGCCCCGCCTGGTACCGGCGATGGTTCTCCGCGGTGGTGAAGCTCCGTGTCTCCATCCGGTCCACGTAGAGCGTGCCGTCCAGGTGGTCCAGCTCGTGTTGGAGAATGCGCGCGTACCAGCCCCGGGCCTGGACGGTCACGGGCTGGCCGTGCTCATCGAGTGCATCCACACGCACGGCGCAAGCGCGGGGCACCAGGGCCGCGAAGCCCGACACGCTCAAACACCCTTCGTGGAACTCCGCGGGTGCCGCGTCCTCCACCACCAGCCGGGGATTGATGAGCACGTGGAAGGGAACGGGCTTCCGTCCTCGCGCCGCCCGCTCGCTCTCCGAGAGGCCTGCTTGATACTCAGGCCGGTCCTCGATGACGACGACTCGCAGGCCCACGCCCACCTGGGGCGCCGCCAGCCCGACGCCGGGGGCGTCCCGCATCGTGTCGCGCATCTGCTCGATGAGCCGCGCCGTCTCCGGACTGGCAATCTCCTCCGGCGTCAAATCGCGCGCCTTCCGACGCAGCACCGGGTCCCCTGCCTGGACAATCTTGAGCACCATGCCGCCAGCGTAGCAGGGCCCGCTAGGCTCCCGACCGACGACAATGCTCCACCCACTGCCGTCCAGGAGTGGTGTCCACTCCGCACCGTTCCAGCCCGGGAAAGACGACGTCGTGCAGGGCCTGGATGAACACCTCGAGCTTGCGCGCATGCGGCAACACGCCGTGCGCCAGGAGCATGGCCCCCTCCGCATCGGACAGGCCCTTCGCGAAGAGCCTGGGCGACACGCTTTCCTCCAGCATCGCAGGCAGGTACGGCGACAGGAACGCCACGGAGCCCGATTGGGCTGCATGCGCGAGGTAGGCCCACCCCAGCCGGCTGTGCGCGACCTCGTCCCGAAGGATGTCTCGAAGCACCGCGCGCACCCGGGGTGGTCCATCCACGGCCAGCACCGAGGTCAACCCGGCCGTGCTCTCCGTCTCCGAGATGCAGCAGGCGGCGACGACTTCGTAGAGCACGCGCTCGCGGAAGCCGAGGGCTTGCGGAGCAGTCTCCCGCGCGACCAGGGGAACAGTGGGCATGACCGCTTGTCCGTAGGTGCGCGCCATCAGCTCGCACATGCCCGCGTGGCGCCGTTCGTCCTCCGCAGCGCGGCGCGCGAGTTCCACCAGCGTCTCAGGCGTGGCCAGTTGCTCGAGCGCTCCCGCCAATCGGGCGAAGCGCAGCCCCGCCTCCAGCTCCTCCTGCCTGCGGAAGACCCAGGTCTCCGCGACGAACTGCCGGAGCGCGTCTGGCATCGTTCTACCCGGCCTCCGCAGCAAGCGCGGGTCAGCCGGACAGCCATCATCAGGAGCGTTGTTCATGGTGGCCTCGAAGCACTGATCGTAACCGACGCGCGAGACAGACGGCGGTAAAGGAGTCGCTTGTCGCAGTGAGTCATTGCGTTGGGCACCGCACGGTCGCACCCCGTGTCCTGATGGGGACTGCACGCAATGGCGCGCACGGCGGGACGTAGGCGTGTCCAGACCAACGGCCGTGCTGGGTATGCTGGTAGGACGTGGTGACCCGTCCCAGGGAGCGTGAGCGTCGAGATGCGGAGGATGCGACGACTCGGCGGGGCCGCGCTGGCATCGCTCGTCATCCACGTGGGGCTGCTCTTGCTGCTTGGGTCTGTCGACCCGCCGGAGCGCGCACCTCGCCGGGCCGTCACGTCGAAGCCGCTCGCGGTGGACATCGTCACCACGCCACCTGTGCTGACGCCTCCACCTCCCCCGCGGCAGCCTGCACCTTCGGCGTCCACGCCTCGTCCCAAGGGAAAGCAGGTGAGAAAGACACCGGCCGGGGATGGCCTCGTCGCAGCGCCATCCCCTGCCCCTCTCGACGCACCCGACACGGGTGCTGCGCCGGAGACCATCGCATCGCCGCCGGACGCCCCGCGCAGGCCACAACAACTCCAGGTTGGCGCCGAGCCCCTGCCCTCGTTCCTGGTGCCAGGAGGAGCGCCGCTCGACGGTCCAAGGACTCCGAGTGGACGCACGTTGCGCCCTGGTGACCCGGCCCCTTCCCGTGAGCAGCTCGCCGCGCAGGAGGAGGCCATCGTCGCGGGGCGTGTGGAGGAATTCATCGTCGACGAGCAGGCCCAGCTTCGCGTCGCCAACGGTCTCATCGACCCGTATTTCAGCCGCCTTCGGGAGGCGCTTGAGAAGGGCCTCGAGGATGCGCCGGTATTCCCTGGAACCAGCCTGGTGAATCAGGCAGGGACCGCCTGGGCTTCCCGAGCCAGCAGCTTCGGAGCGGCTGGCAATCCAGGAGACGGCCCACCGCCGAAGGCGCCCACCACGACCGAACGGCTCTACGACCTCCAGCAGCGCGCCGGAGACGAATCCATGGAGCGTCCACGCCTCTTGGCCCATGCGGGTCAGGAGCTCCAACATCTGGCCACGGGTGGCGGCTCGAAGCTCGTCGTGACGCTGGAGCTGACGCAGGAAGTGGATGGCACCCTGCGCGATGCGAAGCTCGTCTCGTTGAGTGGCAACCCGGCCTACGACGCCTACGTCCTGAACGCCATTCCGGCGTCACTGGCGAAGCTCGCTGCGCCACCCGCCGGCGCGCGAGGTGTCCGAGCCGACGGCATCCGTACCTTGTGGGCGGTGGAAGGCCGCGTCGTGTACCTGCGCAAGCTCAAGGAACTGAAGGGACAGGACGCCTGGTACATCGCCGCGACGAGCGCTGCTGGCATCCTGGCCGGACGCTTCGAGGAGACGACGGGCGAAATCGAGGTCATCGACTTCCGCAACCCACGGTTCGTGTGCCGGTCCCACTTGTTGCGCGTCTACTGATGCTAGGCTGACGCGCCATGGCTCGTCGCAAGAAGGCCGATGAGATGGCCTCCCGCGTCCGAAACCTGCTCGCGATGGACGCCGCGGGCATCATGCGCAGGCTCGATGCCCGCCGGGATGAGATGTTCGCCCTCTTCTCCCGTCTGCGCAGCCGCGAACCGCTCCTGGGCACCATCGCGTCACGGTACGCCGACGGCGCGTTCGACCAGCTCATCCACCTGCCCGAACAGGAACAAGCCGTGGTGGACCACTTCTACGGCCGCCTGGACGAGCTGCGCTGGTACTTCACGTACACCGAGGACATGCCCGGCACCGCCCAGCTGATCTTCTCCAAGCTGCACAAGCGGCTGGAGGAGTCCTACCGGGTGCTCGTGGTGACGCTGGGCCCACCGGTTCCGCCAGATGGCTCACGCGTGGTGGATGTCGAGGCCGTCCGGCACGACGCCGCCGAAGCTCCGCCGCGGAAGACGCTGACACGCACCACGCGGCGCGCGTAAGCCGCGCCGCTCACGAACAGGCTGCCGGGGCGGACCTCCCCCCTGGCGAACCTCGCGGCCTACACCGAGTCGCCGGACGTCCCCGCTTCACGCCGCGGGAGCGGCCGCCGCAGACACTCCGGCGTCATGGGCCTGGCGCTTCGGCGCAAGCTTCCGCATGGACGTCTTGCCCACCACGACGTCCACCATCTTCTTCGCGCGGGTCCAGACGCTCTCCTGCACGTAGGGGATGCCGTACTTCTCGCAAAGCGCCTTCACCTGCGGCTGCACCTCGCGGTACTTCAGCATCGGCAGGTCCGGCCAGATGTGGTGCTCAATCTGGTAGTTCAGCCACAGGTGGGCGAAGTCGTTCAAGTCCCCGCCCGTGCGGTAGTTCGCGCTGCCAATCACCTGCTGCACGTAGCGCTCGCCGCGGCTCTCCGGCTTCGAGTCGAACCGGTACAGGTCCTCGCCCGTGTGGTTCGGTCCCACCACCAGGAACGTGTGCAGGCTGGTGAGGACGTCCGCCATCACGGAGTTGCAGAACGCGCTGAACGACGCCCACGGCCCCAACACCAGGTAGAGCGCCGGGAAGAGCCCGAACTGCACGGCCGAATACGGCAGATAGCAGCTCAGCAGCAGCTCCTTCAGCTCCTCGCGCGTCAGCTCTCCACCCTTGCGCCGGCCCTTGCGGCGCAGCGAACTGAGCGTCTCCGGCGCGTAGTAGCTGGCCCGCCACGTCAGCGCGAGCAGCGCGAGCTGCGCGTACCGCAGCGCCAGCGGGCGCTCCGGGTTGCGCAGCGTCCCCTCCGCGTTGCGCTCCAGGAGGTCGGGGTCCGCATCCTCGCCAGTGTGCGAGTGGTGCAGCACGTTGTGCTCGAACACCCAGGCCTCCGGCAGCATCCAGTCGAGCCAGTCCAGATAGCGGCGGCTCCCCTTCGCGAACCCCTTCCCCGTGCGAGACGCCGGAAGCCCCGGCACCCGGTCGTAGCCCCGATGCCCCACGTGGTGCATCAGCAGCCAACGCGTGGACCGCCCGACACTGAGCGCCGCCGCGCTGAGCGGATTCGGCGCCAGCCAGCAGGTCGCCGCCCCCAGCGCGGTCGCCGCCCGACCCCAGCGCTCGATTTTCCGGAGGTGCGCCGCATCCGCCTCACCCAGCGATGCGTCCAGTTGCTCACGAAGCGCCTTCAACTCACGGTGAAACCCATCCACGTCCACGGAAGAAATGTCGAAGTCGGGGGCAGCCTGGGACGGCATGAACGGCTCTCCTCGGTCGCGGAGATGGACACGGGCGAAGGGGGGCAACAGCTCGGCGCGAACCGTAGCCGCCAGGGTCCGCGGGCGTCCAGCCACGCTTTGCCCTCGGCCCCTGCTTTCGAACGAGGCCATGCGGAGCCCCGAGGCGCAGGTTATACCCGCGCCCCGAGTCCGGCCCACAGGGCGACATCGACGTCAAGGGGAAGCAGGCCGCCGCGCGGCAAGGCAAGCGGCCTGGCGCCCCCATCAGCCCGAGCGAATGGACCCGCCCACTTCGAAAGCGAGATGCCGTCATGACCGACCTGTTCGCGCCCCTCGAGCTCCGAAAGGGTGTCATCGCACCCAACCGCATCTGGCTGGCGCCCCTGACGAACACCCAGAGCCATCCCGATGGCACGCTCTCCGACGCGGAGCTTCGCTTCCTCGCGATGCGCGCCGATGGCGGGTTCGGCGTGGTGGAGACGTGCGCCGCCTACGTTTCCCAGGACGGCAAGACGTGGCCGGGCGAGCTGGGCGTTCACGACGACGCGATGCTACCCGGACTGAAGCGCATGGCCGCGCGCATCCATGAAGGGGGCGCCCTGCTCTCCGCGCAGCTCTTCCACGGTGGACTTCGCGCCAACGCCGAGGTCAGCCAGCGCGAGGTGTGGAGCGCCAGCGCGTATGACGCGGACGGCCTCCACTGCCGCGAAGCCACCGAGGCCGACATCGAGGGCGTCATCGCGGCCTTCGCGAGCGCGGCGCGCCGCTGCGCCGAGGCGGGGTTCGACGCCGTGGAGCTCCATGGAGCACACGGCTACTTGTTCTCGCAGTTCCTGAGCACCGTCTTCAACCGCCGGCAGGACCGATGGGGCGGCTCGCTGGAGAACCGCTGGCGCCTGCTTCAGGAGACCGTCCGCGCGGTGCGGCGCGCGGCGCCCGCCCTGGTCCTCGCCGTGCGCCTGTCGCCGGAGGACGCGAGGCAGGCCAGGGGCCTGGACCTGGACGAGTCGCTGGAGGTCGCGCGCATGCTCACGCGCGAGGGCGTGGACATCCTCCACCTGTCCCTGTGGAAGGCGGCCCACAACACCCTGAAGCGGCCGGACCAGCACGCGACGCCGCTCTTCCGGCAGGCCGTGGGCACCGGTGTCCGCATCGTGGTCGCGGGCGAGGTGCGCACGCGCGAGGAGGCAGAGGCACAGCTCGCACGCGGCGCGGATGCCGTGGCCGTGGGCCGAGCGGCCATCGCGAATCATGACTGGCCGCGCCGCGTGCAGCGAGGCGACGCGCTCCAGGTGCCGCCGCTGTCCCCCTCCACGCTCAACGCCGAGGGCCTGTCCGACGTCTTCGTGAACTACATGCGCAACTGGCGCGGCTTCGTGACGGACCAACCGGCCTGAGGCGGCCCTGAAACGCAGACGGCCCCACTCCCAGGAGGAGCGGGGCCGCATGACTCACGTCCAACGAGCGCTGCGTTTCAGCGCCGGGTGCCCGGGGGCGCCGCGTTGATGCCCAGGTACTCCTGGAGCGGCTTCACTTCCAGTTCCGTGCACTTGAGCGACTCCAGCGCGCCCACCGCCATCCGCGCCGCCTGCACCGTCGTGTAGTACGGCACCGAGTGCATCAGCGACTCGCGGCGGATGGAGAAGCTGTCGGCGATCTCCTGCTTGCCGAAGGTGGTGTTGATGACCAGCACGATTTCGCCGTCGACAATCTTGTCGACGATGTTCGGGCGGCCCTCCGTCACCTTCTGCACCACCTGCGCCTCGATGCCCTTCGTCGTCAGGTATTTGTGCGTACCGGAGGTGACGACGAGGGAGAAGCCCATGCTCCGCAGGCGCCGCGCCAGGTCCACCACCGCCGGCTTGTCGTCATCCTTGACGGAGATGAACACCTTGCCGCTCTTGGGCAGCTTCACGCCCGCGGCGAGCTGGCTCTTGGCGAAGGCGGAGGCGTAATCGTTCGCCAGGCCCATCACCTCGCCGGTGGACTTCATCTCCGGCCCGAGGATGACGTCCACGCCCGCGAAGCGCGCGAAGGGGAACACGCTCTCCTTCACCGCCACGTGCTTGAACTCCGGCTCCTGCGTGACGCCCAACTCCTCGAGCGTCTTGCCCACCATGCAGAGCGCGGCGATCTTCGCCATCGCCACGCCGGTGGCCTTGGAGATGAAGGGCACCGTGCGGCTCGCGCGCGGATTCACTTCCAGGATGTAGATGGTCTTCCCCTGGATGGCGAACTGCACGTTCATCAGGCCCACCACGCCCAGCTCGCGCGCCAGGGCGATGGCCTGGTCCTTCATCCGCTCCACCAGGTCCGGCGACAGCGAGTGCGGCGGCAGCGTGGCGGCGGCGTCACCGGAGTGCACGCCCGCCTCCTGGATGTGCTCCAGCACGCCGCCAATCATCACCGCGCCCGTGCGGTCCGCCACCAGGTCCAGGTCCACCTCGATGGCCTCCTTTAGGAAGCGGTCGATGAGCACCGGGTGCTCGGGCGATGCGCTCACCGCCTCGCGCATGTACCGCTCCAGGCTGGCCACGTCGTAGACGGTCTCCATGGCCCGGCCGCCCAGCACGTAGGAGGGCCGCACCATGACGGGGTAGCCGATGCGCTCGGCCACCTTGAAGGCCTCCGCGTGGCTGCGCGCGACGCCGTTCTCCGGCTGCTTCAGGCCCAGCTTCTCGATGAGCGCGGCGAAGCGCTCCCGGTCCTCCGCACGGTCGATGGCGTCCGGCGACGTGCCCAGGATGGGCAGGCCCGCCTTCTCCAGCGGCACGGAGATGCGCAGCGGCGTCTGGCCGCCGAACTGGACGATGGCGCCCACCGGCTTCTCGCGCTGGGACACCTCGAGCACATCCTCGATGGTCAGCGGCTCGAAGTAGAGGCGGTCCGACGTGTCGTAGTCGGTGGACACCGTCTCCGGGTTGCAGTTGACCATCACCGTCTCGTACCCGGCCTCGCGCAGCGCGAAGGCAGCGTGGACGCACGCGTAGTCGAACTCGATGCCCTGGCCGATGCGGATGGGGCCGCTGCCCAGGATGAGCACCTTCTGCCGGTCCGTGGGCGGCGCCTCGTCCTCCTCCTCGTAGGTGGAGTACAGGTAGGGCGTGTACGCCTCGAACTCCGCGGCGCAGGTATCCACCCGCTTGTAGACGGGCCGGATGTTGCGCGCGTGCCGGTGCGCCCGCACCTCTTCCGCCGGGTAGCCGAGCAGCCGGCCCAGATACTTGTCGGAGAAGCCGTGCGCCTTGGCCTGCCGGAGCACCTCGTCCGGGAGCTGGTCCAGCCGCCCGTACTCCTGGAGCGACTGCGCCTCGTTCACCAGCATCTGGATGTAGCGAAGGAACCAGGGGTCGATGGCGGAGAGCGCGTGCACGTCCTCCACCGTCATGCCTTCGCGGAAGGCCTGGGCCACGAACCAGGGACGCTCCGGGCGAGGGATGCGCAGCGCCTCGCGCAGCACCTTCTCCCGCTCCTCCTTCTCCGCCGGCAGCTCCGGGGACTCCAGGCCCACGCGGCCCAGCTCCATGGAGCGCAGCGCCTTCATGTACGCCTCAGGGAAGGTGCGGCCAATGGCCATCACCTCACCCACCGAGCGCATGCTCGTGGTCAGCGTCCGGTCCGCGTGCGGGAACTTCTCGAAGTTGAAGCGCGGCACCTTCACCACCACGTAGTCCAGCGTCGGCTCGAAGGAGGCCGGCGTGTCGCGGGTGATGTCGTTGCGCAGCTCATCCAGCGTGTAGCCCAGCGCCAGCTTCGCGGCGATCTTCGCGATGGGGTAGCCCGTCGCCTTCGACGCCAGCGCGCTGGAGCGCGACACGCGCGGGTTCATCTCGATGACGACCATGCGGCCGTCCTTCGGATTGATGCCGAACTGGATGTTGGAGCCACCCGTGTCGACGCCAATCTCCCGGATGATGGCCAGCGACGCCTGCCGCATCCGCTGGTACTCGCGGTCCGTCAGCGTCTGCGCGGGCGCCACGGTGATGGAGTCACCGGTGTGCACGCCCATGGGGTCCAGGTTTTCAATGGAGCAGACGATGATGACGTTGTCCGCCGTGTCGCGGACCACCTCGAGCTCGTACTCCTTCCAGCCCAGCACGCTCTCCTCCACCAGGATGGTGGTGGTGGGGCTGGCCTTCAGGCCCGAGCGGCAGATGGTCTCGAACTCCTCGCGGTTGTACGCGATGCCACCGCCGGTGCCACCCAGCGTGAAGGACGGGCGGATGATGGCCGGGAAGCCGATGTCCTCCACCAGGCTCATCGCCTGGTCCAGCGTCGTCGCGTAGCCGCTCTTGGGCAGGGCCACGCCAATCTTCTGCATGGCCGCCTTGAAGAGCTGGCGGTCCTCGGCCTTGTTGATGGCTTCCAGGGACGCGCCGATGAGGCGCACGCCGTACTTCTCCAGGATGCCCTGCTCCGCCAGCGCCTTGGCGAGGTTGAGCGCAGTCTGGCCACCCATGGTGGGAAGGAGTGAGTCCGGCCGCTCCGAGGCGAGGATGCGCTCCGCCGCCTCCACCGTAATCGGTTCGATGTAGGTGCGATGCGCGAACTCAGGGTCCGTCATCACGGTGGCGGGGTTGCTGTTGAGCAGCACCACCTCCACGCCTTCATCCCGGAGTGCCTTGATGGCTTGTGTACCGGAGTAGTCGAACTCGACGGCTTGCCCGATGACAATCGGACCCGAGCCAATCACCAGAACCTTGCGGATATCGGTACGCTTGGGCATCGGGGCGCCCCCATACCAACCTCCGCCCCCACATGCGAGGACTGTGTTGAAGCCGCCTGCTCGCACGGACGCCGGGCCCGCGCCCGCTGTCCTCTGCTAGGCTCCGCCGCCCACGGAGGTTCCATGCGCCACTGGTCCCTGGCACTGCTCGTTTCGCTCGCGTCCCCCGCCCTCGCCCAGGATGCCGCCGCCCCCGCGGCCGAAGGCGCCCAGCCCCCGCCACCCGCCGCGGTGACGGCCCCCACGCCCGCGGAGCCCACGCCCGAGGCCGAGCCCAAACAAGCCGAGGCGGAGCCCAAACAAGCCGAGGCGCCCGCGACGCCACCGGCCGCTGAAGCGCCCGCTGTGCCGGCTCCCTCTGAGGCACCCGCCAAGAAGAGAGGCACCGCCGCCGCCAAGAAGGCCGAGGCCGCGGCCCCGAAGGCCGAGGCCCCCGCCGCTCCGAAGTCGGCAGCCACCGCCGAGCCGCCCCGCGCGGCGCCCACACCGCCCCCTGCGGACGCACCGCCGGTCGAACTGCCTCCCGGCTTTGCCGACTTCAAGCGCGACGCCATCCCGGAGGCGCCGCCGCTGTCCCCCGAGGAGCAGATCCGCAAGGACATCCAGGCGGACGCGCGCTTCCTCCTTCAGTCCCTGCTGACGGGGGACGTCCGCACCGCTTCGAACGAGCTGCTCTACCCGTTCAGCCTGGAGGCGGAGCGCTACGCCACGCCGGAGGAGCTGGTGTCGGCGTGGGTGAAGCAGCTGCGACTGAAGCGCACGGACCTCATCACCCTATATGACATCGAGGTGATGCCGCTGGAGGCCATGGAGAAGAAGTACGGCAAGGCGCCCGCGCGGCTGGGGTTGGACCTCCGCAACCCCAAGGACGTGTGGACGGCCGTGGGTAACCTCTCCGGCCGCCCCGCCGTCCTCGTCTACCGCAAGTACCGCGACGAGTTCCGCGCCTTCGCCTACACCGACTGAGCGGTCAGCTCAGGGCCTTGACCAGCTCACCCAGCCGGGCAAGGCCCTTCTGCAGCACCTCGCGCGAGGTGACGAAGCTCATGCGCACGTAGCCGTCCGCGCCGAACGGCTCGCCGGGCACCGCGGCGACGCGGAAGTCGTCGAGGAGGATCTCCGACAGCTGCATCGCGGACGTCACCGGCTTGCCCTTGTACGACCGGCCCAGCAGGCCCCGCACGTCCGCGAAGGCGTAGAAGGCGCCCTCGGGCATCCGGCAGCGCACGCCGTCCAGCGCGTTCAGTCCCGCGATGAAGAAGTCACGGCGCTCGCGGTACTCCTTCACCATGGCGGTGATGGTGTCCGGCGGCCCCTGCAACGCCGCCAGCGCGGCCTTCTGGCCAATGGAGGAGGCGTTGGACGTGGACTGGTCCTGCACCATCTGCATGCCGGCCAACAGCGGCTTGGGCCCAGCGACGTAGCCCAGGCGCCAGCCCGTCATGGAGTACGCCTTGCTCATGCCGTTCACGACCACCAGCCGCGGCACCAGGTCCGGCGCCACGTCGCTGATGCCCAGGCGTTCGTCGGTGTAGAGCAGCTTCTCGTAGATGTCGTCCGTGACGATGAGGCAATCGTGGGGCCGCAGCACCTCCGCGATGCGCTCCAGCGCCGCGCGCGAATAGACGGCGCCGGTGGGATTGCCTGGGCTGTTGATGATGACGGCGCGCGTGCGCGGCGTCAGCGCGCGGCGGATGGCGTCCGGGTCCGGCGCGAAGCCGTCCTCCTCGCGCGTGGGGACGATGACGGGCGTGGCACCCGCCAGCCGCACCATGTCCGGGTAGCTGACCCAGAAGGGCGCGAAGATGATGACCTCGTCCCCCTCCTCCAGCGCCGCCTGGCAGAAGTTGTAGAGGCCCTGCTTGCCACCCGACGTGACGAGCACCTGGTCCGGCGTGTAGCGCAAGCCGTTGTCCCGCTCGAGCTTGGCGCAGATGGCCTCGCGCAGCTCCGGGATGCCGTTGGTCGGGGTGTACTTGGTGAAGCCCGCTCGCAGTGCGTCCACCGCGGCCTGCTTCACGTAATCCGGCGTATCGAAGTCCGGCTCCCCCGCGGCCAGGACGACTACATCCACACCCTTGGCGACGAGCGCCTTGGCGCGCGAGTTGAGAGCGAGCGTCGGAGACGGCTTGATGGCCTGGAGCCGGTGAGCGAGTTTCATGTCCCCTGCCTAACGCGGAGCCCCACGCCGGACAAGGGGACTGCCTGCTACTTCCGTCCAGCGAACTTGGCCTTCAAACCTTCGTGCACGTTGGGCGGCACCAGCCCGGTGACGTCCCCACCGAAGGAGGCCACCTCCCGGACGAGGTTGGAGGAGATGTAGAAGTAGTCCTCCCCCGTCATCATGAAGACGGTCTCCACGTCGGGCGCCAGCTTGCGGTTCATGTTCGCGAGCTGGAACTCGTATTCGAAGTCCGACACCGCCCGCAGCCCGCGGACGATGACGCCCGCGTTGCGGCGCCGCACGTAGTCCACCAGCAGGCCGTGGAAGGCGTCGACCTCCACCCGGTCGTCCTGGACGGCCTCTCGAATCAACGTGAGCCGCTCCTCCTCGGAGAAGAGCGGTGTCTTCTTCGGGTTCACCGCGATGGCCACGATGAGCCGATCGAACATCTTCAGGCTGCGCTGAATGAGGCTCAGGTGCCCGTTGGTGAGCGGATCAAAAGAACCAGGATAGATGGCGACCAGCATGTGCCGGGAAGTCTCGGATGCCCCCGGGAGCCGGTCAAGGACTGCTCACGGCGCCCGATAGAAGCTCACCAACGTGTCCCCGAAGCGGCGCTGGTCTTCCCGGTCAAGCCCGGCATGTGTGTCCGGCGCCGCCTCGCGCTTGTCGTGCTCCACCACCACCATGCCAGAGGGGGTCAGCAGCCCGGCGGCCACGATGCCGTCCAGCACCGTCTCCACCACGCGCGCGGCATACGGCGGGTCCGCGAAGATGAGCTCGAAGCGGTCGCCCCGCCGCTTCAGCGTCTCCAACGCCCGGGCCACCGGCGCGGACAGCACCTCCACCTGCCCGGCGAGCCCCACGGCCTGCGCGTTCTCACGGCACAGGGTGAGCGCCTCGCGGTCCTGGTCCACCAGCACCGCCTGCCCCGCGCCGCGAGACACGGCCTCCAGGCCCAGCGCGCCAGTGCCGGCGTAGAGGTCCAGCACCCGCTGGCCGTCCAGGAACTGGCCCAGCACGTTGAAGAGCGTCTCCCGGACGCGGTCGGCCGTGGGACGGATGTGAAGGGAGGAGGACTTGGGGCCGGCCAGGGCGCGGCCCTTGGCGGTGCCTGCGACGATTCGCATGGGCCCCTTCTACACCGCGCTCCGGCCTCAGTCGCCCCGCTTCTCCGCGAGGAAGCGCAATGACGCCTGCCCCGTGCGCGTGGCGCCCAGCGCGGCCAGTACCTCGGTGGTCTCCATGAAGGACAGGGCCTCCAGCTTCTCCCGCGCGGCGTCGTCCAGCGGCGGCAGTTGCTCCTCCAGCACGCTCAGCAGTTGGCCCGCGGGCAGCCCGGCGGCTGTGGCCTTCTCCTCCACGCTGGCGCGGACTTCCGGGAGCCACGCCCCCAGCGCGAGCCGCTCGAAGCCGCCCACGCAGTCCACCTTGCGCACGCCCGCCGCCACGTAGGTGGGCAGCCCGCCGGCCAGCGCCGAGCCCGCCTCACCCACCGACAGCACGGCGTCGTACTCCGCGGCCAGTTCCACCAGGCTCCGCAGCAGCCGCACGTCCGGCTCGCCCTCACCTAGCGCGGACTCCGGCACACGGACGAAGTCCACTGGCACCTTCCACTGCCTGAGGCCCTCCAGCAGCGTCCGGTACGCGTCCACGAACCCGCCAGAAGCGGCCGGTCCCGTCAGCTCCAGCGCCAGTTCGCGCTCGGTCACCGGCGCCACCAGGGCATTCACGGCCTCCACGGCCTCGTAGGAGTCCAGCCGGGACAGGTCCAACGACACCAGCGAGAAGCCGGCGTCCACCACGCGGTAGATGCCATCCTTCAGGGCGTCCAGCGTGTCCGCGTCCGCCCGGGCCACCCGAATGGGCCCGGCCTGGAGGAACAGGGGCCGCGCGTGTTCCGCCTCGGCGGCCGCCTGGTGCGCGGCCATGACGAAGCGCTCGGGCGCCCCCCGGTCAGACAGCGGGTGTGGGCAGGCCAGCCCCAGCACGGCGTCTTCCGACCGGGCCGCGCGCAGCAGGCCCGGCAAGGCGCCCTTCGCTTGGACCGGCAGACATGGCAGCGCCACCGGCGCCTCCGCCAGGGCACGCAGCAGCTCCCGGGGATTGAGCAGCGGAACGCGCGAACCCGCGCCCACCCGCGCCACCGTGTTCCCCGGCCGTAACGTCAGCACCTTGTCCAGCACGTTCATGGAGCGCGGAGAATCATCCGCCCGCGCCGCCCGAGGCAAGGCGAAGCTGCTGGGAGCGTCCGCTGGGGCACGCGGCCGGGGTGCCCCGGCCGGGCCCCAGGGCCGTCAGTGGACCTCGCCCAGGTGGGAGTAGGTCTCGCTCTCGATTTGAATCGTGGTGTGGTCGATTCCGAAGCGGTCGTACAGGTCGTGCTTCACCGCGGAGAGAATCTCGTCGTTGTTGCAGACCATGGGGTCCTGCACCACCAGGTGCGCGGACAGCGCGTACACGCCGCTGGAGATGGTCCACACGTGCAGGTCATGCACCGCCGTGACGCCCTGCGCGCGCAGCATCAGCTCCTTGATTTGCGCCAGGTCCACGTGCGCCGGCACCGCCTCCATCAGCACGTCCACCGCGTCGCGCACCAGCCGCACCGCGCCGATGACGATGACGATGGAGATGACCACCGAGATGATGGGGTCCACGACGTACCAGCCCGTGTACGCCATGATGCCCGCGCCCACGAGCACGCCCACCGATGACAGCGTATCCCCCAGCACGTGCAGGAAGGCCCCGCGCACGTTCATGGAGTGGGAGCGGTGCAGGAACCCCAGCGCGCCCAGGTTGGCCAAGAGGCCCACCGACGCCACGATGGCCATGGGCCCGATGTCCACTTGCGCGGGCGAGCGCACCCGCTCCCAGGCCTCATAGAGGATGAAGCCGGTGATGCCCATCAGCAGCACGCCGTTGAGCAGCGCGCTGAGGATCTCCATCCGGTAGTAGCCGTACGTCTTCTTCACGTCCGCCGGCTTGCCCGCGAACCACAGCGCCACCAGGCTCAGCGCCAGCGCGGACACGTCCGTCAGCATGTGGCCCGCGTCGGACATCAGGGCCAGCGAGTTCGTCAACCAGCCGCCCACCGCCTCCGCCAGCGCGATGGTGGCCGTCAGCACCAGGGCGAAGATGAGCCGACGCTTGTCCTTCTTCCGCTCCTCCGCCAGTCCGCCCCTCCGGGGACCGTGCCCATGGCCGTGCCCATGGCCATGATGATGATGATGGCCGTGGCCATGCCCGTCGCCGTGGTCATGCTCGTGGCCATGCCCGGATTCACCGCGGGTGTAAGGGGAAGTAGTCACGGGAGTGAGGGGTGCGGCTAATGCCCAGTCATGAGGTATGAGAGGCCGGGAATCTGGCTGCCGCCAGGCCCGGCATCCCCTGCTCCGGAGCGTGGGGAGACGCGACGGAGGTGGGGATGGACTACGGGAAGCATCTGAACCTGCACACCATCATCATGCTCAGGGATGTCATCCGCAAGTGGTGGCAGGTCGAGCTGGCGTTCGCGGACCGCCACGGCGTGGTGCATGAGTGGCAGCGCGGGGAAGTCAGCCCGCCGCCGAACGCCTTCTGCCGTGCCGCCCTGACCTCAAAAGAGGGCTTGCGGCGCTGCGGCCAGTCCGTCCGTGTACTGAACGAGAAGTTCAAGGCCAACAAGAAGGTGCGCCGCTCGCTCATCCACGACTGCCACCTCAACTTCAGCATCGTGGGCGCGCCCCTCTACATCGCCAACGAATACGAGGGGTTCCTCTTCGTCGAGGGCTTCGCCCGCCAGCCTCTTGACGCGCGCGAAGCAGACGTCCTCAAGTCGAAGGTGCGCCAGTTCGCCCCGCAGCACGTGGCCCTGGACGGGTGGAGCGAGCAGGTTCCCGTCCTGGACGGCGCCGAGCTGAGCAAGCTGTCCGACCTGCTCGAGTGCGCGGCGAATGAAATCGCCAACCACGAAGCGGCGGAGGCCTCCCGGCAGGAGGACGGCACGCCCGGGTCGTCCCGTGAGCTGAGCGACCGCTACCGCTTCGAGAAGATCATCGGGCGCTCCGGGCCCATGATGGAGGTGTTCCGGTTGATGGAGAAGGTGGCCAACTCCGACTCCACCGTCCTCATCAATGGCGAGTCCGGCACCGGCAAGGAGCTGGTGGCCCGCGCCATCCACCTCAGCGGCCCGCGCGCGCAGCAGCCCTTCGTGGTGCAGAACTGCTCCGCCTTCAACGACAACCTGCTGGAGAGCGCCCTCTTCGGCCACACCCGCGGCGCCTTCACCGGCGCGCTGCGCGACAAGAAGGGCCTCTTCGAGGTCGCCGACAGCGGCACGTTCTTCCTGGATGAAGTGGGCGACATGTCCGCCGCGCTGCAGGTGAAGCTCCTGCGCGTGCTCCAAGAGGGAACCTTCCTGCCCGTGGGCGGCACGCAGCTCAAGGAGGTCAACGTCCGCGTCATCGCCGCCACCCACAAGGACCTGAGCGAGCTGGTGAAGCGGGGCGAGTTCCGCGAGGACCTCTACTACCGCATCAACGTCATCCGCGTGCAGCTGCCGCCCCTGCGGGAGCGGCGCGACGACATGCCCGTCCTCATCGACCACTTCCTGCGCAAGCACCACCGCGAGGGCCAGCGCGCGCGGGGGCTGGACGCGGAGGCCCTGGCCATCCTGGGCGCGTACGCGTGGCCGGGGAACATCCGCGAGTTGGAGAACGAAATCGAACGCCTGCTCGTGCTGGGGGGCGACTTGGAGACCATCCCCGCAGAGCTCATCTCCAGCCGCATCCGCGACGCCGTGTTGCCCGGAGGAGGCCCCTTCATCTCTCCGCGCGCCCACGGCAAGCTGCACGAGGCCGTGGAAGCCCTGGAGCGGGAGATGATTCAGCAGGGACTGATGCGCACGCGCTACAACAAGAGCCGGCTGGCGCGCGAGCTGGGCATCAGCCGCTCCAACCTCATCTTGAAGATTTCACGCTACGGCCTGGACAAGGGCCTGCCCGAGGACGAGGCGGAGATGGGCGACGCATGAGCCCCGGCACGCGGTACTTCCACCAGGACCGCCTGCGCGTCCCGGATGGCGCGCAGCTGTATTACCAGGTCCAGGGAGACGGCCTTCCGGGCATGGTCTTCTGTGACGGCCTGGGCTGTGACGGCTTCGCCTGGAAGTACCTGGCGCCCTACCTGGTCCGGAACCACCGCGTGCTGCGCTGGCACTACCGGGGCCACGGCCGCTCCACCGTCCCCGAGGACCGCTCTCGCATCGGCATGCTGTACACCTGCGATGACCTGCGGCGGATGCTCGACGCCGTGGGGATGGAGCGCGTCGTCCTCTTCGGCCACTCCATGGGCGTCCAGGTGGCGCTGGAGTTCCAGCGCCGCTACGCCCAGCGCGTATGCGGGCTCGTCCTGGTGTGCGGCAGCTACGGCAACCCGCTGGACACCTTCCACGACTCCACCGTGCTCAAGCGGGCGTTCCCGCTCATCCGCGGCGTGGTGGAGCGCTACCCGGAGCAGTCCGCCCGCATCATCCACACGGTGCTGCGCACGGAGCTGGCCGTGCAGCTGGCCATCACCCTGGAGATGAACCGGGAGCGCATCGCCCGCAACGACCTGGCCCCCTACTTCGACCACCTGGCCCGGATGGACCCCGTCGTCTTCGTCCGCACCCTGGAGTCCATGGCGGAGCACAACGCGTGGGACCACCTGCCTCATGTGGACGTCCCCACGCTGGTGGTGGCGGGCGGCCAGGACAAGTTCACGCCGGGTTGGATCTCCGAGGAAATGGCCGACCGGATCCCCGGCGCCGAGCTGGAGCTCATCCCCGAAGGCACCCACACCACCCCACTCGAAGCCCCCGGGCGGGTGGAGGCCCGCGTCGAGCGCTTCCTCCGGGAGCGACTGAACGTGCGTACCGGCGCCCCCTCCCCCCCGCCTACACCGGTGGTGAGCCCTCCCGCTGGCCCCTGAGCCCTCCGGAAGGGGCCGGCCCCCTGCCGTTGTTCATGGGTGACAGGAGTGAAAACCCGCTCGCACGAACGCTGGGCTTCCGGCTGCATTGCAGGGGACGCACTCGCGGCATATAAGCGCCGACCTCCCGGGTTCCGGTGGGGTTCGGAAGCCCCGGCGTCCTCGGGCGTTCCCCACCTGCCATCACAGTTCGGTTCGTATGATTCCTCGCGAAAATATTCGTAACGTCGCCATTGTCGCTCACGTCGACCATGGCAAGACCACGCTCGTCGATCACCTGCTTCGCCAGGCGGGCACTTTCCGTAGCAACGAGCACGTCGCCGAACGGGTGATGGACTCGAACGACCTCGAGCGCGAGAAGGGCATCACCATTCTCGCGAAGAACACCGCGGTCAATTACAAGGGCATGCAGATCAACATCATCGACACCCCGGGTCACGCCGACTTCGGTGGTGAGGTGGAGCGGGGTCTGCGCCTCGTTGAGGGCGTCATCCTGCTGGTGGACGCCGCCGAAGGCCCCCTGCCCCAGACGCGCTTCGTGCTCAGCAAGGCCCTGGCCATGGGCCTGAAGACGGTGCTGGTCATCAACAAGATCGACCGCCAGGACGCCCGCGCGAAGGACGTGCTGGACCTAGTGTACTCGCTCTACATCGACCTGGGCGCGGACGAGCAGCAGCTGGAGATGCCCGTCCTCTACACCATCGCCCGCCAGGGTCAGGCGTCCACGCAGCTGGAGGTCCCCGGCAAGACGCTGGAGCCCCTGTACGACGCCATCATCAACCACATCCCGCCTCCGCCGAAGTCGGAGGAGACGTCGCTGCAGCTGCTCGTCGCCAACCTGGACTACGACGACTACGTCGGCCGTCTGGCCGTGGGCCGCGTGCAGTCCGGCCGCATCACCGCCAACATGCCCGTCTCCGTCTGCCGCGAGGGCGGCAAGGTGCAGCCGGGTAAAATCGTCAAGCTGTACGGCTTCTCCGGCCTGAAGCGCGTGGAGATTCCGGACGCAGGTCCGGGTGAAATCGTCTCCATCGCCGGCATCGAGGAGATCTCCATCGGCGACACCATCGCCGACGCGGAGAAGCCGGTGCCCCTGCCCCGCATCACCGTGGACGAGCCCACGATGATGATGGTCTTCAAGGTCAATGACGGGCCGCTGGCGGGCAAGGAAGGCAAGTTCGTCACCTCCCGCAACCTGCGCGAGCGCCTCTACCGCGAGGCCTACCGCAACGTGGGCGTCCGCGTGGAGGACACCGACACGCCGGACGCGTTCCGCGTGGTGGGCCGCGGCGAGCTCGCCCTGGCCGTCATCATCGAGAACATGCGCCGCGAGGGCTACGAGCTGACGGCCTCCAACCCGGAGCCGATCACCAAGGAGATCGACGGCCAGGTCCACGAGCCCATGGAGCTGCTCTTCTGCGACGTGCCGGAGAACAGCGTGGGCGCGGTGACGGAGCGCCTGGGGCCCCGCAAGGGCCGCATGGTGGACATGGGCACCCTGGGCTCGGGCCGCACGCGGCTCCAGTTCCGCATCCCCGCGCGCGGCCTCATCGGCTTCCGCTCGGAGTTCCTCACCATCACCCGTGGCGAAGGCATCATGAGCAGCCAGTTCGATGGCTACGAGCCGTGGTTCGGCTACATCCCCAAGCGGCAGAATGGCGCCATCGTCTCCGACCGCCTGGGCGACACCGTGCCCTACGCGCTCTTCAGCATCCAGGAGCGTGGCTCGCTCTTCATCGGCGCCGGCACCACGGTGTACGAGGGCATGATCATCGGCGAGCACTCGCACGCGTCCGAGCTGAACGTGAACTGCTGCCGTGAGAAGAAGCTCACCAACATCCGCGCCGCCGGCCGCGACGAGAACGTCATCCTCACCCCGCCGCGGGAAATCAGCCTGGAGAAGGCGCTGGAGTGGATCGCCGACGACGAGCTGGTCGAGGTGACGCCCAAGTCCATCCGCATGCGCAAGAAGGCGCTGGCGGTGGGCGAGCGCTACCGCGCCGAGCGTGACCGCAAGCGCGAGGAGCGCGCGGCCGAAGGCGAGTAGGCCTTCGCTCTGCTGGAGCGCTCACGGGGCGCTCCGCATCACCAGGGCCCGTTCCCACTGCGTTGGGGGCGGGCCCTTCGTGTATGCGGGCTTCAGAACGTGTACTTCACCTTCGGGAAGATGGCGAAGGAGGTGATGTTGGGCCCGATGATGTAGCGGGCCAGCAGGTCCGCGCCGACGGAGAAGTGGTCCATGCCCGTGGCGTACTCCACGCCGAAGCCCAGGCCCGCGTTGGGCGCGCTGACGGCGCGTCCCGGGTCGCCCTCGTCGGGGTCCACGGGCGCCGGATCCAGCCGCGTGTAGCCCGCAACCACCTTGGGCGTGAGGAACAGCCGGTCCATGACACGCACGTGGTAGGCCGCCGACAGGTTGAAGAAGGCCATGGTGAAGTTGTCCGACAGCGCGCACGTCTCCGTGCCGGGCAGGTAGCCCGCGAAGCAGTTCTGCGCGGACGAGCCGAGCCCGAAGTGCGCCCCCAGCGACATCTTCTCCGTGAGGTCGTACCCCACCCCGAGCTGAAGGTACGTCTGGGCGTTGGAGTAGACGTTCTCTCCGCCCACGGTGAAGAACACGCCGATGTCCGTCTCGGTGAAGAAACCACGGCGCGGCTCGAACGCCACCCCTTCCGGCGGTGTGGCCGCGAGAACCGGAGACGACAGCAGCGCGAGCGCGGCAATCAACTGAGACTTCTTCACGGGTCCTCCCGACAGACGTGCCCTCCCAGCGCAACGCGGGAGCGCCGCAGACGTTAATGACGGCCCCCCAGAACCGGCAGTGGGGGAAAAACGAAAGTGGCGTGGACCGTTTCGTCCACGCCACTTGGGTCCTTCACAGGCCGCGACCGCCGCTCACCCTCCCGTGCCCGCGGGCGAGAAGAGCCAGGGGTACGTCACCGACACCACGCCGCCGCCCTTGGGCTCCGGGAACTTCCAGCGGCGGATTCGCGACAGCATGCAGCGCTCCGCCGCGGCGTTGTTCAGCGTCGTCTCGGCGACACTCGCGTCGGACACCGCGCCCGTGGGGTCGATGACGAAGGCCACCGCCACCTTGCCGGCGAGGCTCGGGTCCTTGTTCAGCTCCGACTCGTAGCAGTACTTGATCTCCCCCTGGTGCCGCCGGATGACCTTGGCGATGACGTCCTTGTCCAGGCCGCCCACCACCGTCGTCTTGCCGGGGATGACCTTGGTGATGGACTTGCCACGGCCGCCCAGGTCGATGCCGCCCGACCCGCCCGTGCCACGGCCGGTGCCCTGCGTCCCGAGCCCACCGATGCCCAGCGCGGTGCCACCACCGCCCTTGCCCGTGCCACGCGAGCCCACGCCGCCCACGCCCTGCGCGTCACCCATGGCCGCGCCGCCCTTGAGGCCGCCCAGCGCGTCGTTGATGCCGGTGCCGAAGCCGCCGGGACCGAACACGTCGGATGCCCCACCCTTCATGCCCTTGAAGGCGCCCAGCAGGCCGGCCTTGCCCACCGCCTGGCGGTCCTTCTCCTTCTTGCTCTTGTCCACCACGGGCGTGCCGGGCTTGGAGGGCGCCGCTTCCTGCTGCTTCGCATCCTCCTTGCCGAACTTACCTTCCTCGTCCTTCGCCTTGGCGCCCTCTTCCGGCGCGGACAGCTGGAGCTTCTTCGCCTCCAGCCGCTTCTCCGGGGTGATGAGGAACTTCGCCACGCGCTGCTGGGACTCGAAGATGTCCGCGCTCTGCGGCAGCTCCTGGCGCGGCGTCAGCACCATGGCCAACACCACCGCCAGGCCCGCCAGCATGCAGATGCTGGTGATCTTGAAGAACGTGAAATCGGAGTCCTTCAGCGACGCGGCGGTGATGACCGGAGACGGCTTCACGTAGCGCGCGACGAAGGACACCGTGCCCAGCGACACCTCCACCCGGTCGTGCAGGCCCAGGGTGAAGCGCTGCTCGGCGGCGTCACCGGCCTGGCCGGAGAGCGCGCCCGCGGCCCGCAGCGCGTCCTTGGTGCGCACGTTGCCCTGGTTGGTGACGAAGGCGCGCGAGCCCGCGGGAGCGCGCACCTCCAGCACATCCTTCTTGCTGACGGCCAGCACGTGGCTCTTGCCCACTGACGGCGCGAAGACGTTGAAGAAGTTCTGCTTCGCCTCGCCGATGGTGACGGGCACGCCGTCCTTGAAGTGCTGGACCTCCAGCAGGGTGTCGCCCCACAGCAGCGCGACCTGGAGGACGCGCGCCTCGGGCGTGGGCATGGCCTCGGGAGGCAGCGGCTCCTGGAGGTGCGGCGCCACCGTCCGCCGCGGCGTGGCCGTGTTCGCCGCATTCGGCGTGGGCATCCGCGCCGTGGAGGGCGTCGTGCGAGGCTGGAGCCCCGGAGGCGTCTGCCGGGGCGGCTCGACCGGCATCACACCGGGAGAGGCCACTCGCTCCACGCGGTTGCCCAGCGCCGTGGACACCTGGCGCATGGGCGGCGGCGGCGTGGGAACCAGTTTCGGCAGGTCCGCGCGCGTCTGCGTCTGCGTCTGCAGCTGCATGCCACGCGGCGGCGGCGGCGGTGGCGTGGCCACCGGCCCCTGGAACACCGGCCCCGCCACGCGCGCCCCCGCGGGATGTGGACGCTCGGGCTGGGTCGCTCCGAAGAGCACCTCCACCCGGCTGCCGCCCACCATCAACACGTCCCCGGGGTTGAGCGCCGTGGGGAGGACGAGCCGCTGTCCCCGCACCTCCGTGCCACCCTCACTGCCCAGGTCGATGGCTGTGACCGAGCCATCCTTGTCCACCTTCAGCATCACATGGAGATTCGAGACCCGCGGGTCCTGAATCTTCACTGCCGCCTGAGCGCCCGACCCCACAATGACGCTCTCGGCCTCCGACACGGCTTCCGCCGTGGAGCCATCCGGCCCGGTGATCCGAAGCGTCAAGCCGTTGTTCTTCGCCGCCGCCATGAGGATTTTCCCTCTTCCCTTCCGCCCTTAGAACGACTGCCGCCGCCCGCTGCCGCTAGAGGTTGTCGACTGACTTCTGTAGCTCTGGATCGAAGTTGTCCCGGACCTTGATGAGGCTCTGGAAGTCCGTCTTCTTCCGGTGGAGGACGTACGAGCCCTCAGGCTTCGTGAGCTCGCCTTCCACCGCTACATCCGTGAAGTCGATGACCGTCTTCTTCCGGAAGACGGTGCGGTCCTCCTCCTGGACGACCTTCACCGTGTCTCTCGGCTCCTGTGACATCGCCACCGAGGGTGCCGCCCACAGGCCCAGCACCACCACCGCTGATACCAGTCGCCTCATGCTCAACCTCCCAATGCACAGCGCGATCCAACCTCAAGTCCTTGAATCCAGAGGAGCTCGCCTGCTCATCCGGGTACTGCTGCCTGGAGAGGGGAAAAAAGTTCCGTCCCTCTTCGTCAAAACTCCAGCCCGCCTGTCCAACCCAGCCCCCGCCCACTGTGCGAGCGACGAGCGCCGCGCCCCCAGGAAAGCCGCTTCACTTGCCTGCGGGCGTACCTTCCCCAGCGGGAGCAATCGGCGCCCCACTGCCACTGGAGGCATCACCCTGCGGAACATCGTCCGGAGTGGGCTCGGAACCCGAGCCCCCCGTGGCGTCATCCTCTGGCGTCGTGCCAATGCCTTGCTCGGGCTGGGTGGCCGCGCCACCGGTCGCGCCGTCCGCGGGCATCGCATCCGTGCCCTGCCCAGGCTGGGCGCCCGCGCCGCCCGTGGCGTTGCCTGCCGGCGCCACATCCGAGCCCTGTCCAGGCGCCACGCCCTCGGCGCCCTGCGCGGGCTGCGCACCACCGCCGCCAATGGCCTCATCCGCTGGAGCGCCACCCCCTTCGCCTTCCGCGGTGGCGGGCGCGGCCTCGGGCGGTGGGGCCTTGAGCATGTTCTGCAGGCCCTGGACCTTGGCGGTGATCATCTGCTTGTCATTGTCGGTCGTCGTCTCCAGGCCCTTGCAGCGGTCGAGGAACGCGATGGCCTTCTGCCAGCCCGCGCGGTCCGACGCATACGCCCAGCCCGCGCCGCACACGGCCTCCGGCAGGTCCGAGCGCGTGGCCAGCACCTTCTCGAACGCCTCGCCCGCGGCCAGGCCCTTCTTCGGGTCGCGCCCCTTCTGCCCGTCCAGCGCCCAGGCCAGGTACAGCGTCGCGTCCGGCGAACCCGGCTCCAGCTCCACGGCCTTGCCGAAGGAGCGCTCGGCGCCCACGTAGTCGCGGTAGCTCAGCGCCAGGGCGCCCAGGTTGAGGTAGCCCGGGGTGAACTTCGCATCCAGGGAGATGGCCTTCTGGAACTGCACCAGCGCGCGCGCCCGGTCGTCCAGCTTCAGGTAGACCATGCCCAGCAGGTTGTAGAGCGCCGGGTCGTTCTCCGAGTGCTTGCGCGCGTTGCCGGCCAGCAGCTCCGCCAGCCGGTACTTCTCCCGTGCGTAGGCCACGTGCGCCAGGTTCTTGTACGCCCCCGGGTTGTCCTTGTTGCGCACCAGCACGCGGCGCGCGGCGGCCTCGGACTCGTCCAGCTTTCCGGCGACGCGATAGGTGACGGACAGGCTGTTGAGCAGCGACGCGTCGTACTCGCGCCCCGGCGTCTTCAGCGCCCGCTGGAACAACGCGATGGCTTCGTCCAGCCGCCCCTGCTCCCGGTACATGACGCCCAGGTTGACCACCGCGGGCACGTGCGCCGGGTCCAGCAGGAGGACCTTCTCGTAGGCCACGCGCGCGTCATCCGGACGGCCCTGGCGCTCCGCGATGACGCCCAGGTTGAACTGCGCGTTGAGGCTCTGCGGCAGTTCATCCACCACCGCCTCGAAGCCCTTGCGCGCGCCGTCCAGGTCCCCTGCTTCATAGGACTGGAGCGCCGCCGCGAAGGCGGACTGCGCGCTGCCGGACTTCTGCGCGGGAGGCGGCACCGGCTTCTGCTCGGGCGCGGGCTGCTGCGCCGCGGGCGGCGTCACCTCCGGCGCGGCGGTCTGCTTCTTCTGAGGCCCCGAGGCGCACGCCGCCGTCAAGGCCAGCGAGCCGACGAGGAGCGAACGGAACCAGGTCATCTGCGTCTTCCCCGCCCCAACCTGAAAGGAATCGATGCGAAACGGCTTCATCGCAGCACCTCCCCGCGCGCCGCCGTGGGTGCCTGCGCCTCGTCATCCGAGGGCATCGAGGAATCCTCCGGGACCGGCGTCGTCGCGGTGGCGCCTTCCAGCACGCGCACCAGGTCCGAGCGGACGAGTGTGTCGCTGCCGCGGTAGTTCACCTGTCGCACCTGCGCGTAGGCCCCCGGACGCAGGCGGTTCACCTGGTCCTGCGCGGCCAGGGTCCACGGGCTGTAGACGCCCAGCTCGTAGGCCTTCTCCAGCGCCTTCTCCAGGGCCTCGGCGGCCTTGTCCTCCAGCGGCAACGCCAGGTTCTCCAGCTCGCTGCGGTACATGGCGAGCTGCTCCTCATCGAGCCCGGATGGGTCCGGCGAGTCCATGATGTTGCGCGCGAAGTCGGCATAGGCCAGGCCGATGCGCGTGAGCGCCGCGATGCCCCAGTCACCGGAGCCGGTGGACAGGACGGCGAGGTACTCCTTCTCCAGCCGTTGAATCTCCTTCTGCTTCGCCGCCAGGTCCCGTCGGATGGTGCTCACCCGCGAGAAGCGGATGCCCACGTAGCGCTTCCACGCCGGCTCCAGCGACAGGAAGCGCGCATGGCCGTAGGCATTGAGCACCGCCGCGTCCTTGCGAGCGCTCTCCGGCAGCCGGTTCCACGCCCGCACCAGCTCGCCCTGCACGCGCTCCTGCTCGCGTACGTTCTTCAGCTGCTCGTACGCCAGCAGCTCGTGGTAGCGCGCCTGGTACACCTGCGCGGAGCTGGAGCGCGAGTCACGGCCGTACGTCTCCGCGAAGGCGCCGAACGCCCGGGCCGCCTCGCTCCACTTCTTCTCCTTCTCCCACGCGAGCGCCGCCGCGAAGGCCACCTGCGGCACGTCCTTGCGGTCCTTGAAGCGGGAGACATACGTGTTGTAGGCGGCCACGGCCTTCTGCGGCTCACCCGCGCCTTCCCACCAGACGCCCGCATTGAACTGCGCATCCGCCAGCCAGCCTCCGGCCTCCTCCAGCAGCGCCTTGCGCTCGGCGGCCTTCCGCTCGCGCTTGGACTCCGCGTCCTCGGCGCCCGGCGCGACATTCGCCTTGGCGGCCGTCTTGGTCGCCTTGCGCTTGCCGTTGGCATCGTCCGCCTTCATCGCGGCGTCGTAGCTGGCCACGAAGGACTCCGCCATGACGGCGGCCTTCCGGTACTCAGCGACCTTCTCGTAGAGGCCCGCCAGCGAGTAACGCGCCTTCAGCTCGAAGGGGCTGCGCGGGTACTCCTTGAGGAAGCGCTCACCCGCGGCCAGGCCCTTGTCGATTTCGCCCGCCTCCTGCGCGATGACCATCGCGTAGGTGAGCGCACGGTCCGCGTTCTCTGACTTGGGGAAGTCGGACACGAAGCGGAGGAACTCCTCGGCGGCCTTCTTCGGGTTCTTCTCCTTCTTGTAGACGACCTCGTCCACCCACTTGTACTGGCTGCCTTCGACGACGCGGCTGACGCGCACGGCGAAGTCCGTTCCGGGCTTGGCCAGCTTCTTGTTCTCCAGGAACTTCTTCGACAGCGTGTTCAGCTCGAGCCACTCCTCGCGGCTCTCCAGCACGTACATGGTGAGGTCGGCCGCGTCGCGCGAGCGGCGCTCCTCGGGGAACTTCTCGATGATTTCGCCGAAGCGCCGGGCCGCGTCCACGAAGTGGCTGCGGTCATAGAGGATGACGGCGGCCTGGTAGCGCAGGTCGATTTCGTCCTGCGTGTTCGGATACAGCTTCACGTAGACGTCGCACGCGGCGACCAGCCGGTCCTCGAACTTCGTGAGCGCCTCTTCCTCGCGGTCCTTCGCGTCGCGCTTGACGATCTTCTGCTTGGCGACGTCGCCCTTGTCCTTCTTCTCGTCAACCTTCTGGCCGTCGCGCAGGTCGCTCCTGGCGAGCTGGCCGCGCTCGATCTTCACCAACTTGTCGTAGGCGAGGATGGCGTTGTACCCAGCGCTCTTGCGGTACGTCTCGTTGGAGACCTCGCGCGCGGTGTCGCGGTCCGGAATCTTGAAGGCCACCACGGCGTCGTACTCGGCCGCCGCCGCTTCCCACTCCTCCAGGGCCCAGAGGATTTCCGCGTAGAAGAAGCGGAGGTTGAAGGCGGAGTCCGCCACGAAGTCCGGGTTCGCGTTGGAGGCGAACGCGTCCACGTACTGCTTGTAGATGTCACGCGCCAGCCGGTAGGTCTCCACCTGGCGCGTCTTCTGCGCCTCCTGGTGGTACTCGGTGACCATGACGCGCATGGCCTCTTCGGTGACGTTGAAGGCGTTGCGGAGGACGGTCGTCTTGCCCTCGTTGGCCTTCCACCACTCGCCACCGGGGCTGTAGAGGTCCACCATCCGCTTCATTTCCTTGCGGACCAGCTGGCGCTGGCGGAGCCCCTCGTGGGCGCGGACGATGGCCTGCTGGTACTCCGGCGCGCTGGCGCCCATGGGCTCGTCGTCCACGAGCGTGCGGTACGTGAGGATGGCGCTGTCGAAGTGGCCCGCGTCCACCAGGCCCGCGGCCGTCTTGGCCAGCAGGCGGCCCACGCGCTGCGCCGGCGCCTTCGCCTTGAAGTAGGCGATGGCTTCCTTCGGCTGGTCCAACTGGACGTAGAAGACGGTCAGGTCGTTGAGCGCCTCGGTGCGCAGATCACCCAGCTCGGGGCTCTTCGCGGCGTAGTCCACCACCTCGTGGAGCTTCTTCAGCCCCAGCTCGTAGTCGCCGGTGTTGTAGTCGCACCAGGACAGCTTGTAGACGGCGTAGCCGTAGATCTTCGGCACGCCCGAGTCCCGCGCCTTCTCATAGTTCTCCTTGGCGGGGATGAGCTTGTTGTTCTCGAAGTAGTGGTTGCCGAGCTGGATGTACGCGTCCGGCACGAACTGCGACTTCGGGAAGTCGCGGATCAACTCCTCGTAGCGGGCCACCGCGTCCTCGCGGCGTCCCAGCTCGTAGTAGTTGTACCCCATGGAGAAGAGGACCTCGTCGCGCTGCGGATAGTCCGGGTACGCGCGGAGGATGTCCTCGTAGATGCCCATCGTTTCGGTGCGGTAGCGCTCGCTGTCCGCGTGGTTCTTCTTGGGCGGCTCCACCTTCTCGCCGCGCGCCACGGCCGCGTCGTAGTCCTTCTCCGCCGCGAGGAAGCGCGTCATCTCCAGCTGGTAGAGGTACTTGGACTTCTCCCAGTAGAGCTCCGACAGGCGGTAGAGCATCTCCGCCTTCTGCGGATTGCCGTCCCGCAGCTTGGGGATGAGGCGCTTGAAGGCGGCGATGGCCTCGTCGCGCTTCTTGTCCGCCAGCGCGTCCCGCTTGGCGTCCGGGATGCGGGGCAGCTCCGCGAACTTCGCCGACGCAGGCTGAACGCGCGCCGGCCCCTGCCGCACATCCTCCGGCGCAACCCCCGGCGGCGGAGCCTTCTCCTCTGCCTTGCGGTCGACCTGGGCCTTCGCGGACTTCTTCTTCCCGCCCGCCTTGCTGGACGCACCGGAGGTCTTCGACGCGGACGCCGCGGCGGGCTTCTTCCCCCCCTTGCGGGCCTGCGTTTCCGCCGCCTCTCCCACCCCGCCAGTGATGAGCACCGCGCCCACCGCCAGCGCACCGAAACGAAGAACCACCTTCATGCGAGCTCCTGCCGTGAAGCCGCCCCGGCATGCGGGCAATCCAGCACCCACTGACGAGGGACGACGGAAAGTAGATGCGCACTTCTGGATTGAGAAGTGGCGGTGGAATGGTGCTTGCGCACTGTCAACAACGACAGAGGGGCCGCTTCCACGCGGTGTCGCGTGGAGCCGGCCCCTCAAGGTACGTGCATGCGTGACGGCGGCGCTCGTGAACCTACGGCTGCTGTTCAGCGGTCTTCGCCGGGCAGCCACGCTTCAGCGTGTATTGGTAATAACCAATCTCGTCGATCCAGAACTCGCCCTGGAACTTCCAGTAGTTCCAGGCCGCGCCCGGCATCTTCGGGCGATACAGCGACTGCCGCGTCAGCAGCGCCTTCTGGTCCACGCCGGCCTGCAGCAAGTCCTTCTCATCCAATGCCGTCTGCACGCGGATGATTTCCGCCTGGTCGGAGAAGGTCCGCAGATTGTCCGCTGCCTCACGGATGCGGCTCTGCGCCAGCGTGCCGCCCACCTGAAGCAGCGTCCCGCGCACCTCCTCGAGCGACGCGGTGGACTGCGCCGCCAGCGGCGTGCCGCGCCAGCGTCCGTTCGTCAGCGCACGCTTCTCGTTGTCCACGCGCTCCAGCATCCGCATCACCTCGCGGATGCGCTCGTTGTTGCGCAGCCACAGGTATACCGGGCGCGGCAACCGGCGGTTCTCCGCCGCCACCAGGTTGAAGGACTGCACCAGCGGCACGTCCTCCCCGGTGAAAGGCTCCAGTTGCCGCTCCATGGGCCCGTAGATTTCGTCGAAGGCCGCCAGCGTCGTCTTCACCTCGTCGTAGAGGCACGAGTAGTAATAGACGGTCGCCTTGAGAATCCACGACTCGGGCTGGAAGGCCCCGGCGAACTGCGGCGCATGCAGCGCCTGGAGGCTGCCGAGCGCCCCGCCGAAGTCCTCGTTCTGAAAGCGCGCGAAGCCGTTCTCGAAGAGGGCCTGGTCCCAATAGCGCGAGTAGCGCGGCACCCGCTCATAAGCGGCGCTGGCGTCGGTGTACTCACCGCGGCGGTAGTGGAGCCGGCCCAGGGCGATGAGCGCCAGGTGCTGCGTGGCGCGCAAGTCCAGTTGCCCCTCCTTCGCGGCCAGCACCGCGTTGAAGGCGGCCAGCGCGTCCTTGTCCAACACGGAGGACTCGCCGGGACGGCCCGGGAAGCGCGGGTCCGCCAGCACCACGCCGAGCAAGTAGCGGGACTTCGCATACACGCGGCTGTCCTGGGGGACCGCCTCCAGCAGCGAGCGCGCTTCCTCGAAGCGGCTCTTGCGCTGGCTCACCGTGCCCACCAGGTAGTTGATGCGCGCGAGCACTTCCTTGGGCAGCGTCACCCAGCGGTCGCGCACCTCGTCGGTGTAGGCCTGGTTGAGGATGCTGGGGATGAGGTTGTGCTCATCCAGCTGCTGCTGCATGTCCACCAATCCCTCCACCGCCTTGAGATACGAGGGGTGCGAGGGTCCGGCATTGACGATGGCCGCATAGGCGATGAAGGCGGCCACGGGCAGGCCCTTCTGGGCCAGGGCCTGTCCGAGGAAGTACTCCGCCTTGCCCTTCACCTCCGCGTCGGAGGCGCTCTCCGCGAGTTCGAAGAAGAGGGGCGCGGCGGTGTCCATGTCACCGGCGTTGAAGGCGGCCAGCGCGCGGTTGTAGCCACCCGAATCAGGCTGGGCGGACACCGCGAGCGGCGCCAGGGCGACGAAGAGACTGAGCAGTCGTTTCATGGCGGTTCGGGCCTTCCTGAGCATCAGAAGAGGACTGAGAAGCCGGCGTAGAAGCTCACGTTGTTGAGGACGTCCGAGGACGGCTCGGCCACCAGGTCCCGGCCCAGGATGATGTCCTCGCGGTAGTTCTTCTTCGTCTTCGGGTCGACGCCGTCGAACTTCTCGTAGCGGCAGCTGCCGCTCAGGTTCAGCGAGGCGAAGTCCTGGTTGGTGGAACGCGCCGCTTCGAGCGCCTCGAAGTCCGCCAGGTTGCAGCCGTCCACCCGGTCCACGCGCGCGGTGTAGATGAGGTCCCGCACCTCCACGCGCAGCGCGTACGACTCGCCGAACTGGAGCCGGAAACCCCCACCCACCGAGCCCATGAACTTGGTGCCCGTGTCACCGAAGCGCGCGGGCACCTGGAACGACTCGCCCTCCACATCATTCGTCACCGCGGGGCGGATGAGGTGGCGCGTGGAGCCGATGCCCGCGCCGCCGCTGAGCACCACGCTGAACTGCGCGAGCGAGTTGTTGAGGAAGGCGAACTTGCCGTAGAGCGGCGTCACCTCCACGCCCGCGTGGGCGCCCCACACCAGGAGCAGCGACGAGGCCGCCTGCGCCTGCTCACGGACCTTGTCGATGAGCTCCAGGTTGAAGTCGCTCTCGTTCGAGTACCAGTTGTACTGGCCCATCACCTGGAGGGCGAAGTTCTCCTGCAGGTGGTAGGTGTAGTGCGCCGCCGTGCCCGCGTGGCGGGTGTACTTCCCGTTCACCTGCAGCGTGGCCGGGTACACCGTCAGCTCGTGGCGGCCCTCGTCCGCGAAGCGCTTCTTCTGGACGATGTGCACCGACACGTTGGGGTTGTAGAGCGGCGCTCCGTTCACCAGCCGCTGCTGCTGCGCATCCGTGGTGCGCGGCGCATCGGAGCCCAGGTCGGACGCCAGCACCGGCGCATCATCGGGAACCGGCGGCGCCTCCTGCCCCGCCATGTCTGTCGTCGCGGGAGCGGAGTCCGTCTCCACGGTGGGCGCGGGCTCGGCGGCGGGCACCGGCGCGGTGTCGTCAACACGGGAAGGCTCGCTCACGGGCACCTCGTCGGTGCCCTGTGCCGGGGCCGCGTTGGGGCGGACACCCGCGGGCGGCGCGGACGCTTCCGAGGCTTCGGCGGGCACCAGCGGCTCAGGCCGGGTCGCGGGCCCGACAGGGGCCTCCGGGAGCGACTGAGGCTGCATGGACGGTGGCGGCACGGACGTCTCCGCACCGGGCGCGGGCACTTGCTGGACCTGCGCCAACGCGAAGGCCGGAGCCGGGACGCGTGGCGCGGCCTGCGTGGCCGTGGCGACAAGGAGCGCGAGGGACAGGAACGGTCGCATAGTCAGGTGGACCTAGAAGGAGAAGGTGTAGCCAAGGTCGAACTGCACCAGGTGCGTGAGGCCAGGGCTGCGCGCGGGCTCACCCGTCGCCTGCCCCGCCTCCCACGCGTCGCGCTCCAGGTTGACGCGGTAGTTGTCCCGGAAGACCCAGTCGCGCAGCTCCAGGCGCACGCCGTGCGTATCCAGGATGAAGAAGCGGAAGCCCACCGCCGCCGACACCACCGGGGCGACCCGCGACTCATTCACCCAGAAGTTCTGGGTGGCCGACCCGCGATCATCCACCGACGTGCGGTTGTCGCAGATGCCCAGCTCGCGGTTCACCACCTGCGTGCACTGGATCACGGAGTTGCGCTTGAACGAGGCGAGGCCCCCGCCCCCCCAGACGTAGGTCTGGAAGTGGACCGGCAGGTCCGACAGCAGGCTGAGCTTCCCGTAGATGGGCGCCCAGCGGACACCGGCCACCCCGTGCAGGTTCATCTGCCAGAGGTCTTCGAGTTCGTCGGTGACGCGCTTGTCCTCGCGGTTGAGGAAGCTCTCGGAGATGGAGCGCGCCAGGCCCGTGTGACGGCTGGCCGCGTAGCCGGCCCGAGCCTCCACCGCGAAGGTGTTGAAGAGGTTGTAGGCCACCCCGGCGTTGAAGACGTAGTGCGCCGTCAGGTGTGTCTGGAGCGGCAGCCCGACCCCGAAGGACAGCTCCAACTTGCCGCCCGGCTCGTACAGCCGGTTGCGGACGACGACGTTGTCCAGGACGTTCTCGTCGTCCTGTGCCGCGGCAACCGGCGCCGCCAGCGAGACGGTCAACGAAGCAAAGGCGCAGAGCGTGCGTGCGATCATAATCCTGCCCGGCCCGTGAGGTGGGCCGCCATGAGCGGGAGTGCAAGGAACTCCCCGAGCCACGGAGTCCGCGTCACCTGACGCTCAGACTCCTCCGTGGGGCCTGGATGTGCGCACGGCTTCCACGACCGACAAGCCGAGGTGGCCTGGAGTCGGAATTCTTTTCACGGTCGTCCCCACCGGACGCCCACCGGTCAACGTTTCCGGGGCATCCCACGGCACGGGACGTGATGAAGCAGGCAGCCGGGTCGTCACGCGGGGCAGACACCTGCCCACCTGCGGAAACCGCACGCACCCTGCCCCGCAAGACAAACGCCCCGCCCGGATGCCCGACGAATCGGGCCCGGAAGCGGGGCGCTTCGAGCGTTCAGACGCTCAGCAGCGAACTACGCGCCGCGCGCGGCCTTGTGCTGCGCGCGCATGGCCGCCTTGATGCTGGGGCGGATGTAGACGACGCCGTTGTTGTGGCCGGCGACGGCACCCTTCACGAGCACCAGGCCCTTCTCCACGTCCACGTCCACCACGGTCAGGTTCTGGGTGGTGACCTGATCCACGCCGTAGTGACCGGGCATCTTCTTGTTCGGGTACACGCGGCCCGGCGTCTTACGCTGACCGATGGCGCCCGGGTGACGCTGGTACTCGTGCGTACCGTGCGTCTTCGTCTGCGAGCCCTTGAAGTTCCAGCGGCGCATGACGCCGGAGAAACCGCGGCCCTTGGTGATGCCGGTCACGTCGACCAGCTCGCCCTTGGCGAACATGTCCGCCTTGACGGCGTCACCCACGTTGAAGGAGGCAGCCTCCTCCGGCGTGACGCGGAATTCCTTCAGGTGGCGGCGGTAAGGCGCGTTGGCCTTCTTGAAGAAGCCGCGCTCGGCCAGGTTGAGAATCTTCTCGCGGATCTCACCAAAGCCCAGAGTCACCGCAGAGTAGCTGTCCTTCTCCGGGGTGCGCTTGCCAACGACCTGGCAGGTGCCCACGTCGATCACCGTGACCGGGACGAGGTTGCCCTCATCGTTGAACACCTGGGTCATGCCGATCTTCTTGCCAATCAGACCCTTCACGTCGTCCTCACTGCCAGCGCGCTGGTGGCGCGGAAAAACCCAATAAGTTCAATGACCTGGACTGCACGCGTCCCCGCGGTCGCCAGGAAGCGGCGCAATGTAGCAGACAGGTCCCCGCCGTCAAGCACTACGGGCGGGTGCCTCTCTCACTGCGCGCGATCCAACCGCGGGTAGAACGGTGCGAGCTGCGCATCGTTGATGCGCTGTGCATACACGTCTTCGCCCAGGAGGAACAGTGCTTGATCCAGATAATCCTCCGCCGCCTGGACCTGTTCCTCCTTGGCGGCGATGGCCTGGTCGAGCTCCGCCATGCGGTGCTCGTGGTCGAGCTTCCGCTCCTCCGCCTCGTCCTCCATCTCCAGCATGCGCTTGTGCGCCAGGATGCCGGCCGCGCCGGGCTGACCGGGCACGGGCGTGAGGGCGGTGGCCAGGCTGGACTCCAGATCCTCCAGTTGCCGACCGAGCCGCATCTGCTGGAGCCGGTTCTTCTTGAGGTTGCCGCGGGCCAGTTCGATCTTGTCGGGCGGCTCGCCGGTCAGCTCCATGTCGCTGATCTTCTTCTCGAGCTTGACCAGACCATCCTCGGCGTAGCGCTGTTCGGCCTTGCGAGACGCGAGCGTCTTGCGCAGCTCCTTCACCTTGCCGTCGATGGCGTCCACCGCCTTCTTCCACTTCTTGACGATGACGGCGTGCTTCGCCCGCTCCTCGCCCTGCTCGGCGAGAAAGTCCGAATACGCCGCGTCCTCGTCGTTCATCTCCTGCTCGAGCGCCGCCAGTTCATCCCGGCGCGCCACCACCGCCTCTTCGGCGCGGTAGACGCGGTCCATGGAACGGGGACAGGTGGGCTTGCCCGGCAACCTGTCCCGAGCCAGATCGCCCAGCTGGAAGATGAGGTCGTTGTAGCTCTCCTTCGCCATGAACGGATTTCTACGCCCAATGCACGGTAACTGTCACCGGCAGAGCGAGAAACCCATGTCATTCCCTCATGAGTCACCCGGGGCGGCGCTGGCCGGCGCGTCGGTGTGGACCACGGGCCCCAGGGCCCCTTCGGCCAGGGACAGCAGCTCCCGGGAGCGGTCCTGCTCCTCGGTGCGGTTCAGCTCGCAGACCCACGCGGAGGAGAGATCCGCCTGCTGACGGGCCAGCTCCGCGGTCGTCTCATAGCGGGCGGCCGACGCGCGGGCGAAGGCCCCCTCGCGGCGCAGTTCCAGCAACGTATCCGAATCCAGCTCGATGTCCTCGGGAGGAACCGGCAGTGGACCTCGGCCCAGCGCGGCCAGCCGTGCGAGCAATCGCGACGCGTGAGCCCGGCAGAACGCGGCCAACACCATCAGCCGTGCCCGGACCCTCGCATCCGCGATTCGCTCCGCCAGCGCCGTCATCCGCCGGGCGGAGACGACCTCCGCCTCCCACGCGGCGGCCAGCGCCGCGGCCAACCGGGTATGCCTCGCACCCATTGACGTCCCCCTGTTCCCTACCTTCAAGTCGCCAACGTAGGAACGCCGAGCGCGGGATTCAACCGAGGGCGCGTTCAACCATCCAGTACCCACCAGCCGCGAGGATTCCGATGGACAGTCCCCTCACGGCCCTCGTGTGCAAAGCCGGACGGCGCTGGACCATGCGGAGGATGGGCAGCAACACCGCCACCACCACCGCCTGGCCCAATTCCACGCCGACGTTGAAGCCCAGCAGCGCCGTCACCACGGACTCGCCCAGGCCGTAGCCGGCCAGCACGCCCGCGAAGCCGAAGCCGTGGATCAGCCCGAAGAGGAAGGTGACGAGCACCCGGTGCCGGTGCTCGCGCAGCACCAGGTTCTCCACCGCCACATAGATGATGGACGCGGCGATGGCGGCCTCCACCCACCGGGCCTGGACTCCGTCCAACACCACCCAGCCCAGCGCGGCGGCCCCCAGCGTGAGCGAGTGCGCCACCGTGAAGGACGTCACCAGCAGCAACACCCGCCTCCAGCCGCCCCCCACCAGCAGCACGGCCAGCAGGAAGGCCAGGTGGTCCACGCCCTCGAAGATGTGGCGCACGCCCAGGCCCACCCAGCCCGCGAAGCGGCTCAGCAGCGGCGTGCCGCGTCCGCCCTCCGGGACGTCCACTTCCGGCCGCGTGGCATCCGCGAACACGGAACCTGGAACCTCCCCTTCCCTCACACTGCCCAGGATCACCCGGTACTCTGGCGGCAGCCGCGTCAGCAGCAGGAAGCGCTGGCGCATTCCACCCGGCGGGCACGTGAAGGTGGCGGACAGCTCCACGAAGGCCTGCCTCGGCGCCGCGGCGTGCGCGGTCCGCACGCACGGCAAGGCTCCAGAAGCCAGCGGCATCGCATCCCAGATGCCCGTGGCGATGGCGTCACGCCGCGCGTCCAGTCCAGTCCGCGTGAGGAGCGAATCCCCATCCGCGTCGCCCAGGAGCAGGGCCAGCGTCTCCGGCGTCATCGTCAGGATCTGACGGACCTCGGGCGCTTCGGGCCGGGCGCGGTGCGCTTCGATATAGAGGATGTCGGCGTCGTGCGCGGCGGCGGCGCCCGCGGCCAGGAGCAGGCACGCGAGCATGGCCCGGGGGGAGACCCACGTCATGTCCCCTCCAGCCTGCCGTCACCGCCCGCCCGCGTCCACCCCGGGCGCTACTCCGAGACGAAGCGCAGCTCCACCTGCTGGCGGCCGCTCATCGGATCATGCCGCGCGCCGCAGGAGAAGCAGTGGAGTGCCTGGTCCCACTCCCAGATGACCTTCACCTCTTCGCCACAGCAGAGCATGGGCATGACGCGCAGCAGCTCGTCCGGCTCTGGCTCCATGGGGCCCGGCAGGGCCTCCGGCTCCACCGCCACGAACGTCGGCCTGGGGTTGACGGACAGCGTGCGCGCCACGTGCGCCAGCTGCTCGTACCGCACGTGGTTGGCCCAGCCGCGCGCCACGGCCTCCAGGTGCCCCTGCTGGGCGGGCGTGAGAAAGGCGTCCGCTTCCGCACGGTAGCCGCAGTACGGGCAGCCCCAGACGGGAATGCCCTCCACGCACTCGTGGGCGTTCTCGAAGGGGTAGAAGCCCAGGAGCTTGTGCAGGACCGCGCGCGAGTCCATGGGCCCCGGACGCGTCTTGAAGGGCCGCTGACACTCCGGGCACTCGCGGCGCGTGAAGCCCACGGAGTCCCGGGGCAGCTCCACCCCCGTCACCTCGGGCGCCCCGCGCCTCACGCCGAGGCCGCCCGGCGGCCCTGAGACACCACCGCCAGCAGGAGCGCCACCATCGCGAACAGCAGCAGCAGATGGACCCAGTAGCCCTCGGTGGAGCCGGTGGTCAGCCCCAGCCCCCACAACACCAACAGGATGATTCCCATCGTCCAGTACACGCCGCACCTCCCCACGCACCACAGCCTGGCGCGGGCAAACCTAGGAACAGGAACCCGGACGGGCAACCCGGTCCTTTTCACAGTCTCCCGTTGGGAACGGCACTTCCCCACCCGGGCATTTTTTCAGCTCCACCGGGGAATCCCGCGCGCCAGCAACGGCAATTTCGTTGGCGCTCTTAAGGAGAAACACGCCACGTGCGACCTCTGGCACGCGGGCTGCTTAGGCGTTGCTCCGTCGGCAGGTCAGTACATCCGTAGGAGTGCACGGGGCGCGAGCGGCACTGCGGCGCCGGGAGGGGTGGGATGAGGGGCTGGACGGTGGCGGTGGCGGCTTGGATGGTGGGGACGGGGGCGGTCGCGTTTCCGGTGCAGGTGCCGGAAGGCGCCCAGGGCGAGGGGTCGGAGGTGACGGAGCTGCGCGCGAAGCTGGCCGAGCGCGACGCCGAGCTGAAGGCGACCCTTGCGAAGCTGCACCTCTACGAGGATGAGGCCCACTACGCCGAGGCCGAGGCCCTGGGCATCACGGAGATGGTGAAGGCCTCTGGCCTCCCCGCCCGGCAGCAGCGCCGGCTGGCGGTGGCCATCGTCCGGGAGGCGGCTCGCAACAACATCGACCCGCTCCTGGTGGTGGCGGTGATCCGCTGCGAGAGCTCCTTCAACAACTACGCGGTGTCCCACGTCGGGGCCATGGGCCTGATGCAGGTGATGCCGGACACCGGCACCTGGCTGGCGGACAAGGCCGGCCTGCGGCTGGGCCGCGCCAGCAACCTCTTCGACTCGGAGACCAACGTGGAGCTGGGGACCGCGTACCTGGCGGACCTCATCCAGCGCTTCGGCACCGTGGAGAAGGCCCTGGTCGCCTACAACGCCGGCCCCGGGCTGGCCCGCCGCATCCTGGCCAAGAAGGAAGCGCGCACGAAGTTCATGGCCGGCTACCCCGCCAAGGTCGTGAAGGAATTCCGCAAGCTGAAGGCCGCTCAGGAGAAGCAGCTCACGCTGCGAGAGGCCCAGAAGACGAATGGCCAGAAGAGCTGAGCGCTGAGCAACAAGCCTTGCGACGGCTGCACGACAGTCGCGAGAAAGTTGCAATGTGGGGGGTAACCAAACCCGCGGACCATGTGCACTGTGCGCCGGGCGGGAGAACCCCACGGGTCCTCCGTGGAAGGACTGGAGCGATGACGCTCCAACCCAGGCTCCGCGCCAACTTGGAGAGCACAGCAATGTCGGGGCTACAGATCCACCGTGAGGAGTCCGCAGGTTCCGTGACGCTGCGGCTGGAAGGCACGCTGGACGGCAAGACGGCGGAAGAGGTCCGGACCTCTCTGAGCGCCCTGAGTGGGTGTGAGGTCGTCCTGGACTTCACCCACCTGCGGGAGTTCAAGGACAGCGCCGTGGGCGTCCTGACGCGAGGCCTGGTGGAGCGCCCCGTCCAGCTGCGCGGCCTGGCCACCCACCACGAGCGGATGTTCCGGTACTTCGGTGTGGGCACAGGGACGTCGCCGCGCCCCGCCTACTACACGCCCGAGGACGTCTTCCTGGCGTAGGCGCTTCGCCGCCTCGGGAGGGAGGGAGCGTCCGCGCCGCAAGCCCGGACGCGAGGCGTGTTGGCAATCGAGGGAGTCGGCTACAGTGGCGGCAGATGAACCAGCCTGCCCGCGCCCTCTCCCCGGTGCCTTCCCCCGCAAACGCGCGCTCGGCGATGGAACGCATCGCCACCCAGCTGGGCCGCGCGGTGCAGGGAAAATCCTCCCAACTCCAGCTCGTGGTGACGTCCCTGGTCGCCGGCGGCCATGTGCTGCTGGAGGACGTCCCGGGCGTGGGCAAGACGACGCTCGCCGAGGCCCTGGCCAAGGCCTGCGGCCTGAGCTTCGCCCGCGTCCAGTTCACCGCGGACCTGATGCCCGCCGACGTGCTGGGCGCCCAGGTCTTCCACGCGCAGACGGCCACCTTCCAGTTCCGCCCCGGTCCCCTCTTCCGGCAGCTGGTGCTGGCGGATGAGCTGAACCGCGCCCCGCCGCGCACCCAGTCCGCGCTGCTGGAGGCCATGGCCCAGGGCCAGGTCTCCCTGGACGGCGCCACGCACGCGCTGCCCGCGCCCTTCACGGTGGTGGCCACGCAGAACCCGGTGGACTTCTCCGGCACCTACCCGCTGCCGGACTCGCAGCTGGACCGCTTCATGGTGCGCATGTCCCTGGGCCACCCGACGCCGGAGGTGGAGGCCGGGCTGCTCGTCACCCGCGACGGCACGCCGCCCCTGGACGCGGTGGAGACCGTCTCCGAGCCCGAGGAGCTGGCGTCCCTGCGCTCGTTCGCCGCGGCGCTGCGGCTGGACGCATCGGTCGCGGACTACGTGGTGCGGCTGGCCACGGCCACGCGCTCGCATGGCGACCTGGAGCGAGGCGCCTCCACCCGCGCGGTGCTCGCGCTGGGCGCGGCCGCACGGGCCCACGCGCTGTGGGACGCCCGGGACTTCGCCACGCCCGGTGACGTCCGCGCGGTGCTGGTGCCCTGCTGGGCCCACCGCATCATGCTGCGCAGCGCCGTGCAGGGCTTGACCGCGCGCGACGAGGCGGCGCACCTGCTGGAGGAGATTGCCCGAAAGGTCCCGGCGCCCCGGTGAAGCCCCGGCTGCCGTCATGGTGGGCCCGGGTTCGCTCGCGGCTCCGCCCGCCGCGCACCCTCAAGGTGACGCGCATCGGGCGCACCTATCTGGTGGTGACGTTCGGCGTGGGCCTGGGCGCGCTCAACACCGGCAACAACCTCCTCTACCTGCTGCTGGGCCTGCTGCTGAGCATGGTGGTGGTGTCGGGCGTCCTGTCCGAGCGCTGCCTGCGCTACCTGTCGGTGCGGCGCGTGGGCGCGGACGCGGCCTTCGCCCAGGAGCCCTTCGCCTTCCGGTGGGCCATCTCCCGCGGCCAGGGCCACGCCTTCGCCCTCACGCTGTCGGAGGCGGACTCGCCGCTCACCGGCGCGGGCGGCGTGGGTTACCTGCCCGCGGGCGTGGACCACGTCGTGCGAGCGGACCTCACCGCGCCCCAGCGCGGGCCTGTGCTGCTCACGGGCGTGCGTGTCACCACCACCTGGCCGCTGGGGCTGTTCGCCAAGACGCGCACCTTTCCGCTGGAGAGCACGCTGCTCATCTACCCGCGGCGGACCTACGCCTGTCAGGACCCGGGCGCGCCGGAGCAAGGCCCCGTGGGCGACGCGGGCAACCCCCGCCGCAATGACGGCAACGGGGACCTGAGCGGCCTGCGCGAGCTGGCGCCGGGAGAGGACGCCCGGCGCATCCACTGGATGAAGAGCGCCTCCGCCGGGAAGCTGCTGCGGGTGGAGCGCGAGCACGAGGAGCGGCGCACCTTCGTGCTGACGGTGGCGGACGGGCTCGACGCGGAGGCGCTCGAGCGCCGCTGCGAGGAAGTGGCCGCCTTGGCCCACCGGCTCATCGAGGAAGGTCACGAGGTGGGCCTGGACACGCCGGAGGAGCGCATCCGGCCCACCGCGGGCACGGCCCAGGAGCGGCGCCTGCTGCGGGCGCTGGCGTGGCTGGGGTACGAGCGCCCACGCGGTGGCGAGGAGGCGGCATGAGGAAGGGCACGCGGCTGAGGCTGGTGCTGCGAGACCTGGGCTCCGGGTCCGCCTTCGCCTCCATGGCGGTGTCGGGCCAGCTCCCCCTCTGGTCGCTGGTCCTCTACGGCGTGGCCCTGGTGGTCGCGCTGGCGGGGCGGCGCCCCTTCGCCAACCGGGTGAAGCTCACCGCGCTGCTGCTGCTGGCCGTGGCGCTGACGCTGGGCACGAACGTGCTCGCGGGCTCGCTCAACCTGGTGGTGGCGGCCTGTGCCTTCGCCGGCCTCATCTCCGCGCAGCGCCTGCTGTCCACGCCGGACGCGGCCACCGATGGCCAGGTCCACCTGTCAGGTCTGCTGATGGTGGCGGGCGGCGCGGCGCTCTCCGGCGAGCTCGTCTACGGCCTCTTCCTGATTGTCTTCGGCGTGCTGGCCAGCATCGCCCTGGCGCTGGGCGTGGTGGAGTCCGCGGTCCCCGAAGGCGAGCCGGTGCCGGTGCGCGCGGTGATGGGCCCGCTGGCCATGGGCGTGGGCTTCGCCGTGGTGGGCGCCGTGGCCTTCTTCATCCTCTTCCCCCGCCTCAACTGGAACATGATTGGCCCCGGCGCCTCGCCCGGCCTGGGCGTGGCCACCGCGGGCTTCTCCAACACCGTGCGCCTGGGCGGCGCGGGCACCATCAAGGGCAACCCGCGCATCGTGCTGCGCGCCACCCTGACCCCGGACCCGGAGAAGGAAACGCTCGACGCGTACTGGGTGGGCCGCACCTATGACGTCTTCGACGGCATGGAGTGGTCCAACGCGCGCGCCACCAGCCACGGCTCCGAGTTCATGACGACGCTGCGTCCGGGCCAGGAGAACCTGGTCCACCAGCACGTGGAGCTGATGCCCGCGTACGGCGCGCGCACGCTGGTGGCGCTGGAGACGCCCTCGCGGCTGGGCAACGCCGTGGCCAACACGCAGGTGGGCTCCCGGCGCACGCAAATCCACGAACTGGGCGGCGGCGAGGTGCGCTTCCGCGACTCCGGCATCTCGTATTCATATGAGGCCTACAGCCTCCCGCCCGGCGCCAGCGGCGACGACGTCCAGGACCTGCCCCCGGAGGAGCAGGATGCCCTGCTGTCGCTGCCGGAGGGGCTGGACGTCCGCGTCGGCCAGACAGCCGCGCGGGTGCTGAATGGCGAACGCGACCCGCTGGCCGCCGCGCGGAAGCTGTCCGCGTGGCTGCAACGCGAGTACAGCTACACGCTGGAGTTGAGCGGCGACGTGCCGGACCCGGTCGCTGACTTCCTCTTCCAGCGCAAGCAGGGACACTGCGAGCACTTCGCCACCGCGCTCACGTTGATGCTGCGCACCCAGGGCATGCGGGCGCGGCTGGCCACCGGCTTCTTCGGCGGCGAGCGCGTGACGGGGGGCTACGTGGTTCGCGCGGGTGATGCGCATGCCTGGACGCACGTGCTGGTGCCGGGGCGCGGCTTCATCACCGTGGACGCGACGCCGCCAGCCCACCGCGCGAGCCAGTCCCCTCGCCTGCTGGAGCAGCTCATCAACTTCTATGAAGTCGTGGAGTCGCAGTGGCGTGACGTCGTCCTGGACTACAACTTCCGCGATCAGCTGACCGTCGTCCGCTCGCTCACTCGCTCGCGCGAGGTCCCGAAGAAGGACGAGCCGCCCAGCCGCACGCCGCCCCCCCGGGCCTTTGGTGCCGCGCTGCTCGCGGCCGCCGCGGCCTATACCGCCTGGCGGCTGCTGACGCAGTTCCTGTCGCGCGAGCGGCCGTTGGCGGCCACGCGCTTCGCGGACGCGGTGGAGGCGCAGCTCGCCTCCGCGCGAATCACACGCGTCGACGGTGAGACACTGGAAGCGTTGGATGCTCGGCTCGCCCGGGAGCGGCACCCGCTGTCCCCCGCCCTGACGCCCGTCACCCGGCGCTACCTGGAAGCCCGCTTTGGCGGTCGCCCGCTCCAGCAGGGAGAGGCGACGCGGCTGCTGACGGACTTGAGACGCGCTGTTCTCACGGAGTCCCAGCGCGTCGCCAGCGAGGGCACTCGCCCGCCCCAAGCGCGCGCTTCCTGACACCCGGACCTTGGTCCTCGCGCCTGGCCGCCAGGCCGCCCACCGCGCGTGCCGGCGGCCTGGGTGTGTCAGCGGCCCGAGGCGTCGTTACGCCTTTTCCCGCGGGCGGCCACGTCGTGTGACGGGCATCGCTCCAATGGCCGCGCCCTCACTGGGAGCACGGCCCTGCGCAGCCCCCGGGAGGCTTGAATGCGAACAGTTCTGAAGCTCCTACAGCTAGCGCATCCGGCGATTCATGCCGGTGCGACGTAACGGTTACAGGATTGCGGCGCTGTACGCGCCGCTGGAGCACGCCAACCCCTCGCAGACATTGGGAATGGCCCTCCGGGGCAGGTTGGCATTTCTGTTGCTCAAGCTCCCTTCGTCACGTCGTCAGACGAAATCCATCCATCCCGGCCTCACCGCGAGGCCCACCGGCGGAGAAATCATTCATGCAGGCATCCACCGAGCAGTCGTCCAACTCCGGCTCCCTGGCGATGTACCTCTCGGAGATCAACCACTACTCCCTCCTCAAGGTGGAGGAGGAGCAGGAGCTCGCGCGCCGCTTCCTCAAGGGCGACCTGGCGGCCGGGCACCGGATGGTGACCGCCAACCTGCGCTTCGTGGTGAAGGTCGCCTATGAGTACCGCTCGTACGGCATCAAGATGTCGGACCTCATCCAGGAGGGGAACATCGGCCTGATGAAGGCCGTGCAGAAGTTCGATCCGGACAAGGGCATCCGCCTCATCTCCTACGCCGTCTGGTGGATTCGCGCGTACATCCAGAACTACATCCTCAAGAGCTGGTCGCTCGTGAAGCTGGGGACCACCCAGGCGCAGCGGAAGCTGTTCTTCAGTCTGGCCCGCACGCGCCGCGAGCTGGAGAAGTTTGGCAGCGGTGACGCCGCGGTGAACGTGGATGACATCGCCCGCCGGCTCCACGTGAAGCCGGGTGAGGTGCGGGAGATGGAGCAGCGCATGGGTGGCCGGGACCTGTCGCTGGACGCGCCCATGGGCGAGGACGGCGGCAACAGCCACGTGGACTTCGTGGTGAGCGCCGCGGCCCCGCAGGACGACGAGTTCGCGGACAAGGAGGAGGCAGGCCTCATCAACGCCCGCGTCCGTACCGCGCTGATGCGCCTGGACCCGCGTGAGCGCTTCATCATCGAGCAACGCGTCATGAACGAGCGCCCCATGACGCTCAAGGAGCTGGGGGAGCACTTCGGCTTCTCGCGCGAGCGCGCCCGCCAGTTGGAGATTCGCGCCAAGGACAAGCTCAAGTCGGAGCTGGCCGCGCTCATGGCCGAGGTGGACCCCGAGGCCGTCGCCGCCCAGCAGTGAGCCGGGATTGACCCAGCCTGTTGCCCCAGCATTCCGGGGCTGGCCCGCTCCGAAGCGCCTCTGCCCTACCGGCGGAGGCGCTTGTCATTTGAGGGCGTTGTTTCACGGCCAGCCGGGGGCCTGCTAGAAGGAGTCGGTTTCCCTTCGAAGGAGCCCCCCGCTTGGCCCACGGTTCGCCGCCAATCTCCGAGGATCGCGTCCCGGTCGCGCAGACACTCGCGAAAGTCGCCCATACCCCGTACGTCCCCCCCGACAAGTCTCCGGCGGAGATGACGATTCGAGCCCTGGTGCTCGGCTCGGTGCTGGGCATCGTGTTCGCCGCCTCGTCCGTGTACCTGGCCATCAAGGTGGGCCTCACGGTCTCCGCGTCCATTCCCGTCGCGGTGCTCTCCATCGCCATCTTCCGGGCCCTGGGCAACTCCAGCATCCTGGAGAACACCATCGTCCAGACGACGGGCTCGGCCGGTGAGTCGCTCGCCTTCGGTGTGGCCGCCGCGCTCCCCGCCCTGCTGCTGCTGGGCTACGACATCAGCCTCACCCACGCCTTCCTCACGGCGGCGCTGGGCGGCGTGCTCGGCGTGCTGATGATGATTCCGCTGCGCCAGGGCCTCATCGTCCAGGAGCACGGCAGGCTGCCCTACCCGGAGGGCACCGCCAGCGCGGACGTGCTCATCGTCGGCGAGCAGGGCGGCACCAACGCCCGCACCGTCATCACCGGATTCATCGTGGGCGGTGTCTACAAGCTCGCCTACTCCGGCATGAAGCTGTTCCGCGAGGTGCTGAGCACGCCGCTTCAGGGGCTCAAGAGCGCGACCGTCTCCACCGAGGTGAGCCCGGAGCTGCTGGGCGTGGGCTACATCATCGGCCCCCGCGTGGCGGCCATCACCTTCGCCGGTGGTGTGCTCAGCTACCTCATCCTCATCCCGGCCATCTCGTTCTTCGGCAGCGGGCTGGAGACGCCGCTGCTGATGCACAACGGCCAGCTCATCCGGGACATGTCGCCGGACCAGATTCGCAATGCGTACGTGCTCTACATCGGCGCGGGCGCCGTGGCGACGGGCGGTCTCATCAGCCTCATCCGCTCGCTGCCCACCATCGTCGGGGCCTTCAAGCGCAGCCTGGAGTCGCTGAAGGCGTCGCGGGGTCAGGGCGCCATGCCGCAGCTGCTGCGCACGGAGCAGGACCTGCCCATCACCGTGGTGCTGGGTGGCAGCGCGCTGCTGGTGCTGGCCATCTGGCTGGCGCCGCCGCTGGAGGTGAACTTCATCTCCGCCATCCTCATCGTCATCTTCGGCTTCTTCTTCGTCACGGTGAGCGCGCGCATCACCGGTGAGATTGGCAGTTCGTCCAACCCCATCTCCGGCATGGTGGTGGCCACGCTGCTCATCACCTGCCTCGTGTACCTGCTCATGGGCTGGACGTCGTCCGAGGACCGCTTCATGGCCCTCACCACGGCGGCCATCGTCGGCATCGCCGCGTCCAACGGCGGCACCACCGCGCAGGACCTCAAGACGGCCTTCCTGGTGGGCGGTACGCCCCGGCGCCAGCAGTTGGCGCTGTTCGTCGGTGTGCTCACCAGCGCGATGTTCATCGGCCTGGTGCTGGTGACGCTCAACCGCGGCGCCACCGTCACCATCCCCGAGCCCCACCCGGGCGTGAAGGTGACGCAGTTCTCCAACGAGACGCGCGTCCAGCACACCTTCTCCTGGGCCGTCTCCGCTGACGCGATGGCGGCCCGCGGCCTGGACGAGGCGGCGCTGCGCAAGGCCGTCTGGGCGCAGGGCTACGAGCTGAACACGCAGAGCGGTGCGATGGAGCTGCGCAGCTGGCGCGACGTGTCCTCGCAGGACCTGGGCGCGGTGACGCTCAACGTCTCCAGCGGCGCCCCCATCAAGGTGGCGGACCTGGGCGCCGTCACGGACGGCCCGGAGCGCACCTACAAGGAAGGCTTCGTGCGCGGCGCGGACACGCCAGTACCCGCGGGCAAGTACCTGCTCGATGAGTCCGACACCATCCAGTACGTGGTGGACCCGGGCATCGGCGGCCGTGTCAGCGTCTATGAAGGCCAGCAGCTGACGCGCTACGCGGCGCCCAAGGCGCAGCTGTTCTCGCTCATCATCGACGGCATCCTCACCCAGAAGCTGCCGTGGGACCTGGTGCTCCTGGGCGTGTTCATCGCGCTGATGCTGGAGCTGTGCGGCGTGTCCTCCCTGCCCTTCGCGGTGGGCGTGTACCTGCCCATCAGCAGCAGCGCGCCGCTCTTCGTGGGTGGCATGGTGCGCTACTTCGTGGACCGCATCCGCGGCGGCGAGTCCGACTTCTCGCCGGGCACCCTGCTCTCCTCCGGCTTCATCGCCGGTGGCTCCATCGCGGGCGTGCTCATCGCCTTCCTGGAAATCGCCACCGACGGAGCAGGCACCCGCGCGCTGAACCTGCCCGCCCTGCTGGGCAATCAGGGCGGCCTGGGCGGCTTCCTCAACATGGTGGGCGAGAGCGAACACGCCCACCCGCTGTGGTCCAACCTCTGGGGCCTGCTCTTCTTCGCCGGCCTGACGCTGTTCCTGCTGCGCTCCGCCCTCAAGGGCCAGAGCGCCGCCATGTCCCCGCCGCCGCAGAAGGAGGCGTAGGCCACGTGCCCGGGCCTCCTCCTGGAGGCCGGGTGAAACACTGCTGAGACACCTGGGGCGGCGAGGAGCAATCCTCGCCGCCCCGCTCATTTCCAGGGCGGGTGCGGCGTGCCTCCTGAAATCCCGTCCAGGAGGCGGCGGGCACCCACCCGGGCCGTCTCGCTCAGAGCGGCGAGTGGGAGGACGGCACGGGCTCGGGCCGCACGGGGCCAGCGGCCTCCGCGGCCTCCGCACACACGTACTCCGTGCGCAACGGCGCGACGATGCCGAAGGTCGCCGCGTAGACGATGGGGCTCCACCACGGCCAATACACGTCCACGCGGGAGAAGCCGTGCTGGCACTCCGGCGCCACCACGTTCGAGGTCGTCAGTCCGGCGACCAGGCTCACGCCGGTCTGCTCTTCGGGCGCTCCTCCGCGCGGCGCTCCGGAACGGAGGCTCATCCGGAAACACCCCGTCAACGAAACCAGCAGCAGCGAGCACGTCAGCAATCGCGCCATGGACGTCACCCCGTTCCGGCGGATGACGCATTTGGCAACACAACCAGGAATCCCCGTCATTCTCATGCCCCGTCACGGGGACGACACCCAAGCCATGAGGCTTCCACGGGCCGACTCCTGGGTGACCGTCCAAAATCGGGTTAGGCTCGGGTGACAGCATGGCCCACCCCCCTAAAGCCATCCAGGAATCCAACGCGGAGCCCCAGCTTTCGCCTGAAGCACGCGAAAAGGTTGAGTTGGCGAAGACATTCGCCTTCCACCTGCTCAAGGGCATCAAGCAGATCGGGATGTATCGCCACAACGAGTCGCGCTTCCCGGAGTTCCTCGGGAAGGCGCTCGAGTCGATTGCCACCTACACCGACAAGTTCGGGCCCCTGTCGATGAAGGTGGAGCAACAGAACTTCCTGCTCCTCGGTGAGTCGCTGTTCTCCGAGGACACCCCGCTGCCCTACAAGTTCTTCCGCGACGGCATCCGGCAGCTCATCTTCCGCCCGGGTCTCACGGTGGAGGAGCTGACCACCTTCACGCTCATCGCCCTGTCCGAGCCGGAGCGCGGCGCGGAGGACGTGCTGGCGCAGCTGTGGCGCGCGAGCATGGAGCACGTGGAGTACGTGGTGGTGGAAGGCTTCTCCATGGAGAACGCCAGCGAGGAGGAAGTGCAGGTCGAGGTGGACAAGGTGGTGGGCTACCTCTACTCGCGCCTGCAGACGAACTCGGATGACTACCTGCGCTTCGCGCGGGTGTCCGCGGAGGACCTGGACGCCAAGCTGGACGGCGTGGAGCAGATTCGCGGGCTCGTGGTGGGTGGACGGCATGCCTCGGACGAGCTGAAGGCCAAGCTGCAGCGCGAAGTCTCCGAGGAGGAGAACGCCCGGCTGTTCCCCAAGCTGGTGAGCGCCGTGTTCCAGGTGGTGGAAGGCGGCGTGGATGACGCGTCCCTGCTCGAGGAAATCTTCGTGCAGTTGCTGGACATGCTCCTCCTCCAGGACGACTTCGGCACCATCAACCAGATCGTCCTCAAGCTGCGCGCGCTGTCCCAGCGCGAAGGCAGCGAGGACCTGGCGAAGATGTTGGAGAACTTCCTCCACAAGATGGGCGAGGAGCAGCGGCTGATGCGGGTGGGCGAGTCGCTCAAGTCGACGCGACCGAAGAACCCCGCGGACGTGTCGCGCTACCTCCAGGTGTTGGGCCGGGACTCCATCATCCCCCTGCTGTCGGTGCTGGAGAGCATCGAGGTCGCCGACAACCGCACCCTGCTCTGTGACGCCCTCGCGGGTTTCGCGCGCGAGCTGCCCGAGCCCTTCGTCGCGCGGCTGATGTCAGAGCGACCGCAGACAGTGCGCGACATGGTCTACATCCTGGAGAAGAGCAACCACCCGGACCGGGTGAAGATGTTTGGCCAGGTGCTCAAGAGCCCCAACCTGGTGGTGAAGTTGGAGGTGCTCAACATCATCGGCCGCGGCCGCACGGGCGAGGCCCGGCGCATCATCGCGGACGCACTCACGGACTCCATCTCCCAGGTGCGCATGCTGGCGGCGAAGCTGCTGCCGGAGTTCGACCGCGACAAGGGCTACGCGGACCTGATGCGCCTGGTGCGGGAGCCCGGCTTCGACAAGAAGACGCCCGACGAGCGCGCCGCGGTGTACGCGGCCATCGGCTCCACAGGCACCCCGGGCGCCCTGTCGATGATGCAGCAGATGCTCGCGACGAAGCCCTCGCTGCTCAACAAGAAGCGCGTGCTGGAGGAGAAGCTCCTGGCCATCCACGGCCTGGGCGGCGCGTGCTCCATCCAGGGCTACAAGCTGTTGCAGGCGGTGGTGGAGGACAAGAACCAGCCATTGGAGGTCCTCACCTCGGCTCGCAAGGCGATGTACCAGACGAAGAAGGCGCTCTTCGGAGACTCGGCGCTGTCGGAGGAGGCATAGGCGTATGGCCGACAACCTGAAAATCACCCAGGCGCAGGACGAGAACACCAACGAGTACGGCCGCGAGCACAACGAGAAGCTCCAGGTCCTGGCGCGCTCGCTGGTGGCCGGCCTGTACATGTTGGTGCGCTCGGTGAAGATGTATGACCCGGAGAACGCGGTCTTCCAGAAGCCGCTGCACCAGCTCCAGGACATCATCAATCAAATCATCGGCAAGGAAGGCCGCCTGGAGCTCACGGGCGTCAAGGAGTCGTTCTACCTGAACGGCATGCTGGTGAAGGTGGACCTCAACTCCATCGAGAACCAGCGATACCTGCTGACGGAGCTGCGCTCGAAGGACGTGGGCGGATTCACGCTCACCAAGCCCGTCACCGTTCCGGAGCTGAAGAACTTCATCTGGATCTTCAGCAAGGAGCAGACGACCGCGTCCGAAGAGGACGGCCTGTCCAACCGCAAGCTGCTCAACATGCGGGTGGCCAAGTTCTCCAAGCTGAAGGAGAAGCTGAACAAGGACCTGGACAACCCGGGCGACCAGAAGGTGGACCGCAAGAAGTACGCGATGACCATCTACGCGCGCGCCGTGTTCTTCCTCACGAAGTACCTGGAGTCGGTGCGCGCCGGAAAGCCCATCAACGCCTCCAAGGCGCTGCGCCTGGTGCAGGACTTCGTCGACATCTCCTACGAGCAGCGGACGCACTTCCTGGGCATGACGACCATGCGGCGCGAGGACGACTACCTCGTGTACCACCAGGTCAACGTGTGCCTCATGAGCGTCGTCTTCGGCGCGGAGCTGGGGCTGACGAAGCCGCAGCTGCGCGACCTGGGCTACATCGCCCTCTTCCACGACGCCGGCATGGCCACGCTGTCGGAGGAGCTGTCGACGAAGCGAGGCGCGCTGACGCCCGAGGAGAAGCAGACAGTGCAGCGCGCGCCGCTCATCTCCGTGCGCAACATCCTGATGGAGAAGGGCTTCAGCCGCTCCACGCTGCTGCGCGTGGTGACGACGTTCGAGCACAAGACGGACTTCGGCACCGCCGTGCGCGACTCCCGCGGCAACATCCAGATGATCATCCCGAAGACGAACCTCGGGGTGTACGCGAAGATCATCGCCATCTGCGACGCGTACGACGCCCTCACCTCCAAGCGCCCGTACCGGGATGCCTACGGCCCGGAGGTGGCGCTGATGCTGATGTGGTCGGAGATGCGGAACAAGTTCGACCCGGAGCTGCTGTCCGTCTTCATGCGGGTGATGGCCATTCAGCCCGTGAAGGTGCTGTCCAAGCGCCAGCAGTCGCTCAGCGTGTCCGGCCTGTAGTCCGCTTCGAGCCGCCCGCCGCTTTCCGGGGCGCGGGCTGCTTTCGGGTGGCGGGCGGGGTCTCCGGCGGCGCGGGGACGGTGGCCCGGAGCAGCGTCAGGGCCGCCTCCAAGTCCGCGGGAATGGGCGCCTCCAGCTTCAGCACCTTGCCCGTGCGCGGGTGCGCGAAGGACAGGCGCCACGCATGGAGCGCCTGGCGCCCCAGCCGCTCCTGGGCCTCCGCCGCGGCGCCCTTCGCCTTGCGTCCGGCGCCGTAGAGCGCGTCGCAGAGCAGCGGGTGGCCGGCTTCGGAGAGGTGCACGCGAATCTGGTGCGTGCGGCCGGTGAGCAGGTCCACCTCCACCAGCGCGGCGCCTTCAAAGGCCTCGAGGACGCGGTACTCGGTGATGGCGTTCTTGCCCTCCTTCACCTTGCCCGTGAAGCGCTGCCGGTGGACGGGGTGACGGCCGTAGAGCGTCTCGATGCGCCCTTCCGTCGGCGGGACGCCGTGGACCAGCGCCAGGTACGTCTTCTCCACCGCGCGCGTCTTGAAGGCCTTCTGGAGCGCCACCAGCGCCTGCTCGTTCTTCGCCACGACGAGGCAGCCGGTGGTGTCCTTGTCGAGCCGGTGGACGATACCGGGCCGCAGCTCGCCGCCAACACCGGCCAGGTCCTTCACCCGGTGCAGCAGCGCGTTGACCAGGGTGCCGGAGGCGTGGCCCGCGCCGGGGTGGACGACCATGCCCGCCGCCTTGTCGACGACGACCAGGTCGCGGTCCTCGTGCAGCAGCGCGAGCGGCAGCTCCTCCGCCAACGGGACGGCGGGAACGGGCGCCGGAATGTGGAGGACGAGCAGCTCACCGCCGCGCAGACGCCGGGCCGGCTTGGCCGGCTGGCCGTCCGCGAGCACATGCCCGGCCTCGATGAGGCCGTGGATGCGAGAGCGCGTGAGGTCCGGGAACGCGCGCGCGAGGTATTGGTCGACGCGCTCGCCGCGAGCTTCGGGCGGAGCGCGGTGCTCTCGCGTGTCAGGCGCTACCACGGGGAGGGGGTTACCAGATCTTCGACTTCACATGCGCCTTCGAGCGCAGGACGATGTCGTTGATCGCCCGCTCGAAGAAGTTCATCTTCGTGAAGATCTCCTGGCTGACGCGGCTCTTGTAGAGCTCGCGGCCCTCTTCCAGTTCCTCCTTGAGGACCTCGAAGAGGTTGTCCTGTTCGATTCCCTTGATGATCTTCTGCTCGTTGTAGAGCGAGATATCCGAGGCAATCGCACGGGCGAGCCGCATCGCCTTGACCTTTTCCTCGTCCGTCATCGTGCTACCTACTTAGGCAGCGGCTGGAGGCGAGTCAACTTTCCTCGCAACGCCGGTGACATCCGAGCACTTCCGGGCGCCTCCCCTACTTCCGGCCTGACTTCTCAGAAGACAGGGCCAGGTAGCTCTTGGACACGCGGAGTGGATCCAACCCCAGCTCGCGGGCGAGGCTCATCAGGATACCTCGCAGGTAGACCGAGGGCGGGAGCAGGTTGTAGCGGTCCGCCTCGACGTTCTCCAGGTGCATGCGCGTGATGCGGGTGCGGTCGGCCACCTGCTGGAGGGTCACCCCCCGGGCCTCGCGGACCTGGCGGAGCAGTTCGCCGTTGAACTCCGCATCGGACGGGATGTCCGGGATGCGAGGCCGGGGCTCACGGGCCCGCGACGCGGCCTGGGACGCCTGCGCCAGGGCCGCCTCCGCCGTGGCGATGGCGGAGTCCTGGGCGATCTGCGGCGCGTCTCCCAGGGGCCGCCCGGGACGCGCTCCAGCCCGGCCCGCCTCGGGCTGAGCCTCCGTGCCGGGCGACGGACGGACAGGGACGAGGGCGGTCGACTCGGCGTCGGGTGCCTGGGAGGCCGGCGGTACCGGGCTGGCACTCGCTGGAACCGGCGGGTGGGGCTCAGCGCTGGCTTCCGACGCTGGGGCGCCAGTCGCGGCGGTAGCAGGCGCCGAAGGGGGCAGCGCCGCCACGGCGCTGACCGGAGCGCCTTGCGTGGGGGCCGGCGCGGCGGCTGGGCCGCTGGCCGGAGTGGCCGAGGCAGCCACCGCAGCACTGCTTTCCGCCACCGGGGCGCTGACGGGAGCGGCCGAGGCGGGCGCCGGCACGGCAGCCGCCGCAGGCGCATCGCTGACCGGCGCCAGCGCACTGACAGCGCCTGCCGGACCAGGCGTCGGCACGGCAGCCGCCGCAGGCGCATCGCTGACCGGCGCCAGCGCACTGACAGCGCCTGCTGCCGGACCAGGCGTCGGCACGGTAGCCGAAGCAGTCACCGAGGCGTCGCTGCCCGAAGAAGGGACGCTGACCTGGGGAGCCGTCGCCAGAGCTGGCGCGCTGCCCGTTACCGCAGGCCCCCCTGGGGAAACCGAAGCAGTTGCGCTGGCCGCCACGACGCCAGGGCCCCCCGCAGCGGCCTCATGCGCCGCGGACGGCTCCCCCACCGGAGCCGCAGCCACCGCACCGGAGGCCTCTCGCTGCGACTCAGCGCTCGCGGCCCCCGTGCCCGTTCCACTCCCCGAAACCTGGGGCTGAATCGACGCAACGGGAACATCCACCGCGCTCCCCATCCGCTGCGTGTCCTGCAACGAGCTGGACACGTACGCGAACGAGAACCCACGGAAAAACGACGCCCGGAAGTCCGCATGTCCCGAGGACGCCGGCACCGGCTCCACCCGAGGCTCCGTCGCATGGGCCCCGGCCTCCCCTTCCCCGCCCTGCCCCGTCATCGCGGTCTCCGAGTCCTCCACCGGCACGTCTCGCACTGCTCCTGTCCTCCCGTTCGTCCCCGTTTCGGGGACCTGCGTCGAAAGGTGGCCAGTTTGATCTTCCGCGCCGGAAGCGGCAACCCCAACGAGCCCCGCGCGCGCTTCCAGCGGCGCGGCGGCGTGTGCCACCTCGCCCCCGGTCGACACCGCGTCCATCAACCGGCGGGCCGGGAGCCCCAGGTCCTTGTCGTACTCGGCACGCAGCTCTTCGTCGGAGAGAATCTCCAGCGCCTCGGCGAGCCGAGTGCGGAGCTCATCCACCTGGCCCTCGTCCACGAGCGCATAGACGGCGATGGAGTCCGGCGAATACAGCTCCGTCAGCCGTTCATACGCCGCCCGAATCTCCTCCTTCGGCGCGGTGACGGGGACTTCGAGAATCTCGTAATAGGTCTGCTGCTCGAAGGGCTTCATGGTGTGGAACGCTGAGGGGAGCCGTCGAGTGTGAGGATACGCGTTGCGATGCCCTGAATGGCAGTGGCCGCCGCGGAATCCGGTCGCTCGATGAGGACGGGCTTGCGCTTGCGCACCGCGCGCCACGCCTCGTCGTCGTAGCGAATGGCACCCAGGACATCCATTTCGATGCCAAAGAACTTCTTCCATGCGGCGGCCACCGAGGTGCCCACCGACAGGTCCGCATCCGTGCGCGCCTGGTTCACGATCAGCCGGATGCGGAACGCGGAGAGCTCGCGCTCCAAGCGGTCCGCGATGGCCGGGTCCTTGCGCCGGGCCTGCGCCAGCACGTCATGCAGCGTGCGCAGCGCCCCCTCACGGGTGGTGAGCGCGTCCTCCACCAGGTCCTCGATGCCGTACTGCGACTCCACCTGCTGGAGCTTGCGGAAGAAGGCCGCCTTCGCGAAGCGGTAGGCGTTCTCCACCGACGTGGGCTCGGGCAGCATCACCAGCACGCCGTGGTCGGCGAGGATGAAGAAGTCGATCGTGTTGAAGCTCGTCCCCGCGCCCAGGTCCAGGATGAGGTAGTCCGCCGACGTGCCCATCAACGTCCGCAGCAGCTTCTGCTTCTGCGCGTACTTGAGGTTGGCCGCGTCCAGCGCATCCTGCGCGCCGGCGATCAGCGACAGCCGGGGCACGCCCGTCGGAACGATGACCTCTTCCAGCTGCGCCTTGTTCCGACGAAGGAAGTCGGACAGCGTCGCGTTGGGCTGTCCAACCCCCAGGCACGTGTGGAGGTTGGCGCCGCCCAGGTCCACGTCCACGAGCAGCACGTTGGCCCCGGATTGGGCCAGGGCCACACCCAGGTTGGCGGACACCATGGACTTGCCAATGCCGCCCTTCCCGCCTCCCACGGCGATGATGCGCCGCGGACGAGGACGGCGTGACAGACCAGGAGGGCCGGAGACCATGGAGCCTGGCTCCGCGGGGCCCAGGACACGGGATTCGGTCCAGGGCGCTGGCGAGGGTTGGGGCATGCCCCCCCATCAAATCCCGAACCCGGGGTCGCGTCGACTCCCCGGCCTTCTGCATCCGTTCAGTGGAACATCCCGGCCCGCACATGCGCCGGAAACCCGTCACTCCCGGTGTTTCCAGCCCCTGCGGCGAGCCCGGATGCCCACCAGGCAGGCGCTACTCGTCGAGCAGCTCGACGTTCCAGTACGACGCATCCGCCAGATGCAGGAACGGCAGCCACTCCCGGTACGTCACCTTGCGAGTGGCGCCGCGGAACAGCGGCGTCCAGCGCGGGCGCACGGGCTTCTTGAGCAGCTTCATGTGGGCCTGCTCCGGCGTGCGCCCCCCCTTCCTCAGGTTGCAGGGCACGCAGGAGCACACCACGTTCTCCCACGTCGTCTTGCCGCCCTGCGTGCGCGGCATGACGTGGTCCAGGTTCAGCTCGCTGCGCGGCAGGTTCTTGCCGCAGTACTGACAGGTGTCGTTGTCGCGCGCGTAGATGTTGAGCCGGGAGAAGCGCACCCGGCCTCGGGGCAGATGGTCATACGCGCTGAGCACCAGGACACGGGGAACGCGGATGGTGCGCTCGATGGTGGTGATGCAGTCCTGTGTCGCGCTCAGCGCTGCCCAATCCGCGAACTCGTAGAGCCGGTATTGCGAGTCGATGGCCTTGGCCACCCCCAGGTACAGGAGCGAGAACGCCCGCTTCACCGAGGTGACATGCACCGGCTGGTAGTACCGGTTGAGGACAAGCACGGCGCTGTTGATCATGGCGGGTTCCCTGGAATGGCGGCCGCGACGGCATCCGCGACGGCCTGGAGCTCCTCCTCCTCGAGACACCGGACGTCGAGGAGCACCTCGCCATCCGCGATCCTCCCAATAACCGGCGACATTCCTCCGCGCAGGCGCTCCAGGAATTCTTCCGGCGTCCCTAGGGTGAGGATGCACGCGGAGGACGGCAACCTGGCCAGCGGCATGGCACCCCCACCCACCTGCCCCTCCACACTGGCCACCCGCGCACGCACACCCCGCCCCGCCAGCAGGCCCTGCAGCCGTACCGCCCGGGCGCGCAGGTCTTCCGGCGGCTGGGCGAGCAGGCGATGCACCGGAACCTCGTCCGCTCGGCCATCCCGGTACAGCGCCAGGGTGGCTTCGAGCGCGGCGACCGTCAGCTTGTCCACCCGCAGGGCCCGCATGAGCGGGTGGGCCTTGATGCGTGCCAGCAGCACGGACCGGCCCACCACGACTCCCGCCTGGGGTCCTCCCAACAGCTTGTCTCCCGAAAAGGCGACCACGTCCGCGCCCGCCGCCACGGCCTGGGCCACCGTGAGCTCCCGGCTCAGGCCCTCGCCCTTCAGCGGCACCAGCGCGCCCGCGCCCAGGTCCTGGAACACCGGCACGCCGCGCGCGCGGCCCAGCGCCGAGAGCTCCGCGACCTCCACCTCTTCCGTGAAGCCCACCAACGCGAAGTTGGAGCGGTGCACCTTCACCAGCAGCGCCGACTCCGGGCCCAGCGCCGCCGAGTAATCCGACAGCCGCGTCCGGTTGGTGGTGCCCACCTCCACCAGCTTCGCGCCCGACTGCCGCATCACCTCCGGGACACGGAAGCCGCCGCCAATCTCCACCAGCTCACCGCGCGACACCACGCACTCGCGGCCGGACGCCAACGCCGCCAGCACCAGCAGCACCGCGCCCGCGCAGTTGTTAACGACGACCGCGTCCTCCGCGCCCGTCAGCGAGCGCAGCAGCCCCACCAACGGCGCGTAGCGACTGCCCCGCTCTCCCTCATCCAGGTCGTACTCGAGGTTGGAGTACCCCCGGGCCACCTCCGCCACACGCGCCACGGCCGAGGCCGCCAGGGGTGCGCGTCCCAGGTTGGTGTGCAGCACCACCCCGGTGGCGTTGTGCACGGGCCGCAGCCCCGGGGTGGCCAGCGTGTCCAGGGCGTGCTGGACGTCCGCGTCCTCGAAGCCCGGCCCACCCGACGCCACCAACCGGCCCCGGGCCCGGTCCACCGCCAGCCGGAGCGCGGCCACCGCACGGGCCCTGGGGACTCCGCTCAACAGGGGTTCCAGCGACGGGCGCCGCAGGAGCTGCTCGACGGAGGGGAGCGCGCGCAAGAGCGCATTCTTCCCACCGTCTCCACTGTTCGACGGGGCGCCCACGCCCCGAGTCTAGGGGAGCCGCCGGGCAAGTTCCAGGCGCGCCCTGGAACATCGGGGTGACAAAAGGAAAAGGCCCAGCCTCCCTCGGGGAGACTGAGCCTTCGGACTAAGCGCTATGAGCGCTCAGTAGGTACTCAGACCGGGCGAACGTTCTGAGCCTGCAGGCCCTTGGGGCCACGGGCCACGTCGAACTCGACCTTCTGGCCTTCCTGCAGCGTGCGGAAGCCCTGGGTCTGAATCGCAGTGTGGTGGCAGAAGAGATCCTCGCCCCCGCCGTCCTGCATGATGAACCCAAAGCCCTTCGCGTCGTTGAACCACTTCACGGTACCAGTCGCCATTACGCTTCTCTTCGTCTTTCTCTACCAGCTTCATGAATTGAGCTGGTTGCCACGCCGTGTGAGGGTGCGGCCCTGGCCATGTGTCACGTTTCCGGCCAGTTGCATAGGGGGTCCCCCACACGCAGGCACCCTTTTTCCGGGTGTGGACATAACCCGCGGCATCCGCGCCCCATTCCGCACGAATTCTCCACCGACACCACCCAGCAGGCGCCCGGATGGCGGCAGCGCACCTACTTCGCGGCGCTCTTGAGCACCGGCAGCTTGGGCGCCCGTCCGTACAGCAGTTGGTACGTGTTGAAGGAGCGCAGCACGCGCTTGATGTAGCCGCGCGTCTCGGAGATGGGGATTTCCTCCACCCATGCGTCCAGCGCCAGGTCCGGCCTGTCGGACCTCCAACGATTCACCGCGCCAGGACCGGCGTTGTAGCTGCCCACCGCATAGGGCGTGTGCCCGTTGAAGCGCTTGAGCAAGCCGCCCAGGTAGTGGGCCCCCATGCGGATGTTGAGGTCGGGCTGGAGCAACTGGTCCACGCTGAAGCGCTTGAGCTTCAGCTCGCGCGCCACGCCCTTCGCGGTGGACGGCATCAACTGGGTGAGGCCCATCGCTCCCGCCCACGAGAGCGCCTTGGGGTCCAGCGCACTCTCCTCCCGCATCAACGCCTGGAGCAGGTCCGGCTCCACGCCCGCGTCCGCGGTGTGCTTCTCGATGCTGTCGCGGAAGGCGTTGGGATAGGCCACCTCCCACACCACGCGCGTCTCCGGCGTGATGCGCCCGCTCAAGTCCTTCCGCAGCGCCAGCCGCGCCACCGCATGAGCGGAGCGCTCGTCCCCGGCCTCGTGCAGCACCAGCACCAGCAGGCGCACGGACTCCGCGGGCAGATTGGTCCGGTTGACGGCCAGCATCTCGGACGACACGGCTTCCTTGAAGCCCAGGCGGTACAGCTCCACGCCCGCGCGGAAGTGCGGGTCCTCGCCCATGGGGCCGGCGAACAGCGGCCAGGGGCTGGCGGCCTCGGGCACGGTGAAGATTTCGGCGGACACCTTCTCCAGTCGCGGCGGGTCCACCTTCGCCAGCTGCGAGCGCGCCATCAGCCCGTAGTAGGTCGCCGGGTGGTCCACGGAGAGCTTCTCGAACAGCTCCGCCGCGCCCTGGATGTTGCCCTTCTCTTGCATCGTCCGCGCCCGCCAGTAGCGCGCGCGCTCCACGTCGTAGCTCTCATCCGCCTTGGCGAACTGCGCCTCGATGCGGTCCAGGAACGACAGGCCGGAGTCCTCCACGCCCGTGGTGCGGGCAATCCAGAACGCCTTGAAGAGCGCCTCGCCCAGGAAGTCCCCCTGCGGGTACAGCCGGGCCAACGTGTCCAGGCGGGCCATGGCCTCCTTCGGACGGCCCGTCTTCAGGTAGAGGTCGGCCGCGTAGAAGAGGCCGTCATCCGCGAACGAGTGGTCCGGGAACTCGCGCGCCAGCCGCTCGTAGGTCTCCGTGCCTCGCGCCTGGTCGACGATGGAGCGCGACGAGCCGAGCACGTACAGCACGCGCGCCAGCAGGTCGCGGTCCTGGCACTTCTCCGCCACGGGCGTCAGCACCTGGATGGCGCGCGTGTGCTGGCGCTCCTTGCGCATGCCCTTGCCGAAGGCGAAGTGCGCGCGGCAGGCCAGCGGGTCCGGAAGCGCCAGCTTCGGCAGCAGCGGCTCCAACTGCTCCAGGCCGGCCTTGTTCCGGTGAAGCTCCACCAGCGCCTCGCCACGCCCCACCCGCGCATCGACGGGCGGCGTCTGCCCCTTGAGGCGCTTCTCGGCCTGCTTCGACAAGGCGGACAGCGGGTGCGCGGCCCACAGGCGCCACAGCGCGGCGCGCTCGGCGGCCTTGTCCTTCTTCTCCGCGGCGATGTCGGCGATGGCCATCAGCGCCTCGGCGCCCACGTTGCGGCCCCAACTGGGCGCCGCGCGCGACGTGAGCGGCTCCAGCGCGGCCATGGCGCCCGCCGCGTCCTTCTTCTTGCGCAGCACCCGCGACAGGGCCAGGCGCGCGTCCACGTACAGCTTGGACTCGGGTGGCACCTGCTCCAGCAGGACCGCGGCCTCATCGAAGCGGCGCAGGCTCTCCAGCGCCACGCCGCCATGCGTCAGGCAGCGGTCCTTCAGCGCGGGATAGTCCGGGGCCAGCGCGGCGAATTCCTTGGCGGCGGACGCGTCATCTCCGGCGCGCACGGCGGCCAGGGCGCGCAGGTAGCGCACCGGCGGGCTGTCACCCTCGTCCTTCAGCAGCTCGCGGGCGCGCGTGTACTGTCCACGGTCGAACGCGTCACGGGCCTCCTTCTTCTTGCCCTCGCCGAAGTAGGGCGCCAGGTCCTCCAGCGCGTAGCGGCGGCCCCGGTGCACCACTGGTGTGGGCGGCGCGGCATTGGGGAAGGCGGGGTTGAGCACCTCCACGTAGCCCACCGGAAGCGGCGCCTTCTCCGAGTCGGGAGGGGGCGACAGCTGCGCCTCTGGAGGCGCGTTGCTGGGGTGCTGGGCCGGCGCTTCGGACGCCTCGGGCTCGGCCGGGGTGGACGAAACCGCCTGCGGGGCGGGTGCCTGCGCGGTCATCAGGAGCGCGGAGGCGGCGACGGCGAGCTTGGAAAGGAAGGGCTTCATACGCGGGGGCTGGGTCCCAGGGAGATGCGCGCGGGCTCGCCCCAGGACAACCGGCAGGTCATGGAAAATTTCCGGAGGCTGACACAGGTTAGACTGTCCGCCTCCTCATGGACATCCGGACACAGAGCGCGCTGCTGGCATCCATCATCGGGCTCGCCCTGGGCGTGTCCATGTTGCTGCGGCCCGGAAGGCCCAGGGTACTGACGCTGTACTCCGTCTTCGCGCTGACGGTGGCCGGCTACTACCTTTCGCTCTTCTTTCACAGCGTCTTCCCGGCCGGCGACTACCCGTGGACCTCCCGCATCTTCGTGGGCGCCACCATCCTGGTGGGTTCCCTGGTGCCGGGCGCGGCCGTGGCCTTCTTCCTGGAGTTCCTGGGGGTCAGCAAGGGGACGAACCTGGTGGGCCGCCGGCTCGCCCTGCTGTCCGCCGTCCTGGGGCTGACCGTGGCTGTCACCCCTCTGGCCGACAAGCTCTGGGCCCGGGTGGGCATGGGCGTGTGGGTGCTGGGCACGCTGCTGACCTACGGTTCATTGCTGCTCCACCGGGTCCGCACCACCGAGTCGCGCATCGAGAAGTTCCGGCTGGCGTACCTGGCCAGTGGCGCGGGCGCGGCCATCCTCTTCTCCGCGCTGGATTTCCTGGTCAGCTTCGGCATCCCCTTCCCCACGCTGGGGTCGGTCTTCTCCACGCTGTACCTGTTCTTCCTGGCCCACACGCTGCTGCGCCTGCGGCTGATGGACCTGCACGAACTGCTGGGCAAGATCGCCTCGCAGACGGTGCTGGCCAGCATCCTGGCCGCCGTCTTCACGGTGCTGACGGCGTGGGGCAAGGAGAACACCGGCCTCTTCCTCTTCAACACGGTGGTGGCCGCGTTCGTCATCCTCATCCTCCTGGAGCCGCTGAAGGTGAAGGTGGAGGAGATGGTGGTGCGCATCTTCTTCCGCGAGCGCTTCGCCCTCCTGGACTCACTGGGCGCGCTGCGCGCGCGCATGGCGAACGTCATCGAAATCTCCGAGCTTGCCCGGCTGGTGCTGGACACGCTCCACGAGACGGGTCGCGTCACGCACGCCTCCGTGTACCTGCTGGCGGAGGACCGGCCCGGGTACCGGCTGCTGGATTCGCGCGGGCCGCTGCCGGTGGCCTTCCTGGACACGGCGGTGGCGCGCGGCCTGCTCTTCGCGGCGGCCAGCGGACAGAAGGCGGTGCTGCGGGAGAACGTGGAGCGCCGCATGGCCACCATGCGGCTGCAGGCGGTGGAGGGCAAGCGCTACCGGGACGAGCTCAAGCGGCTCAACGACACGCGCACGGCGCTGGTGCAGGTGAAGGCCGGCATCGCCGTGCCGCTGATGGGCAATGACCGCGTCATCGGGTTCCTCAACCTGTGGGACGAACGGGTGCCGGAGGCCTTCGCGTCCGACGAAATCGCCATCATCCTGGAGGTGGCGGAGCGGCTGGCGACGGTGCTGGAGAACTCCAAGCTCTACGAGAAGATTCGCGAGCGGGACCGCCTGGCCGCGCTGGGTGAGATGGCGGCGGGTCTCGCGCATGAGATTCGCAATCCGCTGGGCGCCATCAAGGGCGCGGCGCAGTGCCTGGACCCGGCGCACTACCAGGGCGAAGACGCGGAGTTCCTCGAAGTCATCGTCGAGGAGGTCAACCGGCTGAACGGCGTGGTGACGGCGTTCCTCGACTACGCGCGCCCGCTGAAGCAGAGCTTCGGCACCACCGACCTCAACGAGGTGGTCACGCGCACCATGCGGCTCATCCAGAACGATGTGCCGCCCAACCTCCACCTGGCCGTGGAGTTGGACTTGATGCTGCCGCGCGTGGACGGCGACGCGGAGCAGCTCAAGCAGGTGCTCATCAACCTGGTGCAGAACGCGGTGCAGGCGCTCGAGACGCGCGAGGGCCGCATCAGCGTGCGCACGGAGAAGCCGGAGCGCTTCGGTGAGCTGCGCAGCGCCGGCACCGAGTTCGTGGAGGTGCAGGTGTCCGACAACGGGCCCGGCATTCCTTCGGACCAGCACCCGCACATCTTCGTGCCGTTCTACACGACGAAGCAGAAAGGCACCGGCCTGGGGCTGGCCATCTGCCAACGCATCGTGAAGAACCACGGCGGCAGCATCTCCGTGCAGAGCAAGATGGGCGAAGGCACCACGTTCGTCATCCGCCTCCCCGCCCTCCCCTCCGAGCAGCCACCCGCGGAGGCCATCTCCGTGGACGGTCTGCCTGCCGGGAAGCGGCCGTCGCAGTCATTGCCTGTGTCCGATGAACTCCGCGACGCGGGCAAGCCATCGCATGGGGACGGCCGCGCCAAACGGGAGCGCCGCAAGCGGCTCCGCGCGTAGCGACACCGGGCGGTACACCAGGGGAACGCACCTTCCGGACATTGCTGCTTTCGCCCCTGGGGGCGAGCGCCTATAGGGCATCCCCATGAGCGCATGCCCCTTCTGCCAGAACTCGATGCAGCTCACGCCCAGCAGTGAGCTTCCCCTGGAGACCTGTGGCGCCTGTGGCGCGGTGTGGTTCGAGGGTGAAGCGCTCACGAAAGTCATGGGCGGCTCCGTGTCGGATGCGCTCCTGCGACGCGCGAAGAACCGCCCAGGATGCTGCAAGGGCTGTCAGGGCGAGCTCCAGTCCGTCCCGGAGTGCACACACTGCGGCACCCGCGCCCCCACCTGTCCGCGCTGTGGCCGCGCGCCCCTTCCCGTGGTGGAGGTGTTCGGGGTCCCCATGGAGGTGTGCTCGGGCTGCGCGGGCGTGGCCCTGGATGAGGGCGAGCTCCAGCAACTGCAAGACGCCGTGGAGGCGTACCGCGATGAGCCGCTGGATGCCCGCGCCACGGTGCGGCTCGAAGGGCCCCCCTGCTGTACCGCGTGCCGGCGCAAGCTCCGGCTGGAGCACGGCTTCGTCGCGGAGGAGCGCCTCTACTGCGGGAGCTGCGCGCCCAGTGGCGCCACCCCCTACAGGGAAACGTTCAGCAGCCATGACATCCCGATGTTCGTCCCCACCCGGCGCGGAGGCCAGACCCTCAACCTGGCCGGGTATGCCTCCGAGGGCTTGATGTGGCTGCTCCACCGGATGCTCACCCGATGAGCCGGGCGAGCGCCGCGCGGCCCTCATCCCAGTGACGCGGACGCCTCGGCCAGCTTCTCCTGCGCGGCCTCCCAGCGGGCATAGAGGTCTTCCAGCTCCTCCTTGCTCGCGCGGTGCGTGTCCATCAGCGGCTTGGCGCGCGCGAAGTCGTTGTAGAGGGCCGGGTCCGCGAGCTGCGCCTCGCGCTCCTTCTGTCCGGCCTCCACCTCGGCGATGCGCGCCTCCAGCTTCGCGATCTCCTTCTTGAGGGGCCCTTCCACCACGCTGCGGCGCTGGCGCGCCTCCGCCTCCAGGCGCTTGCGGTCCTTCTCCGTCATCGGCCCGGAGGCCACCTTCTCGCCCCGCGCCTGGCCCGCGGCCATGGCCGAGGCCTCCGCCGCCGCCTGCTGGAGCTTCTGCTGGTGGTACAGGTAGTCGTCCAGGTTGCCTGGGTGCGGCGTGAGCTTCCCGTCCGCGACCTCCCACACGTGCGACGCCAGGCCGTTGATGAAGCTCCGGCTGTGGCTGACGAACAGCAACGTGCCGCCGTAGCCCTTCAGGGCTTCAATCAGCATCTCGGCCGAGTCCAGGTCCAGGTGGTTGGTGGGCTCGTCCATCAGCAGGAAGTTGGACGGCACCAGCAACAGCTTGGCCAGTGCCACCCGCGCGCGCTCACCACCACTCAGCACGCCAATGGGCTTCTCCACATCGTCGCCGCTGAAGAGGAACGCGCCCAGCACGCCGCGCACGTAGCTCTCCGGCTTGTCCGCGGCCAACGGGCGCACCTCTTCGATGATGGTGTTCTGCCGGTTCAGCTTGTCCGCGTGGTGCTGCGCGTAATAGCCCACCACCACGTTGTGCCCCAGCGTCACCGTCCCGGTGTCCGGCGCCAGCTCGCCAGCGACCATCTTCAGGAGTGTCGTCTTGCCCGCGCCATTCGCGCCCACCACGGCGATGCGCTGCCCACGCTCCACGCGCCCGGTGAGGCCGTCGTAGATGGTCTGCGCGCCGTACCGCTTGGTGATGCCCTCCAGCGTCACCACGTCGCGCCCGCTCCGCTCGACCTCGGGGAAGCGGAACTTCATCGACGTCCGCTCCTCCAGAACCTGCACCTTCTCCAGCTTCTCCAACATCTTCGCGCGGCTCTGGGCCTGCCGCGCCTTGGTGGCCTTGGCGCCGAAGCGGTCGATGAAGCCCTGGAGCTCCGCGCGGCGCGACTCCACCTTCTCGGCGCGGGCCCTCAACAGCTCCTTCTCCTCGGCGCGCAGGCGCTTGTACTCGTCGTAGTTCCCCGCGTACTCGCGCACGCCCTCCACTTCCAGGGACACCACCCGGTTGATCTGCCGGTTGAGGAAGTCCTTGTCGTGGGAGATGAGCACCAGCGCCTTGTTGGAGCGGCGCATGAAGTCGTCGAACCACGTGAGCGTGGGCACGTCCAGGTGGTTGGTGGGCTCATCCAACAGGAGCAGGTCGGGGTCCTGGAGCAGCAGACCCGCCAGGGCCGCGCGCATCCGCCAGCCGCCGGACAGCGCGGAGGTGGGCTTGGCCAGGTCCGTGTCGCGGAAGCCCAGGCCCTTGAGGATGCGCTCGGCGTGGTGGCGGCCGTAGCGGTTCTCGAAGTCGTCCAGCTCCGCGTGCAGGTCCGCCAGGGACTGGGACAGCTCCAGCTGGTCCTCCTCGTCCGTGGCGGCGGCGAGCGCCGCCTCCGTCTCCTTTAGGCGCGCCTCCATGGCATCGCGGCCGGGCACGGTGCTCATCACCGCCTCCACCACGGTGCCATCCGGCAGCCCGGCGATTTCCTGCGGCAGGTAGCCCGCTCGGGCCTTGCGGCTGTACTGCACCGTCCCCGAGTCGGGCTGAGCCACGCCCGCCAGGATTTTCATCAGCGAGCTCTTGCCCGTCCCGTTGGCCCCTACGAGGCCCACCCGGTCCCTGGGACCCAGTGTGAAACTGTCCTGATCGAAGAGGACCTTCTTTCCGTAGGAGAGACAGAGGTCCTGGGCGATGACGAGGCTCATGGCGCCGGGGATGTAACAGCCCGCGAGCCCCTCGGGAATGTCGGATGTGCCCGCCCGTTCGCTCTGGGGCCCTACAGGGGCTTTCCGGGTTGGGCCAGGGCCTGTCTATACTCTGGCCCCACATGGCTGCCCCCTGTCCCCATTGCGGAAGCACCGACGGCGTCGACCACCTCTGTTCAGGCCAGAGCCTCCAGCTCCTCGGCCAGGTGCTCGACGGCCGTTATAAAATCGAAAGCGTCCTGGGCCAGGGCGGCATGGGCATGGTGTTTCGTGCCACCCAGACGTCCGTGCAGCGCCCGGTGGCGGTGAAGACGCTCAACCCGTCGCTCGCCGCCGCCCCCCAGTTCTTCGAGCGCTTTCGCCGGGAGGCGGAGCTCGCCAGCCGACTGCGGCACCCCAACGTCATCACCATCTTCGACTTCGGCCGGTCGCCGGACGGCACCTGCTACTACGTGATGGAGCTCCTGGAAGGCGAAAGCCTGAAGGAGACGGTGAAGCGCCAGGGCCCCATGTCCCTGCGACGGGCCTTGAGCCTCGTGGAGCAGGCGTCGCAGGGCCTGGCGCACGCGCACGCGGAGGGTTGTGTCCACCGCGACCTGAAGCCGCACAACATCATGGTGCAGCAGCTCAGCGGTCAGGACTTCGTCAAGGTGCTGGACTTCGGGCTGGTGAAGGCCATGGAGTCGGAGGAGGAGGAGCAGCTCACCTCGACCGGACAGGTGCTGGGCACGCCCCAGTACATGCCGCCCGAGCAGGCCGGCGGCGAGTCCGTGGACCAGCGCTCCGACCTCTACTCCATGGCCGGCGTGCTCTACTTCTGCCTCACCGGCAGCTCGCCCTTCGGCGCGAACACGGTGCGCAAGGCGCTGACGGCGTCGCTCACCCAGGCGGTGCCCGCCGTCAACACCAAGCGCCAGGGCGCCCCCGTGCCGGCCGCGCTGGATGCCTTCTTCAAGAAGGCGCTCGCCCCGGAGAAGGAGGACCGGTACCAGAACGCGCAGGAGTTCATCGACGCGATGCTGGACACCGTGGCGGACCTCACCTCCGAGGAACTCGACGCCATGCCGAGCGGCGGCGTCCCCAGCGCCAGCGAGCGCGGCAGCAACAGCCGCAGCCGCTCCAGCCGTCAGGGGAGCCAGAGCGGCATCCGCTCCTCGCGGGTGGGCGCCGCGCCGACCCTGGGCCGGGGCTCCACGCCGTCCAACGTCGTCGTCGCCAGGCCCCAGGGCGGCGCGAGCGGCTCATCGTCCTCTCCCAGCCGCGTCCGCTCGCAGACGTCCCGGTCCGCGCCGCCTCCTCCGCCCCCGCCTCCCGAGCCGGAGGGCATGTCCACCGGCAAGAAGGTGGCCCTGGTCGCCGTGCCGCTGGTCCTGCTGGGCATTGGCGCGGCCGTGGTCCTGGGCAACCCGGGCGGCAGCGCCCCCGCGACGCCGGTGGTGGTGAACGTCCCCCGCGACGCCCCACCCGCCACCACGCAGACCGCGACCGGCACGACGGGAACGCCCGAGGAGTCGTCCGTCCTCACGGTGAGCCTCGATTCGACGCCGTCCGGCGCATCCATCTACGAAGGCGAGGAGATGGTGGGCACCACGCCCACGAAGCTCCAGCTCCGCCGCGACAAGGTGCACTCCTTCAGCTTCCGCTTGCCGGGGCACCAGGACAAGGAGCTCACGCTCAACCTGCGCCGGGTGGCCGGGGATACGCAGACGGCGAACGTGGTGCTGGAGCCCGTGCGAGCCGCGGCCCCCGGGCGTTCGCCGCGCCCCCCGCCGAAGCCGGCGAGCCCGTCCGGGCCTGACATCTCCGTCTTCGAGTAGTCCCTTCGGGGGCACGCGGAAGCACCGCGGTGCCCCCCTGTCCTCCCCCCCCGCGTCAGGCGAGCTTCGCGAGGGTCGGGAGGACTTCCCCGCTCTTGCCCACGATGCGGTGCTCGAAGCGGTTGGAGTTCTCCGCCGGGTCCAGGTTGACGAGCCACGTCTTCCCGCCCGCATTGCGCACCTGGTCCACGATTCCAGCGGCCGGGTACACGGCGCCAGAGGTCCCTGCGGCCAGAAAGACGAAGCGTCCACCCGAGGTGGCGGCCCGCAGCGAGAAGTCCTCGATGCGCTGGATGTCCGCCGGGTCCAGGTATTCGCCGAACCAGACGATGTGGGGCCGCAGCTGCTTCCCACACGCGTCGCACGCGGGCACCGCCCCCGCGGGGTACACGGTGGCGTCCTCGAACGGGGGCCGCTCGCAGCGGCTACAACGCGTCTTGAAGAGGTTGCCGTGCATCTCCACCACCCGCTGACTTCCGGCGCGCGTGTGCAGGCCGTCGACGTTCTGGGTGGCGAGCAGGAAGCGGTCCCCCAGGTGGCGTTCCCAGGCGACGAGCGCCTCGTGGCCCGGGTTGGGGTGGACGGCGGCGGCGGCCTTGCGGCGCTCCGAGTAGAAGCGCCACACCAGCGCCGGGTCCTTCCGGAAGCCCTCGGGCGACGCCACGGCCTCCACGGGTTGGTCCTCCCAGAGTCCGCTCATCCCGCGGAAGGTGGGGACTCCGCTTTCAGCGGAGACTCCCGCGCCCGTGAGAACGAGCAGCCAGGTATTCGAATCGAGGATAAGCGAATCCATGTCGGCTCCTGTGCGGCGGAAAGCGAATCAAGCTATGGATGGGACGCTGACCCTACCGGGGCCTGATGCTCGCGGGAGGTCGCCTTGCGAGGTCCCATCATGGCGGAAGTCACCCTGGATCTGCGCGGCATGCCCAAGGCCGAAGCCTACGCCGAGCTGAAGCAGCACGTGCGCGCGGTGCTCGAGGGCATCGACGACGACATCACCGGCATGGCCACCATGAGCTGCCTGCTGCACCACGCCTTCGGGCACCTGTGGACGGGATTCTACCGCGTCGTCACGCCGGGCCGGCTGCTACGGGTGGGCCCTTACCAAGGCACGCTCGGGTGCCTGGAAATCCCGTTCGGCAAGGGCGTGTGCGGTGCCTCCGCGGCGAAGGGCGAGTCGGTGGTGGTGGCGGACGTCCACGCCTTCCCGGGCCACATCACCTGTGACGGGCGCTCGGCATCGGAAATCGTCGTCCCGGTGTTCGGCCGCAACCGGGAGCTGCTGGCCGTGCTCGACATCGACTCCGAGTACAAGAACACCTTCGACGAAGTGGACCGCCGCGAGCTGGAAGAGCTGGTGCGCTGGTTCCAGCGGTAGCGGCGGCCCGCGTCCGGGGACTCAGCTCGCGCGTGCGTACGCCACGGCGAGCTGACCGGCGAAGCGCGCGTTGTTGATGAGCAGCGCCAGGTTGGCCTTGAGCGTCTTGCCCCCGGTGCGCTTCGCCATTTCCGACAGGAGGAAGGGCGTCACGGCCTTGCCGCGGATGCCCTGCCGGTCCGCGTCGGCGAGCGTCGCGGCGATGTGCAACTCCACCTCGTTGCGAGGCAGGGACGTCTCCTCGGGCGGAGGCACGGTGTAGAGCACCCCACCCTGCTTCAGCGACTCGAAGCGGGCGCGGGCGATGCGGGCAGCCGTGTCCACGTCATCCGCGCGGTGCTCCAGGGGGATGCCAGAACCCCGGCTGTAGAACGACGGCAGCTCATCCGTCCCCACGCCGATGACGGGCACGCCGGCCGTCTCGAGCAGCTCCATCGTCTTGGGCAGGTCCAACACGGACTTGGCGCCCGCGCACACCACGGCGACGGGGAAGCGCGCCAGCGCGGCGATGTCCTGGGAGATGTCGAAGTGCTCCGACGCGCCGCGGTGCACACCCCCAATGCCACCGGTGGAGAAGACACGAATGCCCGCGGCGGCGGCCATCTCACACGTGGCGCTCACGGTGGTGCCACCCGTGGCGCGCGTGGCCATGGCGATGGCCAGGTCCCGGGACGCCACCTTGAGCAGGCGCTCCTTGCCCTCCGCCAGCCGGCGCATCTCCGGCTCCTCCAGCCCGACGCACAGCTGCCCGTCGATGATGGCGGTGGCGGCGGGAACGGCGCCAGCGCGGCGGATGGCCTCCTCGCACGCTCGGGCCGCGGCCAGGTTGTCCGGATACGGAAGGCCCTGGGCCACGACGCTCGTCTCCAGGGCCACCAGCGGTTGGCCGGCCTTGAGCGCGCGGCGCACCTCTTCCGAAAAGCGTAGGTCCATGCCCAGGCGTTTAGCATGCCCGGATTCAAACGTCGGCTTGCGCGCGTGGCCCCTCGGGCCTATTCCCCTGCCGCCGTGTCCACGTCCACCACCGCCGTTGTGCCCGCCTCCTCACGCGGCATCTCCGCGTCCGACCTGGCCATCGTCGGCGTCGTGATTGCCTGGGGCACCAACTACACGGTGGTGAAGGAGGCGATGGAGACGCTCCCTCCCCTGGCCTTCATGTCGCTGCGCTTCACCATCGCGGCGTTGGCCATGGGCGCGCTGCTCCTCGGCGTCGAAGGCTGGAAGCCGCTTCCGCGCCCGGTGTTCCTCAAGCTGCTGGGGCTCGGGCTGGTGGGCAACACCGTGTACCAGGTGTGCTTCATCGTCGGCCTGGCGAACACCTCGGTGGCGAACAGCGGGATGCTGACAGCGGTGACGCCAGTGCTCGTGGCCACGCTTGGCGCCCTGTTCGGCGTGGATCGGCTCACTCGCCCGCTCGTCGCGGCATTGGCGCTGGGCGTGGTGGGGATGCTGCTGGTGCTGGGGGGACGCGGCGCGTCCGAACATGGCGCGTCCTTGCTCGGCGACGGGCTCATCGTCGGCGCGAGCCTCTGCTGGGCCATCTACACGGTGGGCATCCGCACCGTGGGCCCGGAGGTGTCCGCGCTGCGCATCACCGCCATCAGCATGCTCACGGGCGCACCGGGCGTGGTGCTCGCGGGCGTGCCCGAGCTGCTGCGACTGGAGACCGAGAACATCCGCGCCGGCGCCTGGGCGGGCGTCGTGTACTCGGCGCTGGTGCCGCTGGTGCTCGCGTACTTCATCTGGGGCCGCACCGTGCAGAAGGTGGGCAGCAGCCGCGCGGGGCTCTACAACACGGGCATCCCCGTGGTGGCCGCCCTCACGGCGTGGGCCGTGCGTGGAGAGCGGCCCACCTGGACGCAGGTGCTCGGCGCGGGGCTCGTCCTCTCCGGCGTGCTGCTCAGCCGGCGGAAGTCGTAGGCGCCGCGGCCCGACTCACTCCCGGCGCCCCCGCTCCACCGCGAGCCCGTACTCCTCAATCTTCTTGTCCAGCGTGGGCCGGCTGATGCCGAGCAGCGCCGCGGCGCGGACCTTCTTTCCCGACGCCTCGCGCAGGGCCTCGGCGATGGCATCGCGCTCCAGCCGGGCCACGCGTCCCTGCAACGTCTTCGCGCCCTCGTCGCCGCCCTCCTGGAACTCCGGGGGCAGTTGCAGCGCGCCCACTCGGCTCGCCGCGTACAGCAGGCCCAGTCGCTCCCCCACCAGCTCCAGCTCCCGCAGGTTCTGCGGCCACCCGTACTCCGTCAGCAGTCGCCGGGCCTCGGGACTGAGCGTCGGTGGCTCCTTCCGAATCCGGCGGGCCGCGCGCGCCGCGAACTGCTCCAGCAGCGGCAGCACGTCCGCGCGCCGCTCGCGGATGGGCGGGGCGTCCAGTTCGAAGCCCGACAGCGCCCGAGCCAACGAGGCCTCCACGTCGCCGCGCGCCGCCAGCAACGACACCGACGCGGGCGCGGTGGCCAGCACCCGCACGTCCACGGGCTCCTCGCCGCCTTGCCGCGCGGGCGCTGAGCGGCGCGCCAGGGCCCTCGCCAGCCGCTCCGAAGCAGGCCGCGCGAGCGACTCCACATGGAGCAGCACCAGCGAGCCCCCATCCGCGCGAAGCAGCGCGGAGACGACAGGCGGCTGCCCGGGCGCGCTCGCCCGGCCGAACAGCGCCTCCTCCACGGCATCGGCCGGCTCCCGGCAGTCCACCACGATGAAAGGCCCCAGGGCCCGAGGCGAACGCGCATGGACGAAGCGCGCCAGCAGCGCCTTGCCCACGCCCGGCTCGCCATGAATCACCACCGGCGCGGCGCTGGCGGCCACCCGGCGCGCCAGCTCCAGCAAGGCCCGCAGCGGCCGGGACGTCCCGGAGAGCGCGGCCACGGGCGGCTCCGCATCCACGCGGGAGCGCACGGTGGTGTAGGCCTCGCCCCCCAACCGTCCCAGCGCCGCGAGCAACTGGCCCTCACCCTCGCTGAACTTCGGCTCCGCCCGCGTCACGTACAGCACGCCGAAGGGCATGCCGCCTGAGGCGACCAGGGGCGCGCAGAGGACGTCATCCGTCTGGACCAGCTCCTTGCGCTCCAGCGCGGCCTGCGCCAGCGCGCGCGGCATCGTCAGCGCCTCCGCGCCCGCCACCGCCGCGGTGAGCAAGCCATCACTGCTGCCCAGCAGCGCGGCCGCGCGGTCGGCATTGAGTGCGTGCGCGACCTCATCCGCCAGGCGCCGCAGCACCAGGGCGCCACTCGTCGCGCCCAGCAGGGCAATGCCCGCCGAGTACATCGCCGCCGCCGCGCCCACGTGAGGCAGCACTTCCTCGATGGGCACCTGCCCCATCTTCTCCGGCCCGTCGGCCACCAGGGTCACCGGGGGCGGCTCGAAGAGGGCCGTCGTCACGCCCACGCGCACCTGGTCACCGGGCTTGAGCACCACCTCATCCACGAGGCGCTCGCCGTTGACGAACGTCCCGTTGCGCGAGCGCAAGTCGCGGATGCGCGCCAGCCCGTCCAGCACGGAAATCAGCGCGTGCTTGCGGGAGACCTGATGGTCATCCAGTGGGATTTCACACGAGGGACTGCGGCCAATCGTCGCCTCCGCGAGCACGTCGTGACGACGCCCCGCGGAAGGACCGGTGAGCAGCAGGAGGGCGGGCATGGGGCGCGGAGCCTAGCGCCCCGCGATGGCTGGGCAAGGCCCCCGGCGCCGCTTGCTACATCGGCCGTTCGGCGTTCAGGAGTTCACGGAGTTCCCGCTCGTCCAACGCCCGGCCTTCCCGGCTGATGGCCAGCGCGTTGACCTGGGTCTCCGCGACCTCCACGTGGGCACCCTTGCGCCACTCGGTTGTATGCACCGCGCCATCAACGAGCTTGCCCACCACGGAGCCCTCGTCCCGCCCCATGACCTCCAGCCACAGGTTCTCCGTGACGGTGTTCCCTTCGGGGTGGGTGTCGAAAGGAGCACGCACCAGGAAGGTGAGCGGCTCCATCAGGCCCTTGCGCTGGAAGCGCGCCAGGAAGGACGGGAGCACCAGCTGGGCCTCCCGCCGCATGGCCTGGGTCTGCTCCTCCGGCTCCTTCTCGAAGCGCTCACGGTAGGGCGCCAGGAGCTGGGACGTGTTGTGCCGGCCCAGCGGGGACACCACGGTGAGGAAGAGCCCCTCATGGCCCTCGAAGGTGTCCAGAGGGACGCCCAGCAGGTTGGCGCGGGCCTCTTCCGAGGGCACGAGCGTGAAGACCTGCCCCTCGCTGGTGCCCACCTGGGTGCGCAGCGCCGGCCCCTGCCCAAAGGCCAGGTCGGTGCACAGCTCGTGAAGGAAGCTCTCCGCGGCCAGCAGGTCCTTCTCGGCCAGGTGGAAGATTTCCAGGTCCCGGGCCCCGAACTTCTCCATCCCATGCGAGTGCACCCACAGGGGCGTGTCCCCCTCCGTCGCCTCCACGGCATGGAGGTGGACGTGGTCGCGGATGTCGAAGTCCAGCTCCGTGATTTCCGCCACGTCGTCGGGCTCGTGGAGCTTGAAGGCGGTGAGGTCCACCAGCACGCCCTGCACGTGCTCCAGCAGCGTGCGCACAGCCCACAGTGCCTCGAAGACAGGCAGCGTGGGCTGCGCCCCGCCCGGCTCCACGGACAGATGGTAGTAGGCCTTGGCGCGCCCCAGCCGCTCGAAGGCCTCCGGGCTGCCGCTGAACACCTCCTTGCGGAAGCGCGGCAGTCCCTCGGAGCCCCGCGTCAGGCGCACCAGCACCTCGGAGCCGTCCGCCCGCAGGGTGAACCCCTCGCCGTCCGCGTCCGGGGTGAACTCCACCTCATCGTTCGCGAAGGACGCGCGCAGCGCATCGAGGGGAGCCGGGCCCTCCTGCTCCGTCGCCAGCAGGTAGACCTCCATCACAGGTGCTTCTCGATCTGCCGAAAGAGGTCCACGCGGTCCACCAGGTTGGTCAAATAGTCGAGCTTGTCCGTGGGAAGCACGAGCACCGGCGACAGGCGGTAGCCCTCGAACCACTCCTCATAGAGGGCATTGAGGCGCTGCAGGTAGCGGGTGGGGATGTCCCGCTCCATGGCCCGGCCACGGATGCGGATGCGTTCACGAATCGTCTGCACTGGGCAGCGGAGGTAGATCATCAGGTCGGGGGGCCGCAACGACTCCGAAATCGTCTCGTACAGCTCGCAGTATGTCTTCCAGTCCCGCTTGTCGATGAGCCGCTGCCGGTGGAGGTTCTTGGCGAAAATCTCCGCGTCCTCATAAAGGGTGCGGTCCTGAAGCACCGTCCCGGAGGTGCGCTCCAGCTCCCGGTGCAGGCGGAACTTGTGCGTCAAGAAGAAGAGCTGTGAGCGGAACGCCCACGTCTTCATGTCCTTGTAGAAGTCCGCCAGATAAGGGTTCTGGTCGTTGGGTTCGAAGGAGGGCGTCAACCCGTACTTCCGGCAGAGGAAGGACGTCAGCTCCGTCTTTCCGGCGCCGATGTTGCCCGCGATGGCGATGAACTTTTTCCTGGCCACACCACCCCTGCTTGTAACCCCGCCGAGCGACGCGCACCAGAAACAACGTGTAGGTAGGACGTGGTAGAAGAAGTGCATGCCCCCCCGTCGTCCCGTTCAACGCGTGACAGGTGCCGCCGTCCTCCCTCGTGGGAGTCGCCGCCTGAGCGTCTGGCCAGGGAGCTTCGGCGGGCAAGCCCGCGGGCCCGGGCACCTTCCGGCCCTGAACATCGGCCCCCAGGAGGCGGGCTGAGGGATGCGCAAGCTCTTTTGCATTTTCGTGGCGGGCGTCTGGACGCTCTTCTGTTTCCCCATTGCCACCTTGGCGATGCTGCTCACGCTCAACCCCTCGCGCTCCATCTGGGTGGCGCGCGAGCTCTGGTCGCCCGTGCTGCTGTGGGCAGGGGGCGCCAAGCTGGAAATCATCGGCCAGGAGAACGTGGACCCGAATCGGCCCACCATCTACGTGGCCAACCACCAGTCCACCATCGACATCCCGGCGCACTTCCTGGCCGTCCCCATCCCTTTCCGCTACGTCGCCAAGACGCAGCTCAAGTGGGTGCCCCTCATCGGCTGGTACCTGGCGCTCGCGGGCCACGTCTTCATCAACCGCTCCAACCGCTCCAAGGCCATCGCCTCGCTCAACGCGGCAGCGGCCAAGATTCGCGGTGGCACCAGCATCTTCCTGTATCCGGAAGGCACCCGCTCGACGGACGGCCGCGTCCTGCCCTTCAAGAAGGGCCCCTTCGCCCTGGCGCTGAAGGCCCGCGTCCCCGTCTGCCCCGTCACCATCGAGGGCTCCGGCGACCTGATGCCCAAGTCCACCTGGAACATCACCCCCGGTCCCATCCGCGTGAAGATTGGCAAGCCCATCGACACGACCACGTTCGCCGAGAACGACCGCGAAGGGCTGGCCCGAGCCGTCCGTGCCGTCATCATCGCGGACAGCCTGTCCCTCGGGGGCAAGGGCGGCGACGTGGATGACGCCGTGGCCGCCGCGGGCGCCGAGGGCGTCAGCGACGCCAGCGCCCGAGCCCTCTCCTCCACCTGAGACGCCTCTCCGAGATGACCATTCGCCACCTCCGTTCCCGTCCCTGGATTCGCGCCGCGGTACTCGGCGTGGGCCTCCTGACTGGTTGCAGCACCACCTCCTCCAACTCCGCCAAGGCGCGCCCCACCGATCCGCTCTCCCAGGCGCGGGCCTACCTGGACGAGCATCAGCCCACGAAGGCCCTGGGGCTGCTGACAGACCTGCACCGGCAGACGCCGGACAACCTGGACGTGGCGCGCTCGCTCACCGAGGCCTACGTGAAGGCGGGGCAGACGGACGCGTGGATCGCGGAGCTCCAGAAGCGAATCGCGGCGGGTGAGCGCGCGGTCGACCAGTACATGCTGGGGCTCGCCCTCTTCTCACGCGCTCGCGACGCGGGGGCGCCCAGCGTCGCCGCCTTCGAGCGCGCCGCGACCCTGGCACCGGACACCGCGGAGTTCCACTACCGGCTGGGGCTCGCGCAGTTGGAGTCCGAACAGTACACGGAGGCGCTCGGGCCCCTGCGGCGCGCCACGGCGTTGGAGCCAGCCCGCACCGCCTGGCGCCTGCCGTTGGCCAAGGCGCTGCACCGCACGGGAGACGCGCCCGGGGCCGTGGAAGCCCTGGGTACGGTGGTGCGGGGCCAGCCCACGCCGGCCGAGGTCTCCACCGCGCGGGCATTGATGGAGCAGATCGCGGATCCGTTCTCCGGCTTCCCCAAGGCCGCCGAGGCCAAGCTGGAAGAAGGCATGCGCTACCTGAAGGACCTGGATGCGCCCCAGCACGCCATCCTCGCCTTCGAGGAAATCCTGCTCGACTACCCGGACGTCGCGGTGGTGCACGCCCTGCTGGGCCTGGCCTACCAACGCCTGGATGACTCGGGACGCGCGGTGGATGAGTTCAAGCAGGCCATCGAACGCGCCCCCCGCGATGGCAAGAACCACTTCTATCTGGGCGAGCTCTACCTGGCGCGCCAGCGCCCCGACGCGGCCCGTGTCTCCTTCGAGAAGGCCGTGGCGCTCCATCCGCTGCTGGAGACCGCGTGGTTCCACCTGGGTGACATCCACCTGGAGCGCAGGGACCTCACGGCCGCCCGCGAGTCCTTCACCGTGGCCACCGCCCTGGCACCGGAAGCCGTGGCGATGCGAGGCAAGCTGGCGCTCGTGTACCAACTGGAGGGTGACTTCGCCGCCGCCGAGCGCGAGCTGCGCCGCGTGGTCGAAAAGGACCCGGAGAACATGGAGTTCAGCCTGCGCTTGGGGTTGCTCTACACCGAGCAGGCGATGAAGGCCTCGCGCCCCGAGGCGCGGAAGACCGCGGCCAGCGAGGCCGAGCGTTGGCTGATGAAGGTGCTGGAGACCCAGCCTGAAAACGCGGTGGCGTCACGCGCGCTTCAGCAACTCAAGGCACAGTAGCCATCCACGGGCCCAGCCCTCTACACTCGTTGTCCGATGAGCGACGGTCGCAAGCCCCCCCAGCCTGGAACGCAGCCTCCTCGGGCGGCGTCTCCGTCTGGCTCTCAGCCGCGCACGCCGACGAACCCCGGCATGCCACGCGCACCCAGCCAGTCCAACCTGCGGGTGATGTCCGCCGCGCGCGCCGAGCCGCTCCTGAAGGAGAAGCCAGACGGCCCACTGGGGAAGCGCCTGGCGGGAGATGCGTCGAACCACCTCCTCAATGGCCTCTCCATCCTCAAGGAGCTGGTCGCGGACTTCCGGCGGAGCGACCGCTTCTTCAAATACAAGGCGTCCATCATCGCCGGCTGGCTGGTGATGACGGTGGCGAGCCTGGCCATTGCGTGCCCGGGCAGCACGGTGCGCAAGGGGGACATGGACGCGCGCCTGGTGCTCAGTGACAGGTTGGACCGGCCCTCGGTCACCATCTGGAACGAGAGCAAGGAGCCCTGGTACGACGTCACCCTCACCGTCAACGGGCAGTACCAGGCGGCGGTGCTGACGGTGGCCCCGGGTGAGTTCATCACCATCACCCCCAAGCAGCTGATGGGCTCCAGCGGCGCCGCGCCCGCGGACCTCCGCTTCCAGTCCATCCAGATGCGCAGCCGGGATGACAGCGCGGACCTCACAGAGGACCTCAACGCCGCCTGGGAGCGCATTCACAAGCCGCAGCGGTAGTCCGCCGTGGAAACACGAAGGGCGCCCTTCCTCTCGGAAGCGCGCCCTCGCGTTGCTCCCAGCCCCTTCTCACGAAGGGGCCAGGTATGCAGTCCGTACTGGACTACTCCGCCTTCGTCTCTTCCGCAGGCGCAGCCGCCTCGGTGTCGACGGGAGCGGCCTTCTCCGGCCGGTCCACGAGCTCCAGGAGGGCCATCTCCGCGGCGTCGCCCCGGCGGAAGCCGAGCCGAACGATGCGGGTGTAGCCACCGGGACGGCTGGCGTACCGGTCCTTGTACTCGCCGAACACCTTCTGCAGCACGTCGCGGTCCTTGACCGTACGGGCCGCCAGGCGAACGTTGGCGAGGCCGCCACGCTTACCCAGGGTGATGATCCGCTCCGCGATCTTCCGGGCCTCCTTGGCCTTGGGAAGCGTGGTGCGGATGGCCTGGTGCTCCAACAGCGAGGTCACCATGTTGTTGAGCATCGCGAGCCGGTGGCTCGTGCTGCGGTGAAGCTTCCTCTGTCCGACCTTATGGCGCATCGTCGTGCTCCGGAGTCCTGGTGAGGACTCCACCACTCCGGCCGTATCAGGTACCGGGTGGGATGGGCGGACCCGGCACGAGGCCCGCCGCTGTCATTCGGACCGGAAGACGTCCCAGCCCCCTCCCCTCGCGCCGCTGACCGCCGTACCGCGGCCACGTGGGGAGGCCCTGCGTGAACCCTACTACGCCTTCGGCTGCGCGGGAGCCGGCGCCTGCTTCGGCGGCCAGTTCTCCAGCTTCATGCCCAGCGACAAGCCCATCTCCGCGAGGATCTCCTTGATCTCCTTCAGAGACTTGCGGCCGAAGTTCTTCGTCTTGAGCATCTCGGCCTCGGTGCGCTGCACGAGGTCGCCAATGGACTTGATGTTCGCCTGCTGCAGGCAGTTCGCCGAGCGGACCGACAGCTCGAGCTCATCCACCGAGCGGAACAGGTTCTCGTTCAGCTTCGCCTCTTCCTTCGGCGCCTCGGCGACGACGGGCTCCTCCGTCTCGTCGAAGTTCACGAAGACGGTGAGCTGCTCCTTGATGATCTTCGCCGCGTACGCCACCGCGTCCTGCGGGGACACGGAGCCGTCCGTCCAGACCTCGAGCGACAGCTTGTCGAAGTCCGTGACCTGACCGACGCGCGCGTTGGTGACCTGGTAGTTCACCTTGCGGATGGGCGAGAACAGCGAGTCGATGGGAATGGTGCCGATGGGCGAACCGGCGACCTTGTTCACGTTGGCCGGCGTGTAACCACGGCCGCGGCGGCAGGTCAGCTCCATGCGGAGCTTGCCACCCTCGGAGATGGTGCAGATGTGGTGGCCCGGGTTGAGGATCTCGGTGTCCGGGTCGGTGATGATGTCACCGGCCTTGACCTCCTTGGGGCCCTCCGCCTCGATGCGGAGCGTCTTCGTCTCGTTCGTGTGCATCCGAAGGAGGACTTCCTTCAGGTTCAGCACGACGTCCGTGACGTCCTCGGACACCTCGGGGATGGTCGTGAACTCGTGGTCCACGCCTTCAATCTTGACGGTGGTGATGGCGGCGCCCTGCAGCGACGACAGCAGCACCCGGCGGAGCGAGTTGCCCAGCGTCGTACCGAAACCGCGCTCGAGCGGCTCCGCGACGAACTTGCCGTAGGTGGGGGTCGCGCTGTCCTGATCCACCTCCATGCGACGGGGCTTGATCAGGTCACGCCAGTTCTTCGCAACGAACGTATCAGCCATGGTGTACCGCTCCTCGGTTCGTGCCGCACCACCGACTTACCCACCGGCCTGGCGGGAGGATGCGCACGCGGGGACTGCGACTGCTTGAAAGCAAGACGCCCCGGCCTCGGCGGCCAGGGCGTCCACTGCGACATCCAGCGTGCTTACTTCGAGTAGAGCTCGACGATGAGCTGCTCGGAGATGGGCATCGTCAGGTCCTCACGGTTCGGAACCGTGGTGACCGTGCCCTTGAACGCCTTCTTGTCCAGGGAGATCCACTGCGGAACGCCACGGCGGTCCACCGTCTCCAGCGCCTCGGAGATGCGGAGCACCTTGCGGCTCTTCTCCACCACCTCCACCGCGGTGCCCGGCTTCACGGCGAACGAGGGGATGTTCACCTTGCGGCCGTTCACCTGGAAGTGACCGTGACGCACCAGCTGGCGCGCCTCGTTGCGCGTGTCCGCGAAGCCCATGCGGAACACCACGTTGTCCAGACGGAGCTCCAGCTGCTGCAGGAGGTTCTCACCCGTCTTGCCCTTGGCGGCGGACGCGCGGTGGTAGTAGCCGCGGAACTGGTTCTCCAGCAGGCCGTACATGCGCTTGACCTTCTGCTTCTCGCGCAGCTGCACGCCGTAGCCGGAGAACTTCACGCGGCCCTGGCCGTGCTGACCCGGGGGATAGGGGCGGCGCTCAATGGCGCACTTGTCCGTGTAGCAACGGTCGCCCTTGAGGTACATCTTCAGGTTTTCGCGCCGGCAGATGCGGCAGGCGCTGGCAGTGTAACGAGCCATTGAGAGGTCCTTAGAGGTGATCTGGAGCCGCCCCCACACCAAGGTGCAAGGGCAGCCCTGACGAAGGGGTTAGACGCGGCGACGCTTGGGCTGACGGCATCCGTTGTGCGGGATGGGCGTCACGTCGCGGATGAGGTTGATCTTCAGACCGGCGGCGGCCAGCGCGCGCAGCGCCGACTCGCGGCCCGCGCCCGGGCCCTTCACGAACACGGACACGTTCTTCAGGCCGTGCTCCATCGCCTTCGCCGCGGCGTCGCCAGCGGCCACCTGCGCCGCGAACGGGGTGGACTTGCGGCTTCCCTTGAAGCCACGCGCCCCGGCGGACGACCAGGAGATCACGTTCCCGGACACGTCCGTGATCGTGATGATGGTGTTGTTGAACGTGGACTGGATGTGGACCACGCCGTTGAGGATGTTCTTCTTGCCCTTGCGCTTCGACTTCTTCGCGGCAGGGGCCTCGCCCTCGGCGCCCGTGGACGCCGCAGCCGAAGTATTGATCTCGTCAGCCATGTGAGTTGCTGCTCCTGGGAGGAGGTGATCGACGCTGGCACCTTACGGGCCAGCGCTGCGTTTACCGGGCCGGAGCTGCCGGCTTCGCCCGGACGATGCCCCGCTTCGGACCCTTGCGGGTACGCGCGTTGGTGTGGGTCCGCTGGCCACGAACCGGCAGGCCCTTGCGGTGACGAAGGCCCCGGTAGCAACCCAGGTCCATCAGCCGCTTGATGTTCATGGTGACTTCGCGCCGGAGGTCGCCCTCCACCTTGTAGCTGGCCTCGATGATCTCGCGGATCTTGCGGGCCTGCTCCTCGGTGAGGTCCTTGGTCCGGGTCGTGGGATCGATGCCCGCCGCAGCAATGATGTCTTGCGCGGACTTGTTGCCGATCCCGTAGATGTACTGGAGCGAGATCACCGCGCGCTTGTTGGGCGGCAGATCGATGCCGGCGATACGAGCCATCTTCGGTCTTCCTTCTTAGGTGGAGTTGGTCTGAAGCCAACGGCCGCTTGGCCGTTAGCCCTGGCGCTGCTTGTGCCGGGGGTTGGAGGCGCAAATGATGCGCACGATTCCCTTACGGCGAACAATCTTGCACTTGTCGCAGATCTTCTTGACGGACGCCCGTACCTTCATTGGAGCGAACTTCCTTCCTCAGCTAAAGAAAAGCCCAACGGGCGGCCCGCCATTCCCAGGCGGGTGCACCCTACTACTTCGCCCGGTACGTGATCCGCCCGCGCGTCAGGTCGTACGGAGACAGTTCGACCTTCACCTTGTCACCCGGGAGGATGCGGATGAAGTGCATCCTCATCTTGCCCGAGATGTGCGCGAGCACCTTGTGGCCGTTGTCCAGCACCACGCGGAACATCGCGTTCGGGAGGGGCTCCATCACGGTCCCCTCGACTTCGATGGAATCATCCTTCGGCAAGCGTCAGACTCTCTTCCCCGGACCACGAACCTCTTGGAAGCGCGGCGGGATAGCACTTTGGTCCGCAAGTGGCAAGCGTCGCGCGACTGCAAAACTTGGTTTCCTACTAACCCCACATAACAGCGGGCTACTTCACCCGCAGTCATGGCAAAATCAACTCAATCTGTGAGACCTACGTCAAGGTCCACACCTGGAACGGGTGCTCTCCCGGCGGGGTGAAAATGCGCCTGTCCCGGACGGGAGTCCAGATCCCCCCAGGCAGGAGCTCCCCATGGCCTCCGGAAACAAGCTCCGTCGCTTCAGCGACGAACCGGCGAGGAGGTACCAGCCAGGCCGGCACCCCACCCGCCAGATGGATCAGGCCTTGCCCGCAGCGGCCTTGATCTCTTCGTAGATACCCTCGGGCGTGCCCACGCCGTCCACGCTCTTGAGCAGGCCCTTCTTCTCATAAAAGGCCTTCAGCGGCGCCGTCTCCGAGTCGTACTTCTGAAGGCGCTTCTCGATGACCTCGGGCATATCATCCGGGCGCTGGACAAGCCCGGTATTGCACTTGTCACAGTACCCCGCCCGCTTCGGCGGGCTCTGGTAGACGTGGTAGACGCTGCCATCCACCGGGCAGACCCGCCGGCCGGAGCCGCGCTCCACCAGCTTCGCGTGCGGCACCTCGAGCGAGATGACGGCGCTCAGCTGCTTGCCCAGGCGACCCAGCATCTTGTCCAGCGCGTCCGCCTGGCCCGGCGTGCGCGGAAAGCCGTCCAGGACGAAGCCCTTGGCCACGTCCGCCTCCTTGAGGCGCTCCTCGACGATACCGATCACGACGTCGTCCGGGACGTACTGCCCGGCGGCCATGAGCGGGCCAGCCACCCTGCCCAGTTCCGTGCCCTCCGCGACTGCTTTGCGGAGGATGTCCCCGGTGGAGATCTGGGGGATCTGGAAGTCGGCGAACAGGCGCTTCGCCTGTGTCCCCTTCCCCGCGTTCGGCGGCCCCAACAGGATCAGGTTCATGTGTCCTCTCAGCTCCGAAGGAAGGCACGGAAGTCGTAGGACTCAAACCCCCGAGCGCGCTCCGTGTGCACCAGCGAATATCCTTGAACAACACCTAGCCTGGGAACGACGAGGCGCCCCTCCCCGCGACGGGGAGAGGCGCCCGGAACGCCCGCGCGGAGGCTCAGGCCGCCACGCGCACCCGGCCCCGGATGCGCGGGCCGCGAGGGCCGGCGAAGCCCTCGTAGTTACGACTGATGAGGTGGCCCTCGATCTGCTGCACCGTATCCAACGCCACGCCCACGACGATCAGCAGCGCCGTGCCGCCGAAGGTGAACCGCACCCCCAGCAAGCCACTGATGACCGACGGAATCACGCAGACGACCGACAGGTAGATGGCACCACCGAACGTGAGCCGGTTGAGCACGCGCTCGATGAACTCCGCCGTCTGACGGCCCGGACGGATGCCCGGGATGTAGCCACCCTGCTTCTTGATGTTGTCCGCCACGTCGTCCGGCCGGAACGTCAGCGCCGTATAGAAGTAGGCGAAGAAGATGACCATCACGACGAACAGCCCGTTGTAGATCCACAGGTTGCCTTCGATGGCGCGCTGGAATCCCTGCAGGAACGGGAACCAGGTTCCCAGCGTGGCCGGGAAGGACAGCACCGCGCCCGCGAAGATGGGGGGAATCACGCCCGAGGTGTTCACCTTCATCGGGAAGTACGTCGCCTGGCCGGCGAACATCCGCCGCCCCGCCATTCGCTTCGCGTACTGGATGGGGATGCGCCGCATGCCACGCTCCACGTAGACGACCGCGGCGATGATGATGAGCATGAAGACGACCAGCGCGAGCACCTCGGCCATCGAAATGACGTCCTGACGGGTCAGGTCCAGCAGCTGCTTCGCGCCCGGGAGCAGGCCCGCCACGATACCGGCGAAGATGATGAGCGAGATGCCGTTGCCGATGCCGCGCTCGGTGATGCGCTCACCCAGCCACATGATGAAGGCCGTGCCGGCCGTGAGGCTGACCACCGTCATGAAGGTAAACCAAGCGCTGTCGTCGGGGACGACCACCTGGTTGAAACCGCTCTGGCCACCGTCGGAGCGGCCCAGCGACGCCAGCCACCGCGAGATGCCGATGCCCTGCACGACGGAGAGCGCGATCGTGCCATAGCGGGTGTACTGGTTGATCTTCTGCCGGCCGCCGGCGCCTTCCTTCTGCAGCCGCTCCAGGCTGGGTACGACCACGGCGAGCAGCTGCATGATGATGGAGGCGCTGACGTACGGCATGATGCCCAATCCGAAGATGGACATCTGCTCCAGCGCGCCGCCGGAGAAGAGGTTGAACAGCGAGACGAGGCCGCCCGACTGCTTCTGGGCGTCCATGAACGCGTTCATCGCCGAACGGTCCACGCCTGGCGTGTTGATGAAGATGCCGATGCGATAGACGGCGAGCAGCGCGAGCGTATACGCGAGCCGACTGCGCAGCTCAGCGATACGGAAGACGTTGGCGAAGGCGTTCAGAGCCACGGGGTAGCCATCCTCTTCGAGAGGGTTCTGCCAGGACGACAAAACGCCCCTGTTCCACGAGTGGGAAAGGGGCGCAGAAGCCTACACAAGCGAAACTGCGCGCACCACCAGCAAGTGATGCGCGCCAGGCACGCTCAGGCCTTGGGCTGCCGAGGAGCCTTGACGCCCTTGCCAGCGTGCGCCTTGGCCGCGGACTCCGGCTTGTGGGCCACCAGCGGAATCTCTTCCACCGCGCCGCCCGCCTTCTGGATGGCCGCCTTCGCCGCCTCAGACGCCTTGTGCACGACCACGGTGACCTTCTTGGTCAGCTCGCCGCGGGCCAGCAGCTTCACGCCGTGGTAGCGGCCCTTGACCAGGCCGACCTTGCGCAACGTCTCCACGTCCGCCGTGGCGCCGGCATCGAAGTGCTGCTCGAGGTCCGACAGGTTGACGACCGCGTAGACCGTCCGGTTCGGCGGCGTGAAGCCAAACTTCGGCAGGCGCCGCTGCAGGGGGCTCTGGCCACCCTCGAAGCCTTCGAACCGCATGTTGCCGGTGCGGGCCTTCTGGCCCTTGCCACCGCGGCCGGCCGTCTTGCCAAGACCACTACCCTGGCCGCGGCCTACGCGCTTCTTGCGGTGCCACGAGCGCGCCGGACGCTGCAGTTTGTTCAGAGTGCTCATCGTCTCGATCCTCTCGTGACTCAGGCCTTGTTCTGCTTGGCCTGATACGCGATCGCCCGCTCCCGCAGGGCAATCTTGGCGGGCTTGCGGCGCTTGGGCGCCGGCGCGTCGCCGGAAACGGTTTCCAGGGTGACCAGGTGCTTCACCTTGAACGCCATCCCGCGAACCGCAGGCGTGTCCTTGAGGAGCCGCTCGTCACCGAACTTCTTCAGGCCCAGCCCACGGATGGTGTCCAGCATGTCGCTGGACGCACCCGCAAAGCTCTTCACCAGCTTCACCTTGAGCGCCATGGGCTAGCCCCTCTGCTCCCCGGCGAGCTTCGCCGGCTCGACGTCCTTGCCACGGAGACGCGAAACCTGCTCCGCGCTGCGCAGCAGCTTCAGGCCAGCGACAGTGGCCTTCAGCACGTTGTGCGGGTTCCGCGACCCCTGGCTCTTGGTCAGGATGTTCCGGATGCCCGCCGCCTCCAGCACCGCGCGAACCGCGCCGCCGGCGATGACGCCCGTACCCTGGGTGGCCGGCTTCAGCAGCACCCAGCCAGCGCCGAAGTGCCCGAGCACCTCGTGCGGAATGGTGTGACCCACGAGCGGGACGCGGAACAGGTTCTTCTTCGCGTTCTCACCACCCTTGCGGATGGCCTCGGGGACTTCGTTGGCCTTACCCAGGCCGACGCCCACGTGTCCGGCGCCGTCCCCCACCACCACCAGGGCGGCGAACGAGAAACGGCGGCCGCCCTTCACGACCTTGGCCACGCGGTTGATATTCACCACGCGGTCGGTGAGGTCCAGATCGTTCGGATTGATCGGAGTTGCCACTTGGGGGATTCCTTTCGAATTCTTAGAACTTCAGCCCGGCCTCGCGCGCGGCGTCGGCCACGGCGGCGATGCGCCCGTGATAAGGGAAGCCGTTGCGGTCGAACACCACCGCTTCGACGTTGGCGGCCTTGCACTTCTGCGCAATCAGAGCACCAACACGCTTCGCATCCGCCTTCTTGTCGCCCTCGTCCTGACCCTTCAGGTCCTTGGACAGCGACGAAGCAAACGCCAGCGTCTTGCCCGTGGTGTCGTCCACCACCTGCGCATAGATGTGCTTGAGGCTCTTGTACACGGTGAGCCGCGGCCGCTCTGTCGTACCCGACAGCTTCTTGCGGATGCGGTTCTTCCTCTTGAGACGGGCTTCAATCTTCGTAGGCATGGCTGCTTCCTTTTCCGTCCGGAGGCGATGCGGCCTTCCGCCTCCGGATGATGCCACCAGGTCCCGAGGACCCGGTGGAGTTTGGAACACTTAGGAAAGACAGGACGACTAGGTCGTACCGGTCTTGCCCTCCTTGCGACGGATGCGCTCCTCGGCGTACTTGATGCCCTTGCCCTTGTAGGGCTCGGGGGGACGCAGCGAGCGGATGTTCACCGCCGTCGCGCCCAGCGCTTCCTTGTCCGAAGAACGGAGCGTCAGGCCCACGGTGGGCAAGCTGTCCTCGTTGCGCGGCGCCTTGTCGACTTCGGCCGTCACGCCCTCGGGCAGGTTGAACACCACCGGGTGCGAGAACCCCAGCGCGAAGTGAATGGCCTTGCCCTTCACCTCGGCGCGGAAACCAACGCCGCGAATGTCCAGCTTCTTCTCGAAGCCCGTGCTCACACCCTTCGCGGCGTTCGCGAGGATGGTCCGGGTCAGCCCGTGCAGGCTGCGCGCCTCGCGCGAGTCATCCGCGCGCTGCACGGTCATCTCGCCGTCCTTGATCTCGACCTTGACCTTGCCAGGCAGCTTCACCGACAGCTTGCCCTTGGGGCCCTCGAAGTTCACCTGCTCGCCGGCGATGACGGCCTTCGTCTTGTCGCCGAGCTTGATCGCCAGTTTTCCAATCCGACTCATGGTTGCCTCGGTCCTGTGTGCCTGGGGCGCGCTCCCTCACGGGGCGCCGCACCCTGGCGGCTGGCTAGTAGACGGTGCAGAGCAGCTCGCCGCCGACCTTCTGCTTGCGGGCCTCGGAATCCACCATGATGCCGCGGGAGGTGGACAGGATGGAGATACCCAGGCCACCCAGCACCTGCGGAATCTCACGCGCGGCGGCATAGCGACGCAGACCCGGCTTCGACACGCGGCGGATACCGGTGATGGCAGGCGCACGGTCCGGACCGTACTTCAGCTGCACCGAGATCTCCGGGAACACCGTGCGCTTGTTCTGCACGGTCTGCTCGTGCACCACGAACTCGCCGATGTAGCCCTCGTCCTTGAGGACCTTGATGATCTCGAGCTTGAGCTTCGAGTGGGGGATGACGACCTTGTCGTGACGCGCGCGCGAAGCGTTGCGCAGGCGGGTCAGCATGTCGCCGACGGGATCATTGACCGGCATGGAGTACCTTCCCAAGCGAGACCCCGTACCGGGCGCCCCGCGTTCGCGGCCACCGCGCCTGCCGGGCCCATCCCGGGGGTTCGCGCTGACCGCCACTACGAACTTCCTACTTCAATGTGCCTGGCCGGCCGATGAGGCCCGCCAGGCACCCTGCCCTTCCGGCTACCAGGACGACTTGGTAACGCCGGTGACCTCGCCGCGGAGGGCGCGGTTGCGGAGGCAGATACGGCACATCTTGAACTTGCGCAGGAACGCGCGCGGCCGGCCACACAGCGGGCAGCGGTTGTACTGGCGCACCGAGAACTTCGGCTTGCGCTTTGCCTGGGCGATCTTGGAGAGCTTGGCCATGTTTCGTCGGGTCCTTGACTCGAGGGCTTACTGACGGAACGGCATGCCGAAGTGACGCATCAGCGCCAGCCCCTGCTCGTCGTTGGCAGCAGTGGTGACGAAGCTGATGTTGAGCCCCTTCACCTTCTCGATCTGGTCGTAGTTGATCTCAGGGAAGATGATCTGCTCGCGCACGCCGAGCGTGTAGTTGCCCTTCCCGTCGAACGCCTTGGGGGACACGCCCTTGAAGTCACGCACGCGCGGCAGCGCCACGGTGATGAGGCGGTCCATGAACTCGTACATGCGGTCGCCGCGCAGCGTGACGGCGGCACCGATGGCCTGCCCCTGGCGCAGCTTGAAGTTCGCGATGGACTTGCGGGCGCGCGTGACGATCGGCTTCTGGCCGGTGATCGCCGCGAGCTGCTCCACCGCCGACTCCAGGATCTTGTTGTTGGCGAGCGCCTCGCCCAGACCCATGTTGACGACGATCTTCTCCAGCCGGGGAACCTGCATCGGGTTCTTCAGGCTCAGCTCCTTCAGGAGGGACGGAACACCTTCCTTGAAGAAACGCACCTTCAGACGGGCCGGCTTGGACTCCAGGCCTTCCTCGATATTGGCGGCGAAGCCAACCTTCTTGGCCTCTTCCTTCTTGCCCCGCTTCGCCTTCTTTTCCTTCTGCTCGGCCTTCTTCTCGTCAGCCATCGTCCTGTCCTCTGCTTCGGGGCGCCGTCGTGGACCCAGCACGCCCGATCAGTCCTTCGTATGGAACCTGGAAACACCGCGAGGGCCCCTGTTGCTCCACGGGCCCTCCATGCCTGCACGCCCGCCCTTCGCCACCACCAGGGTGGGCAAAGGGCGCGCATACATGCACCAACGCGGACACCTAGTCAATCAGGGCGTCGCAGTTCTTGCAGAACCGCTTCTTCTTGCCCTCTTCACCTTCAGTACGGATGCCCACTCGGGTCGGCTTGTCGCACTTGGCGCAAACCACCTGCACGTTCGCCAGCGCGATCGTGCCCGGCTTCTCGACGATGCCGCCTTCCGGGCTCTGGGGCGTCTTCTTCATGTGACGCTTGACCAGGCGCAGGCCCTCGACCGTCACGCGCTCAGCCTCGCGATCGATCTTCAGTACCTTGCCGCGCTTGGTCGCCGGGTTCTTCTCGGAGGCTTCGGCCCCGGCCATGACCTGGATCGTGTCTCCAACCTTCAGCTTCTGCATGGCTTCCTCTCTCTGGCTGCTCGCCGTCCGGCCTGCCGTCCTCTCAGAGGACTTCGGGCGCCAGCGAGATGATCTTCATGAACTTGCGGGCGCGGAGCTCACGGGCCACCGGCCCGAAGATACGCGTACCAATGGGCTCCATGTCCTTGTTGATGAGGACCGCGGAGTTGCCGTCGAACTTGATGTAGCTGCCGTCCGGACGACCCACCTCGCGCTTGGTGCGAACGATGACGGCCTTGGCCACGTCACCCTTCTTCACCTTCGAGTTGGGAAGCGCCTCGCGCACCGAAACGACAATCACGTCGCCGATGGACGCATACTTGCGCTTCGAACCACCGAGCACCTTGATGCAGAACACCTTCTTCGCGCCCGAGTTGTCCGCCACGTCGAGCACGCTCGTCATCTGAATCATCTGGGAATCTCCTGTCGCCGGTGACCATCCCGCGCCGCCTCACGGCCGCGCGGAAGGGACATGCGTGCTAGACGTTCTTGCTCTTCTCCAGCACCTCGACCACGCGCCAACGCTTGTCCTTCGAAGCGGGCTTGGTCTCGGCGATCCGGACCCGATCACCCTCGTTGATGGTGATCTTCTTGGGGTAGTCGTGATCCTCCACGTGCGCCTTGTACTTCTCGCGCAGGCTCATGATCTTCCCGTACTTCGGGTGCGGAGCCCGGCGCTGGACGGTGACGACCACCGTCTTCTGCATCTTGTTGGAGGTGACAATCCCCACGCGCGTCTTGGGACGGCCACGGGTGGAAGTCTCAGAAGCCTGCGTCTCGGTCGCTTCAGCCATCTTCTCTCTCACTGTCTCTCATGCACCCGGGCATTGGCGCCCGGATGGCCGCACGCGCTCCTCTATCAGCTGAGCGCGCTTGGAGTCGTGGGTGTTCAGCCCTTAAGCCTTCGTCTTCTGGGTCAGCACGGTCAGAACCCGCGCCAGGTCCCGTCGGTGCTGGGTGCGCTCGGCCGGGTTGTCCAGCGAACCGGTCCGCCGCTTCAGCTGGTCCTGGAACAGCGTCTCGCGCAGCTCCGCCGCGCGCTGCTTCAGGTCGTCCGCCGACAGTTCCTTCAATTCCTTCGCAGTCGCCATTTCACTCTCCATGCGAGCGGAAGCTGTCCAGGGGACCAGCTCCCGCCGCTCGGTGCCTTAGAGGCTCAGGTCCGCCCGCTTCACGATCTTCGTGAGCACCGGCAGCTTCGCCTGCGCCAGCTTCAGCGCCCCGGTGGCCACTTCCGGCGTCATACCCTCCATCTCGTAGAGGATGCGGCCGGGCTTCACCACCGCGACGTAGTACTCCACGCCACCCTTACCGGTACCCATACGGGTCTCAGCGGGCTTCTTGGTGATGGGCTTGTCCGGGAAGATACGGATCCAGATCTTGCCGCCACGCTTCACGTGACGCGTCATCGCGATACGAGCCGCCTCGATCTGCCGGGAGGTGATCCACCCCGGCTGGAGGCTCATCAGACCGTACTCACCGTAGGTCATGTCGCTACCCCGGTGGGCACTGCCAGGCATGCGGCCCTTGTGCATCTTGCGGTACTTCGTACGAGCAGGCTGAAGCATCGTCGCTGTCCTTCGCCGCCCTGCCCCGGGCGCCCCTTCTGGGAGCGCCCGGCGCGGGTGGACTGATTACCGGTTGGAGGGCATGGGGGCCTGGCCACCCTTGCCCGGGAGGACCTCGCCCTTGCAGACCCAGACCTTGCAGCCGATCTTGCCGTAGGTCGTCTTCGCCTCGGCGAAACCGTAGTCAATGTCCGCGCGCAGGGTGTGCAGGGGCACGCGACCCTCGCGGTACCACTCGTAGCGCGCCATCTCCGCGCCACCGAGGCGGCCCGAGCAGGCCACGCGGATGCCCTTGGCACCGAACTTCATCGCCGTCTGCAGGGCCTTCTTCATGGCCCGGCGGAACGCGATGCGGCGCTCGAGCTGCGTGGCGATGTTCTCCGCCACCAGCTGCGCGTCGGTCTCAGCCTTGCGGACCTCGACGATGTTGAGGAAGACCTCGTTCTTCGTGAACTGCTGGAGGTCCTTCTTCACCGTCTCAATGCCCGCGCCGCGCTTGCCGATGACGATGCCCGGCCGCGCAGTGTGGACGTTGACCTTGACCTTGTTGGCCGCGCGCTCGATCTCCACCTTCGACACGCCCGCGTGGTTCAGCGACTTCTTCACGAACTCGCGGATGCGGATGTCCTCGTGGAGCCACTGCGCGTAGTTCTTGTGCTCGAACCACTTGGAGTCCCAGGTCTTGATGACACCAAGCCGGAACCCGATCGGATGAACTTTCTGTCCCAACGTGATTCTCCTTGAAGCGTCCGGGCAGGGCCCGACGGGTCCTACTTCTTCGCCTCGGCGAGCACCACGTGGACGTGGGCCGTCTTCTTCTTGATGGGGGTGGCCCGGCCCATGGCGCGCGGCATGAACCGGCGCTGGGTGGGACCCTGGTCCACGGAGATGGTCTTCACGTAGAGCGTGTCCACGTCGACCTGGCCCTTGGACTTGTCAGTCGCGTTGGCCACGGCGCTCTTGATGAGCTTCTCCACCGGCTTGGCCGCGGCGCGCTTGGTGAACTTCAGGATGTTGAGGGCCGCCTCAACAGGCTTGCCCCGGACGAGCTCCGCAACAGTGGAAATCTTGCGGGGGCTCATGCGCAGGAAACGCAGATGTGCAGTCGACTCCATGGTCTTCTCCTCAGGCTCTCAGGCAATGCGCCAGGCTACTTGCCCGGGGCCTTGGCGACCTTCTTCTCCGCCGAGTGGCCACCGAACGTACGCGTCGGGGCGAACTCGCCGAGCTTGTGGCCAACCATGTTCTCCGTGACGAACACCGGGATGAACTTCTTCCCGTTGTGCACCGCGAAGGTGTGACCCACGAACTCCGGAAGAATCGTGGAGCGGCGGGACCACGTCTTTACGACGGCCTTCTTGTTCGTCTTGATCATGTCCTCGATCTTCTTCACGAGGAAGTCGTCGACGAACGGACCCTTCTTGATCGAACGAGCCATGGAATCCTCTTACTGGCTGCGCGCGCCCTGGCGGCGGCCGGACACGATGAACTTGTCAGTGCGCTTGTTAGTGCGCGTGGTGAGACCCTTGGTCTTCTTGCCCCAGGGGGACACAGGGTGCGGGTTACCCTGACCGGACTTGCCTTCACCACCGCCGTGCGGGTGGTCGACCGGGTTCATCGCCAGACCGCGGACGGTGGGACGAATGCCCAGCCAGCGGCTCTTACCCGCCTTGCCGATACGGATGATTTCGTGCTCGATGTTGCCGACCTGGCCCACGGTGGCGCGGCACTCGATGAGGACCTTGCGGACGGTGCCGGAGGGCATACGCACCTGCGCGTAACGGTCCTCCTTCGCCATCAGCTGTCCGGACGTGCCGGCGGAGCGGATGACCTGGGCGCCACGGCCCGGCTTCAGCTCCACGTTGTGGATGACCGTACCCACCGGGATGTTCTGCAGCGGCAGGCTGTTGCCAGGCCGGATGTCCGCGCCTTCGCCGGCGAACACCGTGTCACCCACGCTCAGACCTACCGGAGCGAGGATGTAGCGCTTCTCGCCGTCCGCGTAGTGCAGCAGGGCGATGTTGGCGGTGCGGTTGGGGTCGTACTCGACGGCCACGACCTTCGCGGGGACGCCATCCTTGTCCCGGCGCTTGAAGTCGATGACGCGGTAGCGGCGCTTGTGGCCGCCACCCTGGTGCCGGCGGGTGATGTGCCCGTGGACGTTGCGACCACCGGAGCGCTTGAGCGGCTCGGTGAGGCTCTTCTCGGGCGAGTCCTTGGTGATGTCCGCGAAGTCGGACACCGTCATCAGACGGCGGGCGGCGCTAGTCGGCTTGTACTTCTTGATGCCCATGGTGTGTTCCTCAGGCTGGCTCGACGCCGTGGCGTCAGGCCGCCCCTCCCTCGAAGAGTTCGATCGAGTCGCCCTGCTTCAGCGTCACAACCGCCTTCTTGAAGTTGGGCCGCTTGCCGATGCTACGACCCACCCGCTTGATCTTGCCGCGGACGATGTTGGTGTTCACGCCCTCGACGGTGACCTTGAAGAGCGTCTCCACCGCCCGGGCGACGTCGTGCTTCGTCGCCTTGCGGTCGACGATGAACGAGTACTGGCGGAACTTCTCGCGGGCCTTGTCCAGCTTCTCGGTGATGAGCGGGCCCTTGATGACGTCGTTCAGATTCATGACAGCGCCCCCTCGAGGGTCTTCGCGGCCGCGGACGTGAGGACGAGGTGCGAGTGCCGGAGAACGGCCTCGAGGTTCAGGCCCTCGGGCGGCAGCACGTCGAACTTCGCCAGGTTGCGCACGCTGCGGTGCAGGTTGGTGTTGCCCTTGTCGTCAATCACCAGGGCGTTCTGGAGCTTCAGACGCTTGGTGAGGACCTCGAAGGCCTGCTTGCTCTTCGGAGCATCCAGGGAGAAGCCGTCCAGGATGATGAGCGTCTTCTCCTGGGCCCGCAGGGACAGCGCGGACTTCAGGGCGCCGCGGCGCACCTTGCGGGGCGGGCGGTAGAAGTAGTCGCGCGCCTTGGGAGCCATCGCCTTACCGCCGCCCACCCAGTGGGAAGCGCGGATGGAGCCCTGACGAGCGCGGCCGGTGCCCTTCTGCTTCCAGGGCTTCTTGCCGCCGCCGCTGACCAGCGAGGTGTTCTTCACCCCGACCGTGCCGCGGCGCCGGTTGATCTGCTGCATCTTCGCCACCTCGTAAAACAGGTGGGCGTTCGGCTCGGTGCCGAAGACATCGTCGGAGAGCTCAATCTCCGACACCTTCTTCAAATCCAGGTCGACAACGTCAAACTTCGCCATGGCACTTTCCTCGCGGGGGTCGGAGTGAAACCACTCGAACGCCCACCCGCTTCCTAGGACTTGATCTCGACGTCAACGCCAGCCGACAGATCCAGCTTCATCAGCGCATCCAGCGTCTGCTGCGTGGGCTCGAGGATATCGAGCAGGCGCTTGTGCGTGCGGATCTCGAACTGCTCACGGCTCTTCTTGTCCACGTGCGGAGACCGCAGCACCGTGAACTTGTTGATGCGCGTGGGAAGGGGGATCGGACCGGCCACCTTCGCGCCTGTGCGCTTGGCCGTCTCGACGATCTCACCCGCGCTCTGGTCCAGGAGCTTCGAGTCGTACGCCTTCAGCCGGATGCGGATCTTCTGTGTCGCCATTCGCAAGAACCTCTTTGAACGGACTCTGCCTCTGCCGCGGGAGGGCGTTACGACCGACGTCCCCTGGATTTCACAGAGCCGTTTCTTCAGAACGAAGGGGCGCGGTGTGTACCATCCCGCCCCAGGGTGTGCAACATGATTCCCAACGGCTCCCTGAAATTTCCCGGAATTGGGAACGCAGGGAGCCACTGGGGGTTTGCGCTACTCGATGATTTCCGCCACGACGCCGGCGCCCACCGTGCGGCCACCCTCGCGAACAGCGAAGCGCAGCTCCTTCTCCATGGCCACCGGGGTGATGAGCTCCACCTCGATGGCGATGTTGTCGCCCGGCATCACCATTTCGACGTTCTCCGGCAGCTTCACCGAGCCCGTCACGTCCGTGGTGCGGAAGTAGAACTGCGGGCGGTAGCCCTTGAAGAACGGGGTGTGACGACC